>CAXMOR010000061.1:0-28784 GCA_964195455.1 uncultured Acidimicrobiia bacterium
TATTTCAACTCTTTTGGGGATTGCGCATTTAACTTAGATGAAACCGTTAAGGAACCATTTTTATTTACAGTATAAACATAAAACGCAATGAGATTTCATACAAGAAAATGGGTGAAACCAGAAGATTTAAACCCCAATGGCACCTTATTTGGAGGTCGGCTTTTAGCTTGGATTGACGAGGAAGCTGCTTTGTACACCGTAGTTCAGTTAGAAAATTCTCAAATAGTCACAAAATATATTACCGAAATAGATTTTAAATCTTCAGCCAAAGAAGGTGATATTATCGAAATTGGCATTGAAGTCGCCAAATTTGGAACGGCCTCCATCACATTACGAGTCGAAGTGCGGAATATGATGACCAAAGATACCATCATAACGATCGAAAAAATAGTCATGGTGAATTTAGATGACCACGGCAAGCCAAAACCTCATGGCAAAACCAATGTAGAATACATGAAAGACCGATTAAAGTAACCTGACAAAATTCTTCGTCTAAAAATTTGTTAAAATTGTACGATCTATTGCCTTAAAATCTAGCTTGAGCATCACAATTTAAGAATGCGTAAAAAATTAACAATCAGATACTTTAGCGTTTCAAATATAGTTTTGAAAAAAGTAGTTTATACGCATTTTCAAAACGTGTAAATAATTAATCATCTAATTTTGTTCGCATGAACAAATCAGTATATAAAATTCAAGGAAGAATATGAGCAAAACATTGTTTGACAAGGTATGGGATTCGCATGTTGTGAAAAAAATTGATGGAGGCCCTGATGTGTTTTTTATAGACCGTCATTTTATTCATGAAGTTACAAGTCCTGTAGCATTTTTAGGATTAGAAAGTAGAGGTAATTCAGTAGTTTATCCAGCGCGTACATTTGCAACTGCAGATCACAATACGCCGACTATAAATCAACATTTACCAGTAGAGGATGCCTTATCTGCAAATCAATTAGACGCCTTAGAAAGAAATGCTGCAAAGCATGGTATTTCTCATTGGGGTTTAGGAGATATAAATAATGGAATTGTACACGTTGTTGGTCCAGAAAACGGAATTACACTGCCTGGAGCGACAATTGTTTGTGGAGACTCTCATACATCTACGCATGGAGCTTTTGGTGCAATCGCATTTGGTATCGGTACATCAGAAGTAGAAATGGTATTGTCTACACAATGTATTATGCAGCCAAAACCTAAGAAAATGCGTATCAACGTAAATGGTAAATTAGGTTTAGGAGTAACTGCTAAAGATGTGGCCTTATACATCATTGCAAAACAAACAACTTCTGGAGCTACAGGTTATTTCGTAGAATATGCAGGAGATGTTTTTGAAGATATGTCTATGGAGGGGCGCATGACTGTGTGTAACTTATCTATAGAGATGGGAGCACGTGGAGGTATGATTGCTCCAGATGCAAAAACTTTTGAATATCTCAAAGGGCGCGCTCAAACTCCTAAAGGAGCAGATTGGGATAAAGCCATGAAATATTGGGAAACGTTATATACGGAAAAAGGTGCAGAATTTGATGTTGAGTATACGTACGAAGCGTTAGATATTGAACCAATGATTACTTATGGAACAAACCCAGGAATGGGAATGGGCGTAACAAAATCAATACCAACAGCAGAAAGCTTAGAAGGTGGTGTAGAAACTTACAGAAAATCTTTAGGATATATGTCTTTTAATGAAGGTGATTCTATGATTGGTAAAGAAATTGATTTTGTATTCTTAGGTTCCTGTACAAACGGACGAATAGAAGACTTTAGAGGGTTTTGTTCGATTGTTAAAGGAAGACAAAAGGCACCGAATGTTACAGCTTGGTTAGTACCAGGTTCGCATAAAGTAGTAGATCAAATAAAAGCAGAAGGTCTAGATAAAATTATAGACGCTGCAGGTTTTGTATTAAGAGAACCAGGTTGTTCTGCTTGTTTGGCAATGAATGATGATAAAATTCCAGCAGGAAAATTATCGGTATCAACATCAAACAGAAACTTCGAAGGAAGACAAGGACCAGGATCTAGAACCTTATTAGCATCTCCTTTAGTAGCAGCAGCATCTGCAGTAGAAGGAGTTGTTACAGATCCTAGAGCAATCTTAACTGCTAACTTATAAAAAAGAAAATAATGGCTTACGATAAATTTCAAGTATTAACAAGCACAGCATATCCATTACCAATAGAGAATGTAGATACAGATCAAATCATTCCTGCTCGTTTCTTAAAAGCGACAGAGCGTGTTGATTTTGATGTGAATTTTTTTCGTGATTGGAGGTACAATTCAGACGGAACTCCAAAAGCAGAATTTCCCTTAAATAAGGAAGTTTACGCAGGTTCTAAAATTTTAGTAGGAGGTAGGAATTTTGGTTCTGGTTCTTCTAGAGAGCACGCAGCTTGGTCTGTATATGATTTTGGATTACGTTGTGTAATTTCATCAGCATTTGCAGATATCTTTAAAAATAACTGTTTAAATGTAGGTGTTTTACCAGTGCAAGTATCAGCTGAATTTGCAGATACTTTGTTTGCAGCAATTATGGCAGATCCAAAAACTGCAATTAAAGTTGATTTACCAAATCAGAAAGTAACTTTAGAAGCAACAGGTGAATCTGAATCTTTTGTAATTAATACCTACAAAAAAGACAATATGTTAAACGGTTTTGATGATATCGATTATTTAAAAAATATCGAAAATGAGATTACAGCTTTTGCTCAAACAAGACCATTTTAAAAATATTTTTTAAGGTTGAGGTATGACAAGTAGAAAGATTGAAATAATGGATACTACACTGCGTGATGGAGAGCAAACATCAGGAGTGTCGTTTTCAGTTTCTGAAAAATTAACAATCGCTAAACTATTACTGGAAGAATTAAAAGTAGATCGTTTAGAAATTGCATCCGCTCGTGTTTCTAAAGGAGAATTGCAAGCTGTTAAAAAAATCACTTCTTGGGCTTCTGAAAAGAATTGTTTAGATAAAATAGAGGTGTTAACTTTTGTTGATGGGGGAAAATCAATCGAATGGATGATAGATGCTGGCGCTAAAGTTCAGAATTTATTAACCAAAGGCTCTTTAAACCATTTAACACATCAACTTAAAAAAACACCAGCGCAACATTTTGCAGATATCAAAACTACTATTGAATTAGCAGCGAAACATACTATTAAAACCAATGTATATTTAGAAGATTGGTCTAACGGAATGCGAAACTCTAAAGCTTATGTTTTTGAATATTTAGACTTCTTAACAGCCCAGAATGTAGAACGCATTTTATTACCGGATACTTTAGGGATTTTAACACCAGATGAAACATTTAACTTTATTACTGAAGTTAGAATGAAATACCCATCTACACATATCGATTTTCACGGTCATAATGATTACGATTTAGGAGTAGCAAATGTTATGGAAGCTGTAAAAGCAGGTGTAAATGGATTGCATTTAACCATTAATGGAATGGGTGAACGTGCAGGAAATGCACCAATGGCTAGTGTTATTGCTGTTATTAATGACTTTCTAAAGGACTTTAAAATTACAGTGAATGAAAAAGCGTTGCATAAAGTTAGTAAGCTTGTTGAAACTTTTTCGGGATTTAGAATTCCTGTAAATAAACCCGTAGTAGGTGCAAATGTTTTTACGCAAACAGCAGGGATTCATGCAGATGGAGATAATAAAAACAATCTTTATTTTAATGATTTAATGCCAGAACGTTTTGGTAGAAAGCGAAAGTATGCATTAGGGAAAACATCTGGAAAAGCCAATATCCAAAAGAATTTACAAGATTTAGGTATCAGCTTAAATGATGAAGAATTAAAGAAAGTTACCCGAAGAATTATTGAATTAGGAGACAAAAAAGAAGTCGTTTCTCAAGAAGATTTACCTTATATTATTTCTGATGTTTTAGACAGTGATACTATAGAAAAACGTGTGGTTGTAGAAAACTATGTGTTAGGGCATGCAAAAGGGATGAAACCCTCTACTACTTTGCAATTAAAGGTAGAAGGTGTAACGTATGAAGCACATGCGCAGGGAGATGGACAATTTGATGCTTTTATGAATGCCTTGCGTAAATTGTATCAAATACATAGTAAAAAAGAGTTACCAGATTTAATCGATTATGCAGTAAGAATTCCTCCTGGGAGTCATTCAGATGCACTGTGTGAAACTATTATTACTTGGAAAAGAGAAGAAAACGAATTTATAACACGTGGTTTAGATTCAGATCAAACAGTATCTGCAATTAAAGCTGCAGAAAAAATGTTGAATATTATATAAATTGCTATTTAGCGACTCGAAATTTGTTGAAATATAAAATAAAAGACGAAAAATTATAAACTATTTATTTACAAACGGTCAATAGATAACAGTCAAAAAAATAAAAAAATGAAATTAAATATCGCATTATTAGCAGGAGATGGAATTGGTCCCGAAGTAATAGACCAAGCTGTAAAAGTATCTGATGCTATCGCAAAAAAGTTCAATCACGAAATTAATTGGAAACCAGCTTTAACCGGCGCTGCTGCAATTGATGCAGTTGGTGAACCTTATCCGGATGCAACGCACGATATTTGCGTAGCTTCAGATGCTGTGTTATTTGGTGCAATTGGACACCCAAGATATGATAACGACCCTTTGGCAAAAGTGCGTCCAGAGCAAGGATTGTTAAAAATGCGTAAAAAATTAGGCTTATTTGCAAATGTAAGACCAACTTTTACATTTCCTTCTTTATTGGACAAATCTCCTTTAAAAAGAGAAAGAATAGAAGGAACTGATTTGGTTTTTTTACGTGAATTAACAGGAGGAATTTACTTTGGTGAAAAGGGTAGAAGAGATGGAGGAGAAACGGCATTTGATAATTGTGTATACACAAGAGCTGAGGTACAACGATTAGCCATAAAAGGTTTTGAATTGGCAATGACTCGTTCTAAAAAATTGTGTTGTGTAGATAAAGCGAATGTTTTAGAAACGTCAAGATTATGGAGAGAAACAGTGCAAGCAATGGAAAAAGATTACCCAGACGTTGAGGTGTCTTATGAGTTTGTAGATGCCGTTGCAATGCGTTTAGTTCAATGGCCAAATAGTTATGATGTGTTAATTACTGAAAACTTATTTGGAGATATTTTAACGGATGAGGCTTCTGTAATTTCTGGTTCTATGGGACTAATGCCTTCGGCTTCTGTAGGGACAGAGAATGCTTTGTTTGAGCCTATTCATGGTTCGTACCCACAAGCAACAGGATTAAACATTGCAAACCCAATGGCAACTGTTTTATCTGCAGCAATGATGTTTGAAAACTTTGGTTTACACGAAGAAGGAAAAACAATTAGAAATGCCGTAAATAAAGCATTAGATGCAGGGTTTGTTACTGAAGATTTAGCAGATGGTGGAAAAGCCCACGGAACTATGGAAGTAGGAGATTGGTTAGCTAAAAATATCTAAAAACTTAGAGTACATAAATAGTAATAAAAGCGCTCGATTTCGAGTGCTTTTATTTTACTCTCAATAAAACAGCATAAATACCGACTTAATATTTAAGTGCTTTTATCATAAATTATTTAGGTTCGTAAAGTCTGATTTAAATAAAAAAAAGTTATTTTAAAAACCTTTTACGTGTTAATCCGTAGTGCTTTCGGAGGGATGACTTCCTCCTTTCTAACGTATAAGGATTCATCTATTATACTCAATGATGCGTTAGTTTTTTTCGTATTTATTATGAATTGTTATAATTGCTAATCCGAAAAGAACAGCGACAACAATTAAAATAGTGCTAATTAATCCACTTACACCAAAAGACATTCGGATTAAAATTGTTGAAATTACAAACCCAGAGTTTCTGATAATTTTATGAAATTGGTCAGTATAAAAGAAAGAAATTAAAAGTAATACCACATCTACTAAAATTAGTACTGTAAAAAATTGATCAAAAAATAGATTATTGATACTTTCAAATGTTGGTAATTTACTAGATGAAATTGAAATTCCTGCAGACCAATCTATAAGTGTATATAAAGCAATAATAAAAAATAAAGGCACTAAAATAACAGCTATTAACTTTTTCTTTTTAACAAATTTTTCAATGATATTTTTAATTCCTGGTTGCTGAATAGCTTTTAGTTTTCCCTGTTTTTGAAAAAGGAATATTAAATAGAAAAGTAAAAGAGAAGCGATTAAATCATACGTAAATTGCAAATCTCCTTTAATTTCAAACCAATTTTTAGAAAGTTCTAAAGCTGATAAATCTTTGAATAATTTACGGATAATAATTAGTGTAATAATTTCGTATTGTTTGGTTATATAGTTTGTAAACGATTTTGGTAAGTAGTAAATCAAGAGATAAACTTCGTAAATAAGAATAAAAGAAAATGGTGTGTAAATGGCTGATATAGGGTTTTTTAGTAATTCTGAGGTTGCTTGAAAGTCTGTAATATCGAGTTTGATAAAGTAGATTATCGCTAAATGGATAAAAAAACTAAATATCGCCACTTTGAGAATTATTTTTTCAGTTTTTTCACGAGTGCGATCCGAAAGAAGTATATCAAATAAGAATGGTACTATTTCTTTTTTAGTCATAGATGGATGTTTTTCCGAATGTATTTGTATTTAATTCGTATCGTTCGTTAGGTCTAAATTAGTGAAAAGAAAACGAAATAGAGAGAAATTAGCAGGGTTTTCTGAGGGTAATTCGAACTAGTAATTTATGATAGAGGTTGTTATGTTATATTATTTATCTTTTATGCAATTTCTATAACGGTGAATCTGAATATAAAATTTGCGCAGATTTGATCCAAAATGTTGTATTTAATTTATTCATTCTTAAAATATAAATCAAAGATTTTTTGATGTTGGTAAATAGCATTGATCTTATCTGAATTTCCGGTCGACCTAATTGCTATATACTTTGTTGATGATAGTAATTTCTTGAAATCAGTGTTAGCTAGTCAAGAAAACATGTATCAAAACCTACTTTTCTAGATGTCTTAGGAGATAAAAAGATGTCATGTTCGGCATTGTCAATAATATAATTATATCACCCAATTTCTTCTAACTCTTTAAAGTCTTCAATATTTAATATATTATCGTTTGACATTTCTCCTTTTGAATATTTTGATATTTTAATAGAGTTTCAAGAATGTAATATCAAAGTAGGATTTTTAGGATTGATTTTTTTTGAGCCGTTGAAATTATTATTAACCACTAAAAGTATGTTGAAAAGCCTTTTATAGATTTCGAATCCAAATTGAAACCCCATCATCATAATAATTGTTTATGAAAACTTTAAGTATAGCTGATAAAGGTGAAAGAGCCCCTTTAATCATCGTATAAATTGAGACTCTTTAAATATCTTTTGCAGCAAATACAGTAAGTGTTTTCTCTAATTTTGATTGATTGACATCTAAAAAGAAGAATTTAAAATTAATCCATCAATAAGGTTTCGTTCTTTTCTGTAATTCATAGAGCAGTTTGCTTTCATTACTTTGAATTTTATCTTCTCTTAACATTAAATGTAGATCTCGTTTGATTTAATCTAAAAAATTTAATGTAGAGTTATATCTGCAACCCAGACACTATTTTCTTTATCAATTTCTAAAGGATGTGGCATTATAAATAAATATGCTCACTAACTTTTCAAGATTTTACCAGTTTGCTTATTGAGAGTAAGAATGGTATTCTCTTGGATTTTGTTTTTTTGCATTTGTTCTTACCAGACTCTACTTTGCTTATTTTAGATTATAAATTTAAAAATTATATAGTTATACCGTAAAGTGAATTAAGGCATTGAATGGATATTGTTTTGGATTGCATAGATTACTAAACCAACTGTGTTTTTTGCACCAATTTTCTCTAAAATTCTTTGCCTGTGACCATCTACAGTTCGTTTGCTTAAAAATAATTTGTTCGCAATTTCCTGATTGGTGTGTTCAAAACAAATGAATTTTACAATCTCAATTTCACGTTTAGATAATTTTCGATTAAGAGTCATTGTTAATTTTTGAGATTTGCTATTTTTGGATTGCATTAGAATTTATTGATCTGATTAAAAGATACATTTGAATTATTAACCGATTTAATCGCAGTTAGAAGTAGTTTTTTTCTTTTTTTAGGGGTGAAATTAGGAGTGCCTAACTTCTTGATTTTGCAATAAAGCGGGAAAATAATGACCTTTAGATTAGGGTATTTGTTTTTTAAATCTTTTACCAAAAGGAAAGCTATCGTACAAACGATGGCTAAATCATAAAATATTCTGGTTGGTGATAAAAACTTATTATTAAACCATACAATTATAACATCTAGAAATAGAAGCAGACTCATAATTCCGATTAAAAACTTCCTCTTTTTAGAAGTAGTAAAAGAATAAAAGAATAAATGAGATAAAATAAAAAAATCACCAGCACTTCTAAGAGGATAAACAAACATTAAACTTTGAATATCAAAACTCAAAATGAGTATTTCAGTTATCAATTTTACAAATATAAAAAAGGCTAAGTAAGATAGATATCTTTTCCTTTCAGCTTTAGTTCTTAATTGTTTGTCACTTAATTTTAAAAAAAAAGTGATAAGTAATACGCAATAAATTACAATAAGTACATAATAATAAAGGGCCATTTTATTTTTTAATTATTTGTATTTATTAACAGAAGATGAAAACTCTTTTAATTATAATAGTTTAAGAACTTCCTGGTTAAATTGTGTTTTAATATAATTGAGGTTTTTTCGTTTTTGATTAATCTTCTTACTGTAAGTTTAACTTATTTTATAATCATGTTCTAATTATACAGGGGTAGTTTTTCCTACCCCTTTTTCTAATGTATTTGTTTTTAGTGTTTTAAATTTAGCTAAAAGATGTTTTTATTTTATCCTTTTATTTTTTTGAATTCCAATAGTGCTCAAATTATTTGTAAGAAGACTTTTTGCCGTATTTTTAAAATGATAAATCGTCTGAAACAACCCCTGGTATAATCCTTTTAAATAGCTTTTAGAGCATCAATTTCTTTTAGTATAACGTAATGATTTGTTGTATTGGGTTTAAGTGAAGATTATTATTAGAATTTATAAGTTGATTTCGATCTGTTTTTTTGTTTTTTCACTCACCTATAAAAATGCCAAGATGGCCATTAAATTATAAATTTTTATACGGGTCATGGCTGGTTTAGTTTTTAAAACTAAAAGAAGATTTAATGATAAACTTTATAACCAATAGTATTAATAAAGTGAGCTATTCATTAAAATAAACCTCGAGAAACCCCCTCTACTTTTTGTTGCTAAAAGACGAATTAGAAATTACTTCAAATTTGGCTATCTATCTTATTGTAACCATCTGTATAAGTTGTAAAAATCCTCTAAAAACTATTTGCCAAACGTTCTAATCATCTCAAGAGCTCAAGTGATAATTATCATCTTGGTGTAACCTTGTTGATTTTTCTAGAGATCGCTCCTAGAGGTGAGATACCTCTGATATTGCTTATTTATATAGAGCAAGCAATCAACTATATTTAGTGCACAAAAAAAGAGGCTTTCTAATAAAAGAAAGCCTCTTGTACTTTTAATTAAATTGTAAAACTCTTTTTTACTTTATAATCACTCGAACATTTTTCCCTTCTTTGGAAGTCGTTAATCTGAAGAAATAAACTCCTGGTGATAAGTGTTGTCTATTAAACTTTACTTCTTTTTTCTGATTTGCTGTTGTATTTCCAGTATATAAAACCTGAATCATAGCGCCTCTTAAATCATAAAGTACTAAGCTCGCATCTGACTCCGTATAAGGCGTTGTAAACCTTACTGTAGTGTAAGTCATGAATGGATTTGGATACGCCATTAACGTGGTCGCTTCCAGTTCGACTGGCGTGTCTGCTAATTTACTATCAGATGATTTACTTCTCTCTGCTGCTGAACTATCCATACAACTAAGGGACTCTATATATGCTACCCCAGTATTAAAACTAATAGCGCCGAGATTAGACAGCATTCGTCCTTCTAGGTTCCCGCGAGCTCCTAGTGAAACAGCAGCGTTATGGGCAATCAATGTTCCTTTCATAAAACTTAAAGCACCCATTGAAATAGCTCCTTCTGCTACCCAAAATACATTGCTATAACTTGCTCCGTTAATTAAATGAACTCTTGACTGTGCGGCTGTTGAAAAGGCGCCTCCAAATTTAATAACAAATACGGCATTCGCATCTCCTTGTCCATCTAGCGTAATAACACCCGTTAAGGTCCCTGCGGCAGCTACCTTATATACGCCTGGTGTTAATGTTAAGCCCGCGAGGTCTGGTGAAATTGGTTTTCCAGACATCGAAGCAAGTGTTTGATACGCATCATTAAGATCTATTTTAGCTTTTGCAGTAACTGCATTAGCATTATAAACACTATTAATCAATGAAGTAGCAGAGGTTTCAAAACCAGTGATCGCTCCTGCATTACTTCCTATATCTCCTATGACTCCTGAAGCGCCTGTGTTAGAAATTGCGCCTGCTCCACTATAAATCGCAAAATTAGCAACACTTCCTAAAAGATCTTCTCCATATGCAGAACGGTTTATAGGAATAATTGGAATTGAACTATTTCCGCTCGGTAAATGAGCATTTACTGAATTTATACTAACAGCGCCTGCAGTAGAATACATTCTACCTTCTAAATCACATCCTGCTCCCAAAGAAACAGCGCCTGTATGAGCTAAAAGAGTCCCTTTTAAAGTACTTGATGCTCCTACCGAAATAGCCCCTTCGGCGATCCAAAAGACATTAGATGCTTTTTGACCATTTATTAAAATAACTTCTGAAGCAGCAGCGACAGAAAAAGCACCGTTATACTTAAGAAGAAACAGTGAATTTGGATTGTTCTGACCATCTAAGGTAATGTTCCCTACCAAAGATCCAGCAGCAGCTGTAGAATAGACTCCAGCTTTAAGCGTTTCTCCATTTCCAAATACAGGAGCATGGTCCATAACCGTTACTGGAACATTACTTAATTGAATATAAAGGTTTTGTAAATCTTTATTAGCCTTAGTAGTCACCGAATTTGCAAAAGAGATAGTTCCATTTAGCTCGCTGGGTAAACCAAAACCTGTAATTGCTCCAACGCTTGTGCCTATATCTCCCTTAATGGTAGAGATACCTGTATTAACTATAGCTCCTTTTGAAGAAAAGAATACAAGAGATTCAAGGCCACCCATGTTTTGAAGAACTGTTACCGATCGTGATACTGATGCAATCACTCTTCCACAAATATCTTTCGCCGTCCAAGTCTCTTTATAAGTTTCACCATTAGTGTCAGTTACCAAAGCAAATGTAGAATCAAAAGAGGAGCCACTCAATAGACAACCACCACTTAACCCATTTGTAAAGGGCAACTTACTAGGTGCCGGTAATGATCCGCAAGTTCCCGAGGCTCCAATTGCATTCGGCGCTGTCATACTGGGCAAAGCAGCAGGGTTTACTGTAATAATCTGTGTACTTGAAATCGCATTGTCGGACGCATCTGTTGCAGTCCAGATTCGTGTAAAGTTTCCTCCACAAACAGTCAATAATTCAGTGTCTTCATACGTAATACTAATTGGATCAGATGCAGTACTATTTTCTGTCGTTGTTGCCACACCAGTATTCGCAGGCAATAAGCTAGCTCCGCAGTCTACCGTTATTGTTTCCGGAGCCGTGATTGTTATAGCGATATTATCTTCGCCTTCTGACAAGTTCACAGTTGAAGTATGAATATAAAAACGACCGATACCAGCAATTTTTTCATTTAAAACTACTTCATAACTATTATTTGTATCTAATAATTTAAAGGTAGCTAATGTTTTATCTTCTATAAAAACATTTATACCGTTAGGTAAGTCAGTTGAAATGGCAGAAAATATAATCGTTTTATCCTCATCTGCATAAACTGCTAATGGAATCACCATGTTTTCATAGTTATTTGGAGGTAAACATTGTGTTCCAAAATCGATCCCATCACTATCTGCTACTAAATGAGAGTTGATAGCGAACCTCTCCGTACCCCCTCCATATCTTCCAGAGTCGTAACCAGCATCTAAACCTGTGGTTGCACCGTTTAAATATTTTATTTCGGTATGCCTCTCTAGTTGACCATCAGTTAAAAGTAATTTTAAACTAGCCATATCGCTAGTTTTACTAAAAGTGCTCTGACCCGGTAATGGATGATTAATAGAATTTTGATTTCCATTTCCAAATTGAATTAGCCCATTGTCTAAAACATTCGCTGATACACTAATTGTTTGACTAAGTAGTATTAATAATAATAGTTTTAAATAAATTGAATTTATAATGTTTTTCATGATTTCATCTATTTTAAGTTGGGGAATTTATATTATAAAATGTAAAACTATATGAAATATATATAGTTGGCAATCCTTGTTTATGGTGAAATTTTTAATTCCCCATTTGTATGGATTTTTCTCATTATAAATAGGGAGTGATTAAAATAAATCATAGAATTATTTTTGTTTTTTAAAAGTGATTTGTTTTGCATAATAATTTAGTTTGGTTATTGATTTTAGTTTCGGTTAATAATTTTATAAAGGCTTTAGCTTAGCAGTTGTAAAAGTTTGGTTTTTAATTTATGGTAGTTTTTTTCGTAATTAAAAATTAAGGTCAATGTCATTTTTTTTTAATCGACAACCTATGTTAAATTTAACAGAGAATAGATCGCTTATTGCTGTATTTAAATGATCGTACTAGCTTTATTATTCATCACTCAAATAAGTTTTTTTAAATTTTTCTTTGAGTGATGAATTGCTGTTTTTGTAATTAATGGTTTGCTTAATAATACTTAAGATAATTTAATTTATGGTTAAGCACCTAATTATGTAGGGGTAGTTTTTCCTACCCTTATTATTAAATAATTGATTCATAGGTATTTAAATTTAATTAAGAAGTGTTTTTAAGATGCTTTATTTTTTGTTTTGAAATCTAGCATAGCTCTAATTATTTGAAAGAAGAATCTCTATTGTATTTTGAAAATGATAAATTGTCTGAAATTGTAGTGTTTTTAAATTCTTTTAAATAGGTTTTAGAAGAATAATTTGTGTGACTATAAAGAAATAATTTCTGATATTATTTTTTTGAATTTAAAGTTAAATAAAGGTCCTTAAATCAATCTATAAGTTGATTTCAGTTTTCTTCTTTTTTTTCTTCTTTTTAAAGTAGTTATTAAAATAAAAACACACCAACATATTTAGTGAATTTGAATTTTATATTCATAAAAAAAGAACAATTATAGAAAGCACAAGAAAAGGAAGTCGAGTAAATAACCAAAAAAAGTCAGAAGGTTTTTAGTTATAATAGATTCAAGGTATTTAAAAAAAAGAGTTGTCCGTTAAATATCTAATAGCATAAATAATCTATTTTTTTGTGATTAGAAGACTACATAATTTTCTTTCGGTATTTTATAAGTCTAGAAAGTACAATAATCTATGCCAATATTTTAAATGATAGCATGTAATTAACTTTTGAAAATAGGTATCTACAGCGATATTGTATTATCCCTTAGAATTGAAGCTTATTTATGTCTCGATCTAAAATATACACACAAAAACATACCTATATATTAAAATAGGAGTACAGCAAGCCGTTATATTCAATTTTTTAAAAATCAAAAATTTTAGTCCAACCTATTCGTGATAAATACAGTAAATTTCAATAGGAAAACCGATCTAGTATGCTGCATCTAAGGGCATTAATAATTAGACTAGAAAGTATGTATGGATATAGATAACATATAAATATTAGATTTATTACAGTAAAATTGATGGATTAAGATGTGTTAAAGTGTTTTAAAATGAAAAGGTATTATTCTTTATACAAGGGTTAAATGATAAAGTAAACTGTATTCGTAGATTGCTTGAAGTTTTATATCAAAAATCCTGATAGCCTTCATTAAGCATTTGACAAAGGCTATCAGGTTATTTAAAAATAACTAATTTATTTTATTTTGAAATCTCGGTCTCTTTAATTGCAACCACTTCAAGATCAAAAATCAGTTCTTTCCCCGCTAAAGGATGATTCCCATCTATAACAATACTTTCCTCTCTAACTTCTATTACAAGAAGGTTCATTTCTTGTCCATCTGGAGATTTTGAAACTAATCCCATACCAACTTCAGGAGCCATTTCTTGAGGAAGTTCAGATTTTTTCACTTCTTGTATTAAGGCTTGATTGATTTCTCCATACGCTTCTTCTTTCGAAATTGTAATGGTTTTCTTTTCATGCAGCTCCATGTCGATTAACCCTTTTTCAAAACCAGGAATTAACTGTCCTTGTCCTAAAGTAAATTCTATCGGTTCTTTTCCTTCAGAACTGTCAAAAACTTGACCGTCCGCTAACTTACCAGTGTAATTTACTTTAACAGTGTTGTTCTCCTTAACTTGATTCATACGATACTTTTTAATTTTTAAAATACTCTTTGCATAATTTTTACACAGCAAATATTTTAGTTTAAATTTATACCAACATAGCCTGCTAAAATCAAGCCAAAAAACTAAAAAGCAGGAATGAATATTTATAAAACTTTAAACGGGTATGCTTAAAATATGAAAATTATACTGAAGTCCTTTAATGATAGAGTAATGTAACTTTAAAACCGAGTTTAAAATATTCTTATAAAAAATACGTTAATCGGTAAATATGTCAGTTAAAGTAAAAAATTGTAAAATATGTTTTTACAGCATCACAAAAAAACAGCTATAGTATAAAGTGATTGAAATATAAAAAATTTTCAATTAGATAGTTCAATTTGCAACCAAAAGATGATCTGATTAATTGAAACATTTAAATTACTATTTCTCTCAGTTTTATTATTCCTAGTAATATTTAGAACTTAAATATTTTTCAATAAAGGAATAAAAACATTTGCCTATAATATTATACGGTGTTAGCAATTTTGTTTTCATCTTTATTATTATCCATTAAATATTTTATAAAAAAAGGAATACAGAAAATAAAATAGGAAATATCTATTTTGCTGCTAATGTGTGACGTTTCATATCCGTAATTTAATAAATGATAAATGGCATAAATTAATATTGCAATAAAGAGGCTTAGGCCACTATAGAAAAATTTATCTGTTTTATTTTTTACTAAAAAAGCCAATAATATTGATATGAGAATAAAAATAAAAGTGTAGTATTTTGGAACCAAAAATGAAGATTGAATAATAAAAGGATTCATTGTAAAAAAATCACTAGAGAAAAAATACATAAAGGGAAGAAAAGTAGATATAAATGCGATTAATGCAATTGATAGAAAAAAGAATAATTTCTTGAAAGTAATTTCTTTATTAATTAGACTCGATAAAAAAATGATCATGTAGGGTAAAATATAAACACTTCTTGTTGATAACATTAAACCAGTTAATAATGCTAACCCATAAAACTTTAATGTATTCTTATTATTCAAGTTTATAAATTCATTTAATACTAATAAAACTAGTATCGTAAAAGTAAAAAGATTACTCCTTGTTGTGATTTCCCAAATTAAATAAAGCGACGTAAACATATAAAAAAGTGAGAACTTTATATTTTCAATTACTTTAATTTTTTTATAAATAAGACAGTTAGTATGCAATACCCCAAAGAACTTAGTATACTTAATTCACCCATCAAATGAAACGGAGATGCAATTAAATAATAGATTGGCATAGGACCCGGGTAACTACCCATATGAGATTTTGCGTAATAAGGGTAATTTCCATTGTGAAACTCTGTTAAAAAAGATGAAATTACACTCCATCTATCTACATTTAAAGATTCAAGAGGGATTGTAAAATAGCTTATGATTACTAAGCTCATAATAAAACCAAGAAGTCCGTAACAAATAATCTTTTTTAATTTATTAGATATAATAACTTTATTACTAAACTTAAAAACCAAGAATTGAAAAGTTAATAAAATTGTTGATATATGAATTGCAAACCCTGTATATCTTGAAGAATATTTATAAAAAAAAATGAAATTAATTAATAATAATATTATAATAGAAACATGAATCTTTAAACTTTTCATTTAAGAAAGATTTTAGAGGAAATATTGAATTTTTTTGCTAAAAAATATTGAATTGAAGTTTGAAGAACTCCTAACCCATAAATGCAACTTCTTTTTAAATTAATTGAAGAGGCATCTTTAAAGTATTTGGTAGGACAAGTTATTTTTGCAATTTCATAATCTTTAAAACATATTTGAGCTAAGAGTTGATTATCAAAAACAAAGTCATTAGAGTTTTTATTGAAATCAATATCTTTTAAGACTTTTGAAGAAAAAGCTCTATAACCCGTATGATATTCTGAAAGTTTTTGACGCATAAGTATATTTTGGAATAGAGTAAGGAATCGATTTGCCAAATATTTATATATTGGCATTCCTCCTTTAATAGCGCCACGACCTAAAATACGAGAGCCTAAAACAACAGGATAAACGTCGTTTGCAATCAAGTAGCACATAGAATGTATTAACTTGGGTGTATATTGGTAATCGGGATGTAACATTAAAATAATTTCAGCATTTAACGCTAAAGCTTTGTTATAGCAAGTTTTTTGATTACCTCCATATCCTTTGTTTTTTTGATGTTGAATTATATTATTTATTCCTATTTTTTTCGCTACTTCTAACGTTGGTCAGTGCTAAAATCATCTACTAATATAATATCATCTACTATTTCAAAGGGGATTTCTCTAAAGGTTTTTTCAAGAGTTTTTTCAGCATTGAAAGCTGGTAGTACAATGACAATCTTTTTATGATATATCATTTTAGTTTTTATAATTGCTAGCGCATTTATGTATAGAAATTTGCAATTTTGTGAGGAATAATTTTCTGTCAGGAAAATTAAGTAAAGAAAAAAAAGCAAAAGCTCTTTTTTTGTGGACTAATGTAGCAATTTTTTATAAAAGGTTCTGTCCATACCACTTATTTCTACTTTTTAATTAATTCGGTTGAACTATTTTTGATTCCGTTATAAAATTTTCTATTTTAAATTCAAGTACCATTGTCTTATTCATTAATTCTTTACAAATTTTGTTAGGTAAAATCAGTTCGGTTTCAGTTCTAATTGTAATTCCAATTTTCTGCAAGTATTGTACGCATCTATTGTTAATTCATTATCATTATTGTCGACATATTTAACTCCACTAGTTTGCACTGAATCCGTTGCGCACTTTTGAATATCTTTGTACGGCTTTATCATGTCAATAGTTACTACCGCAATTTTCTTTGGTCGTTTCAATATCGAATTCATAAAGTATCTTCGATAATTCGGTTTACTGGTATTCAGTAAAAACGGTGTCTTAACGATTAATAATTCTAATCAGTTTTGGAAGAAAACTTTTTTGTTTCAAAAAAAAATAAAATCAGGTGTAGAGTTTTTAGTTTCCTTTTCTTGCGTAATTCCTTTTCAGAAATTCTTTTTTGTATTCTGCTTTTCTTTTGACTAAAGCTTTGCTTCATTTTGTGCTAAGGGGTTTGTTTATGAAACGTAGCATACAAAATGGCGCTAACTTTTCGTTTTAATACAGCGCCGAATTTTTATATTTTATTTTTAAGTAATCCGCTTTAATAGCAGTTATACATTCCTAGTAAAAGGTTTTTCTTCGATTATAAATTTCACTTTAACTTTTGTTGAAAACTTCATTTTCTCAAAATTACCACAATATATTCTTTCGTTCAACTTCCATAAATGGTTGAATAACCTTTGGTTTAAGCCCCTGTCACTTTTCCTGGTAATCGACTTGTTATTGATTAAGTTTATGAATCCGAAACTTAAATCGCTTTTCTAACTTTCTTATTTAAAGCTTCAACCATTTTTCTACAATCTGTTCTGCTTTTATAATTGCTTTTGATTTTAAATTGGTTTTACCCGTGTGAATCTCTATTCCTCACTTCCATAGCCATAGCCATAGCCATAGCCATAGTTGTAGTTATAAGAAGAGCTGTAGCGGTAACGATATCCGAATTTATAACCCGAATTAGGTTTCGAAATGATCCCGTTTAAAACCATTCCGAAAGCTGGAACGTTGGGTTCGTTTAGTAAGTCTTGGATAAAAGGAAATATGTCTTTATCGGAATATTGAGCCCTAGCAACATAAACCACCAGGTCAGATAATGGCAATAAAGCCGACGTGTCACTCACCAAGAGTAAAGGAGCAGAGTCGATTAAAATAATATCATAACGCTCTTTTAACAGTTCTAATAAATTTTTCATGCGCAAACTCATCAATAACTCCGAAGGATTGGGAGGAATGACTCCTGATAACAAGTAATCTACTTCTTGGTCCCCCTTTTTCTTTATGATTAGATCATCGATGTCTTTGAAGCTCTCGTCACTTAAATAGTTAGAAAGACCTGGTCCTTCTTTTTTGATCCCGATGCGGGAGTGTAATTTAGGATTCCGTAAGTCGGCACCTAGTAAGATTACTTTTTTACCGAGAGCTCCGTAACTTGCTGCAAGGTTATAAGCGACAAAAGATTTTCCTTCCCCTTGGATGGTAGAGGTTACCGTGATGACATTGTTCGTTTCTTTTTTAAGTAAAAAACTCAAACTAGAACGCAAGACTCGGATAGATTCTGCGGTGATCCCTCGGCTATCTTTTACATCAGTTGTAAGGTTTTCATCGAAGGGAATCTCTCCTAAAATACTGATGCCTTTCAAGCCTTTTTCTAGATCTTCTCGGGTATTTATTCTTGTATCCAGCAGCTTCATAATGAATAAGATTCCAAAAGGGATTAAAGCACCCAGTAACAAGGCGCCTATATAAATGCTTTTTCCTTTTATTGCAATGGGCCCTTCGTTCGACACTCCATAACTCAATACCTTTAAATTAGCCAAAGCCGATATGTAATTTATCGATGCCTCTTCCTTTCGTTGTAATAAAAATACATAGAGTTCCTCAGCAATTTTAAAATTTCTAGCATAGCCACGAAGGGTGTTTTCTTTGTTGGGCAAACTGGCGACCAAACCGCGGCTTTGGTTTTCCCTTTGCTGGAGGTTTTTTAAAGAAATCTCCAAACCTTCGATATATTGATTTACACCGCTTACAATCGTTAGCTTTGATTGTTGCAACTGGCGACTTAACTTTATGACCATCGGGTTTTGCTCGGCAGCAGTTACTAGTAAATTATTGCGTTGGGTGACCACGGTATTGTAGGCTGTAATCAGCTCTTTCACACTTTCATTATCGATACCAACATTAGTTGGTAAAATTTCGAAATTGGATTGGGCTCGCAGTTGTTTGAGTAAAGGCTTGGCAATTTCGAGTTGTATGCTCAAAGAAAAAGCTTCCTGTTGTCCTTGGGAAATGTTGCTAAGGGCATTGGTCGTTTGTATCTCGGGTTCAAAAACCTCATTGTTTATTTTGTAATTAATAGTATTGGTAGAAATGGTATCGATACTTTGCCTTAAGCCCTCCAATCGTTGGTCGATAAAAGCGATACTAACATTTGATATTTCACGTTTATCAGACACTTGATCTTCTGATATTGACTGGATAAGGGTGTTTAAAATAGCCTCGTTAAGTTGTTTGTTATTTCCGTTTATTTTTAAGTTTATTACTTCTCCTCCTTCGGAACCAGTTGTTATCTTTAACTTATTTCTGAGTTGAATAACTGCTTTATTTAAAGAAGTGTATGTAATTTGATAGGTGCTCTCTTTTAAGAATAACGAGTTCTTGGGTTGAAAATAGAAAAAATCGTTGTCTAAAATTTCATCTTTTTTAATTGTATAACTTAAAGTATCTGCACTGATGATAACTTTGCTATTGGCAACTTCTAATTGCCAAGATCTGTATGGATTTGATTTTTTGTACTGAATCGTAAAGGGTACCGCCTTATTATTTTGCAAGCTATTATTGAACCTGCCCTTCACATAAATACTTGTTTGCAGATCTAGCCGTTCCACGACTTGGCTTAAAATATACTGAGAGTTAATCACTGCGATTTCATTTTCGACATTGACTTGATCTCCAAAAAGCTCTGCACCTCCCGTCAAAAAGGAAGCGGGATTCGAATCAGATTTTTTAATTTGTACTTGTGCGTTGGTTTCATAAATCCGATCGGCATAACGCAGTTGGACAAATGCGGTAGTTAAGGTAATGATAATTGCTCCTACAAACCAGGGCCAAAAAAAGAGATAATAAGAAACTTCTTTTTTTAGATTGAGCGATTCTTCTTTTAACTGATATTGTTGTCTAAGATTGGTGTTATCCATTATTAATTATTTGTAGGGATGATTAAACTTAAAATGACAGAGACCAATCCTATAATACCTGAAGTGTTGCTAACATAGCCGGTAGTTTTACTTTAGTTCTTGCCTTTTTCATTTACGTTGTTTTTAAAACTGTTAACGTAATAATATATAGCATTTTTTTAATTTGCAAATTTATGAACTAAAACCTAAATAAAACGTTTATAAGGTAATAAATACATAAAATTATAAAATCATCATTGAATAAAGAACTGAAAACTTTGAGCCTATTGATAGAATCATCGTATAGGAAGTTAAAATAAACGATTATGGAGGTTTATATTTTGATACAATCAAGGAATGTGTAAAGTAATGTAGTTTATAATTAAATACTGTAAATTCTAAAGAATAGGTATTAAAAAAGCAATTAGCACACTGAGCTCTAGTTGTATCTACTTTTTTATCTTTAAGATGTTTAAAAACAATTCTTAAATTTTTTAAAGATAACGCAACATGAAAGCAGCCTAAAGTTCGATTCCAAAAAAAACATTTTTAAGTGTTTTTAAATAAGTTTTTATTTTATTGTCATAACCAAATTGTATAGTCAATACATTTTTATTGTAGTGTTTTACAGTTCTTATTTTTTTTCTTTTCACAGCGTTGAAGGTATGTTTACTGTTTTTCTATGAGATTTATGAACACCTAGGGTCTCCAGCAATACTCATTTTTATAGATTTAATGACATTCATACTACAAAACCCAAATCTGTTAGTGATTTTTCCATAACATCCATAAATCCCCATACCGTTTACCGGATACAAATGCACAACATCCGTAAAATGAACAGCATCAAAATAGTTGCCATCTGAATCAATAAAGGTACTTAATCGCATCAGTTTTTCTTGTGAAGTTTTATTGAAACGGGTAGATACCAATTGTCCATATAATAGAACATTTTTATTGGTAAACAAGCTCATCTCTTTGGCTTTAATATGAGGACTAAATGCATCGGTAACTAATGAAAAATAATCATGAATTGTAAAACCTAACAACTCCATTTCATCATATGCACTTTCTAACCAATGCCTATGTAGTTTTGGAATCTCAAATTTTTGATGTTGCAATTGAAACAATTTCACTTGTTGTTGTATGTGCTTCGCTTTTGTAGTATTTAGTTTAAAAGTAGCCTCCCAAAGTAGTTTTGTCTTCTGTTTTTTTGTAAAACGAAACCCATCAATGCGAATTAAAACCGTAAGTTGTTCTATGGATATTGCAACGCGATCTATAAAATTATCTAGAGAAAGAAATGGTCCATACAATTGCCGTTCCGTTAAAAACCGTTGCACTAATAAAAACTCTAAATTTTTAAGATACCCAAACCCTAAATAAATCGTTTTTCCTTTTACACTATTTGCATGATCGCTGCTATTAATACATGGTAACTCTATAATTGCACCACACATTTTTGCTTCATGAATATAATGTTCAGTCGAATAAAAACCACCACCATTATTTAATACTGCCGTCATAAATTCGATTGGGTAGTAGCATTTTAAAAATAGACTTTGATAACTTTCTACTGCATAAGAAGCAGAATGACCTTTTGCAAACGCATATCCGGCAAAACTTTTAATCTGATTCCAAACTTCAAATATCAACTTGTCTTCGTGGCCTTTTTTTCTAGAATTGGAAACAAATTTATCTTCAACAGCTTTAAATTCTTCAACAGATCTGTATTTTCCGCTCATTCCTCTTCGTAAAACATCCGCTTCACCCAACGTTAAATCTGCAAATTTATTCGCTACTTTCATCACGTCTTCTTGGTACACCATTATTCCATATGTTTCTGGCATAATTTGTAATAATATAGGATGTGCTTCTTTTCTTTTCTCAGGAAAACGATGTCTTTTTATAAACTCTTCTTTCATTCCAGAACCAGAAACGCCGGGTCTAATAATAGAACTTGCAGCGACCAAACCTAAATAATCTTGCGTTTGTAATTTTTGCATCAAGCCGCGCATTGCCGGTGATTCTACATAATATGCACCAATTGCACCACCACTTTTTAAAAGGTTATTAATATTTTTATCTTTCTTAAAACTTTCAACATCTGTAATGTCAATTTCAGGAGCAGTTGGGTTATTTTCTTTGATAATTTGTAAGGCATCTTTAATTTTTGCCAATCCACGTTGCCCTAAAATATCAAACTTAAAAACACCTATATCATCGGCAATATTCATGTCAAACTGAACCGTAGAAAATCCTTTCGGAGGTAAACTAGTTGCCGAATAAGAATGAATGGGCTTGTCTAAAATTAAAATCCCTGCGGAATGTACACTTACATAATTAGGGAATCCTTCGATTAGTTTTCCGTATTTTAAAACAAGTTTAGAAATATCATCCAACTTATTTTGAGTAACACCTTTACTCAATTTATCAATTTCTTCTTTCGGTAAGCCAAATACTTTTCCTAATTCTCTAACAACAGCCCGGTATTTAAACGTATTATAAGTTGCTAATAAGGCAACATTGTCGAAACGATCAAATATATATTGTGTAACCGTATTTCTATCCTTCCAAGAAAAATCAATATCAAAATCTGGCGGAGAAGCTCTAAATGGATTGATAAATCGCTCAAAATACAAATCCAACTCAATAGGGTCTACATCTGTAATGCCAATAATATACGCAACAATACTATTTGCACCGCTTCCTCTACCCACATGAAAAAAGTTGTTTTTTTTAGCGTAGCTGATAATATCATAATTGATTAAAAAAAAGGAAACAAATTTCAGTTCGATTATAACCTTTAATTCTTTTTGAAGTCGGGCGTGCACTTTTTTCGTGGGGTTTGGATATCTCTTATGCATCTTGTCAGTACACAATTGCAGTAATAGTTTACAATCTTTTTCAAAATCATTGCAGTACAATTGTAAATTCTGATTTTCGCGTTCTGCATTATACCCAAAGTTGATGGTACATCGCTGCAATAAAGATTTTGTATTTGCAATAATAAACGGAAATTCTTTAAAATATTCTTGCAATACTGTTGCAGAATGCATCGTATCTGTTGCTAAACATTCTTCTGTTGTTGGTAGTTTACTTAATAAAGTATTGTTATCTATTGCCCGTAATAGTCTATGTGCATTAAAATCTTTTTTATTGCGTATGGTTACTTGCTGTTGAAGCACCAATTTATCTTCAAACTTTTTTAAATAGGAGAAACGCAATTTATTAATCTCAGCAATCGAAATACCTATAAATTCATTTTCAGTAAAAGAAGTAAGATTCAATTCTAATACTTTTTCAAAAGGGTAAATGATAAATATATCTTCTAAATAGTTTGGTTTATCAGGAATGGCAGTTTTCGACTCTAAAAAAGAAGATAAGTATTTATTGATGTTTTCAAAACCATTATTATTTTTTGCGAGTGCTATAAATTGCTGGGTATTGCCATTTCTAAAATCAACCCCAATAACAGGTTTAATCGCATGTTTTTTGGCTTGTTGAATAAAGTTCAAGCATGCAGAAGTATTGTTGATATCTGTTAGCGCAATCGTATCAATATTGTTTGCTACGGCAAGTTGTAATAACTCAATTTCAGAAAACGTACCATAACGTAGCGAATAGTAGGAGTGGCAATTTATATACATAGCACTATTGTTTTCTATGCGCTAAAACTAAAGGCGGTTCGCCGTTAAAAGGATTGCTAAATCTGCCAATAGATTTTGCGCCCATTGAGGATGCTCTCATAATACTTAATTCACCATATTTATTACGAACGTTATCCATAGCATTGTACAGATCTAGCATTTGTTCAGTATCATCAAAAAGATTAATTTGATAATTACCACTGACAATATCAGATACTTTTACGCCTACCAACCGAATTAGCAATCTTCGTTGGTATAATTTTTTAAACAATTCTAAAACTGCAGGAATTATAATATGGTCTGCACTTGTATACGGGATCTTTAGCTGTTTGCTATACGTATTAAAATCTGAATACCGAATTTTTACGCTTAAAGTTCCCGTTAATTTATCCCCTTTTCTTAATTGATATGCTAAGTTTTCTGCCATTGCAAATAGGGTTTCTTTTAATTTTATCAGATCAATCGTGTCTTTATTATAAGTTCTTTCTGTAGATAAAGATTTGCGTTCATGAAAAGCAATAATTGGCGAATTATCAATTCCATTTGCACGCTTCCAAATCGTTTTTCCATTTGCACCTAAAACGCTGATCATCATTTCTAAAGGCATTTCTTGAATTACTTTTACTTTGTCAACACCAAGGTTTCTTAGAGTTTGATATGTTTTAGTCCCAACAGATGGGATTTTTCGGATTGATAGAGGCGCTAAGAATGATTTTTCAAAACCCTTGTCAATCAATAGTTGGTTGTTTGGTTTCGCTTCTCCAGTAGCAACTTTAGAAACAATTTTATTTTGCGACATTCCAAAAGATATAGGAAGTCCTGTTTCTTTGATAATTTGCTGACGCAATTCAGAAGCGTATTTATAGCTTCCGAAAAAAGCATCCATACCCGTAAGATCTGCATAGAACTCATCGATACTTGCTTTTTCAAAAATGGGTACTTTTTCTTTGATGATTTCTGTAACTAAGTTGGAGTATTTAGAATAGGTACTTGTATTTCCTCTAATTGTTATTGCTTCGGGACAGAGTTTTTTGGCAATTTTCATAGACATACCAGAATGTACACCAAATCTTCTAGTTTCATAACTGCAAGCCGCAACAACACCTCGGTCTCCAGTTCCGCCAACTAACAAAGGTTTTTTTTGTAACCTGCTATCAATCAAACGTTCGCAGGAAACAAAAAAAGTATCTAAATCGAGATGTAAAATATTTTTTTTCACACTGTAAAATTAGCTACAAATACGTACATTTGTTGCTCAATATTGTAGCATTATGAGTAATTTATCAAAAAACATCAAACATTTAAGAACTCTTAAAAAGTTAACACAAGAGTCTTTGGCAGAGGAGTTATTGGTTACTAGATCAAGAATAAGTTCTTATGAAGAGAACAGATCTTCGCCTACAATAGACTTTTTAATAGACTTTTCTGCATACTTTAATATTCCTATAGACATTATTATAAAAAACGATTTAACAAAAGCAAAAGATGTTTCTTTTATTGAAGTTGGCAATAAAAGAGTTTTATTTCCAATAACGGTTGATACTGATAATGAGAACTTGATTGAAGTTATTTCAGCGAAAGCATCTGCAGGGTATTTATTAGGATATGATGATCCTGAATATATAGAGCAATTAGAAAAAATAAAGCTACCTTTTTTACCTACAGGCAAACACAGAGCTTTTCCAATAAAAGGAGATTCTATGTTACCAATGAAAGATGGTTCGTATGTGGTTGCAGAATTTGTTGAAGAGATAAAAGAAGCAAAAAGTGGGTGCTCTTATATTGTTGTTACAAAAGACGATGGAATGACCTATAAAAGAATTTATAATCAAATAGAAGAGAAGCAATCTTTTTTATTGAAACCAGACAATTCAAGTTATCAATCTTATGAAGTTCCTGTTTCTGAAGTTTTAGAGTTATGGAAATTTACGTGCAGTATCAACACACAAGAATATGAAGAACACGAATTAAAATTAAGTAGTATTATAAATATGTTTAATGGGTTAGGAGTGGAGTTAGAAGCTTTAAAAAAATCGTTAGTTTAAGTGCTAAAATGTTGTTTATTTTAATAAGTTTGAAATCCAGTCTAAGAATCGGTATCGTTTTCCTTGTCGTTAAAACCTTTAAAAAACCAAGAAATTAAGTTCTTGGTTTTTTAAAGGTTTTGCAGTGAGAACGGGATTTGAACCCGTGACCTCAGGGTTATGAATTTAACATAAACACGTGAAATTTACACTTTAATGCTGTATTTTAATTAAACCGTGTACCAAAGTGTGTACTCTGATTTATAATAAATTTCTATTCAAAATATAAGATATATTATAATACAAAACTTAATCCTTTTTAAGGAAACTTGGGTTTTCAATTTGCTAGATTTTCATTTCTTATCTGTTAAATATTTTGACTTTTTTTTAATCAATATTATATTATTAGTCAGATTTAGTTATCTAGCATAGTTATTTTGTTTTTCCTAGTATTCACAAAGTTTTTGTAAAAGATCAGTTGTATGGTTTGGTAACGAATAAAATCAAAACACATAGCACTACAAACCTCAACGCAGATGACTTAGAAGAAAGGTACGGAAATTGTATAAGATCAAGAATGAGAGAACTTTTTAATTTAATTGCATTCGATAAAAATTGTAGAGATAAACAAGTGTGACAATCAATTTAACAACTTTATAAATAAGGTAATCTCATAAAAAAAGTTAGCGTCTAAAATTATCTTATTTTATTCTTTGGTAAGAATCCAAAACTTGTACAAAACTCGATTGAGAACTAAACTAAAAGTCTAGATTCAATTAAAAAAAACTAGTAACCCTAAAATGGACATGCAGTAAAATTTATTCTGGGGATTCTAAACAAAAGGAGAATCTAAAAAATTGGTATTAGAATATGATTTGTCTTTTGAAGGAAAAGAAAATAAAAAGTATTTTAAAAAGGCTAATTTCTACAAATGGTGTCCGAATTTTATGCTATTCAGAAAAGAATAAAATATGTAATAGCCTGAAGAAATATAAATTGGATGTTTTAATTCAATTTGACTTTTTTGTTCTTCTACAAAAGTTTCTTCCTGTTCGTAGTATTTCAAATCTCTGACTAAATTCTCAGTTATTCTTTCGCTTTTACTCACTCTTTGGCTGGTGTTATTAATTTATCAAATTTAGCTTTATTTCGAGCGTTGGCAAAAAATAGCTCTTTTGGTTTTTTAGTATTGGCTTTCGTGTCGACAAAAAAAAACAAATGTGCTGTTTACGCGGTGGCTTTTCATAATGAAGCACAACATTTTTGTGTATGGTTTGTTGCGTGTTTCAAACAATTAATTTAGTAAATAATTAGCAACCAAGAAAGTCCGTGAGAATTTTTGTAAGTAGGCAAGAAGCCAGCAATAAATTATATACGGTGTTATGGGGTGTTTTTAGAATAATGAATATCCAAATATTATTGAAAAACTCTTGTACTCCGATTCCCAAGCTGTATAATTTGATAAAACATTTCTATCTGTTTGATACCTCATCTCTAAACTGTATTTGTCATTTTGTTTGTAACCTAATCCAATACCTAAATTGGGTCGAGTTTTAATATCGAAGGAATTTAAATTTGAATTGTCACTTCTTTTAAATTCGATTGAAGACTTTGAACTTGAATCAAATATATAAGAAGCATTTATAAATATTTTAGAATTATTATTTAAGAAAAGGTAATGTCTTAAACTTACTGGAATTTCAATAGAACTATAATTAACTTCAGCAATTAATACACCTCCGGACACATTGCTTACACTAGTTGTTTTTTTAGACTTGAAACTTTGATAAGTTGGCTCAATTACAATTGCCCATTTGTTTTTATTATAAGGTAAAATAAACTCTACCTCTAATCCACACCCAAACCCCGTTTTATTTCCGAAATCAGTATCTTTAGTATTAGAAATAGGGTTTTGGATTGTTAATGAGGAACTATTTATACGAGGTCTGATTATCAAATTAAATAAATCTCTTTTTTGTTTTGATTCGAAATTAATTAATTCATTATTATGGCATTTACTGTATTCAATAAAAAATTCCACTAAACTACTTTTCTTATATTCTATATATTCAATTTTATTCATTTTGAAATTCGGACATTTCAAATCAACCCATAGCTGTTGTTTAAATCGATTATTCTCGCCAACATTATTATCAGTGGTTTTATAACTTTTAAAGATTAATTGCTCAATATTAGAGTTCTCTTTATTATAAAAATACCTCCTTAAGTTGCTATCAATGTATTGATATAAGGTAGCTTTACCTTCAACTAATACTTTTAAAAAAAGCTCTTCTTCTTTAAATGCAGGGTTTTTATCATTGCTTAATTTTTTGGTATTCTCGCTGGATCTATCAATATTTACAGTACTTCTAACGTATTTTGAAGTGTTATCAATACCAAATTCTTTAATTGATTTTATAGTTACCTTTTTAGATTCACCATTTTCGGAAAATTTATATTCAAATTCCGTTGGATTATTTTTCCAATCGATATTTTTGATTAGACAATTAGTTTTTTGATTATTGTTGTCAATGTAGTGACCTTTTTCAAAAGAAACTTGTGAATAACAATTTAAACTTACTATTGCTGTTAAAATAAATACAAGTTGTTTTTTCATTTTCATTTTAATTTGTTTGTAATAGTTTTTGTTAGGTTTGGGTTTCAAATAACCCATAACGTTGAGTGTATGAAGCGTAGCATCCCGCAGGGTGCTATGATTTATACATAGTGTTGGCTGTAGTGATTATTTTGCTATAATTAAATTGTATTTATTATGTTCTGCCACAAACTTTTTGATTTTAACTTTTTTTCTTATAATATTTTTCAGAATAGTTATTTAATAAACTAACTATATCTAATTTATGTGTATTAATAAATTCTTGAATTTTTTCATCTGACATAGAGTCTATTTCATATTTATTAAATTCTTTAAAGA
>CAXMOR010000062.1:0-88633 GCA_964195455.1 uncultured Acidimicrobiia bacterium
ATCATTATATTTTCTCATTTACTACCTCCATCTTTTATTTATTTTAATTATTATTTAAAAAATATTTATTTCTGAAATATGTGTAAAAAACACCACTTCTCCACTACCATCAGTATAACCACTAGTAACTGTTAACTTAAAAAATTGAGCAATTACTGGAGTATTCAATTCTATTACTTGTTTAACAGTACTATCGCCTAAAGTAAAATCCCCAAGATTTTCAAAAGTTGTACCATCAGTACTTATCTTGATGTTAATCTCTTTTGGTCTACCATTGTATTTATTACTCCGAGGCAATAGTGTAAAGCCCTTAATCGTTTGATCTGTATTTAGGTTTATTGTAATAGAATGTGGGTATGGCGGTTGAGCACTATTCCATTGTGTATGCCAAAAAGTTTCACTATTATCATCGATGGCGTGTTTTGCGTATCCATTATCGGATCCTTCTCCTAAAGCTTCTTCTGATGAAAATTCAGCCACTGTCCAAGCAGATTTGTCTACCTCTTGAATATCAATACTGTTTATGTCAATATCTGGTTTACCATTTTTAAACTCATATTGAAAACTTTCAAAAGAAAAGTTACCATTGGTATGGCAAAAACGAACTCTTAGGTCAAAAGGATATTGTTTGTAATCTTGATTTATGGCATCAAGAGGCATTACAAACGAAATACTATCATTATGAATAATATTTGTTGTTGACCAGCTTACTGCATTGTAATTACTATCAGAATCACTTGTTTTAGGGTCATTATATATATTTACTGCGTTTATAGGTATAGAAACATCAAACTTGCTTTTTAAATACAAATTCGTATCATCTGCATATATTCGCAATGATTTTATTGTATGCGAAGGTATTTCGGTATAAAATTCAGATTTAGGCTCTCTATTAAATATTTGGTTATTATTTAAGATAGCAGCACTCGCTTTTGTAAGGTGTACATTCTCTGGATTGTTGGTGTACTCATGATTACCCCAAGCCATCATAGCGATCCATCCATCAGTTACTTTATGTTGGTTATGTGGTAAGTTCAATGCATGACCAATCTCATGAATAGTGCCACCAATCCAATTTGAACTACCTTCTTGACTTCCATCTTGCCAGGTTTGCATATCAAAGTTTTTATAATCTAGCACATAACACCATTTACCAATGCCGTAAAAAGGAACACCTCCTGCATTCCAACCATTATCACCTGTTCTACTTGGTATGAAAACTACCGTATGAGCACTTGTGCTTTCAGAAGGATTCTCATTAAAATATGCTTTAATCTCTTGATTTGCTTTATTTCCTCCCCCTTCATAAGGATAATAATCTGCATTGTTTTTTCCATTTATAACTGATATTTTAACATTTTGTGCGTTATTATCATCTACTAAAAGGCCAAATGTTTTCTCTCCAAAACCATTTCTGTCCATTTCTTTTTTAAACCACGCTTGAGTATGTAAAATAATTCCCGAAATCCGCTTTTGATAGTTCTCTAAGGTGTCTTTGTCAGAAGGAATAAAATAAACCACATTTAAATTGGTTGGGGAATTTGATGTGTAATTAGTAACCGTTGAATCTATTTCTAGGTCTGGTAGAATAACAGTAGCCTTGATATCTTCATTACAACTCATAAAAAGATAAGTGAAAGAGAAAATAAGGAGGTATGTAAAAGATGCTTTATTCATTATTTTGTATTCTGATTTGAAAATTTTTTATAAAAAGACCCTACTAGTATCAATGATAATTTGGAATTATTTTTAGCTATTAAAATTGCTTTTTTAGCTCCTATGTTTATAAATACGGCGTCTTTAATGTCTCCATCTGCCCATAAATTAGAAATGTAATTAGGTATTATTTCAAAATTATTAGAACCTTTTCCAGAAAGTAGAGTCCCATAACTTGCATCATTTCTTGGTGTTTCAACTTCAGAGCCATAAAGATTTCCCAACAGTAGAATATCTTGTTTGAGGTCATTATTGAAATCGTGAATTAATATTTTATTTACAGAAGATAATTGTGCTTTATTTTCAAATGGATTAAATAAGAATTTTCCATTTTCATTTGTTAGTACCGCCGAAGCAAAATAGGTCGATTTATAAGTGATTCCCGAAATTAGTTTTTCACCATAAATATCTTTAACACTTGCTGACCCATAGCTATTATATGTTTTGAATTTTTCCTTAACAAAGGGCATCTGCCCAGAAGCACACGATCTTCCTCTAACGGGATACACTGTATCTTCTTGACTATAAGCCAAAACAATATCATCGGTATTATTGGCATCAAAATCATTTAAATACATATAAAAAGGAGTCTCGAAACTTGCTTTATATTTATAGTTTAACCCAAGATTTCCTGCAACAATATCTAAATCTCCATCATTATCGATGTCATTTATTGCTATGGAACTCCACCAACCAACATGCTCTGATAGGCCATATTTTTTTGATTCATTCTTAAAAGTTCCCAAATTATTTTCAAATAATTCTATTGGACCCCATTCATTCGCAACAATTAAATCACTATCTCCATCTTTATCAATATCTGCCCAAACGGATGCAGTAACCATAGTATGCTTAACCATTTCAGGAATAGCCTTTTTGGTAGCATCTGTAAAGTTTATCATACCATTACTAGAAGTATTCTCTAATAAATAGCTCTGAACAGGACGCCCGTAAGAACCTGGTAAAACTCTTCCACCAACAAATAAATCGATATCTCCGTCTTTATCAAAATCGCAAGGAGACACTCGTAAACCGCTTGATAGAGCATTAGGCAAAGCATTTGTGTTTTTTACAAAATTTCCTTGTCCTTTATTTTCATATAACCTATCTATATAATATTTATCATTAGGCTTATTCTCTGCACCTCCACTTATAACATATAAATCTTGATCACCATCATTATCTGCATCAAAGAAAACGGCACCAACATCTTCATACATTTTATCTGAAGTAAATACACTCTTTTTTTTAGTGAATTTTCCAAACTCATTTTGAAGATATAATGCACTTTCAGAACCTTTAGCACCTCCTACAAAAAAATCTTCTAATCCATCTCCATTAACATCTGCTACTGCTAAAGCCGGACCTAATTGAGACATTCTATGCGGCAACAATGTTTCTCTCTTAAAATCATCAAAATCATTTTCTTTATGAATGAAATTTATATTTGATTCTTCTGTGATATCAGTAAACATCTTAGGCTTTTCATGAAGCGTATTTTCAATAGAATTCTTTTCTGTATGAGAAATTGTTATGGTCTGGTTTGGTTTTATGCTTTTAACAAAATAACTGGTATTATCACTCCAAATAACTTGAATACTATCAATTATTTGATCTTGTTTTATGCCAAAATGTATGGCATCTGCCATTGCAGATTGAAACCCTCTTGTGTATTGGTTTTCAATAGTTTGGTTTGCTGATTTAGAGTACACTTTTACCCTAGCCCCAATAGCATTTATGTTGTTTTTATTTCCTTTTAATTTTATTTTTATAAAGTTATTTGTGTTTGTATTGTTTTTGTATACATATGAAATTCCTGATGAATTATTAACCACAATATCAATGGCGCCATCATTATCAAAATCTGCATACGCCGCTCCGTTTGAATTTGTAGCGTTTTGTTTAACGTTTAGTTTTTTAAAAGTTAAATCTCCATTATTAACATAAAAATAATTCTCTTTTTTTCTAGAGGGCATTTTGGAGAGTATATCATTGATATAACTTTCAGGTTCTACATACTTGTTTTTTATAACTTCTGCTTGTTTTTCTTTTCTATAATTTATAAAATCATTGTTTCTAAAATCTCCTTTAATTCCATTAGAAATAAATAAATCTTTATGCCCATCATTATTCATATCAAAAAACAATGGTGCCCAACTCCAATCTGTACTTGATACACCAGAAAGTTGTGCAATATCAGAAAACATGGGTGTATTTGTTTTTTTGTTCACACCCATATTTAATTGTAATGTGTTATACATATACTGATGATGCAATCCTAAATTTGTGTTTTCATAAAACTTTTCAGGACGCATTCCACTCATGCTCGTTTTTTGCGAAAAATTATCTTCAGCCATCATATCTGCAGCCATAATATCTAAATACCCATCGTTATTTATATCAGCAATGTCATTGCCCATAGAGAAATTAGAGATATGTTTAAAAGCCTCTAAAGAAGCTTCACGAAAAGTTCCGTTTTTATTATTTATATAAAGAAAATCTTTTTCTGAAAAATCGTTTCCAACATAAACATCTGGCCAACCATCATTATTTAAATCTGAGACTGACACGCCCAAACCATAACCAATCATATTATTAATAATTTTTGCTTGGTCTGTAACATCAATAAATTTTCCGTTATTATTTTTATAAAGACGATTACCTCTATGTGTAGATTTTTTTTTGATTAAGTTTTCTAAATTATTTTCATTGTAAACTTCGATACCATGATTTATAAGAAACATATCCAAATCTCCATCTTTGTCATAATCAAAGAAAGTTGCTTGTGTTGAAAAATCGGGAATGTCTAGCCCGTATTTTTTAGCTTGATTTTCAAAAACTGGTATCCCACTTGCATTCCAACCTTTATTAACTAATAACTCATTTCTACGCTTATTCGCATCTTTAATTTTGCCAGACTTAGAATAATAGATATCCATTAATCCGTCATTATTTATATCTACCAAAGTCACTCCAGTTCCAAAACCGTATTCTCCTCCTGAGTTCGAAGTTTTTGTAACATTCTTAAATTTCATTTGACCTGTATTCAGGTAAAGTGCGTTGCTTTCAGTAGAATGAACAAAATAAATATCGATAAGACCATCATTATTAAAATCTGCTACAGCCACACCTCCTCCATTATAATAATACTCATAATACAGACCATTATTATTTAGATTCTCTTTAAGCTCATTTAAAAAGAAAATACCTGTTTTCTCTGGTGGCAATACATCAAATAAAGATTTTTGAGCTACAGCTATTTCTTTCTTTTCTTGAATAGGCATATCAGAACCTTCCCGACAAGCGTAGATTGACAAAAAAATAAAAGAATATAATAGTAATTTTTTCATTAGAATAAAATTACCAACTAACCCATTAAATATTGTTTAATAATAGAATGGGTTAAAAAGTAACTTAAATATTTATAAATAATTAATAACCTGGATTCTGAGTTAAATTAGAATTCTTATCGATTTCGAATTGAGGAATTGGAAATAGTTTGCCAGCTTGAGCATTCCAATTTCGTGTCTCCCAAATAGCTCTACCATCACCAACTAACCTTCCTTGTCTATTCATATTAACTTTATAAATAGTCAGTGTTTCTGGATCTCCTGCAATTCCCCATCTTCTTATATCCCAAAATCGATGCTCTTCAAAAGCAAGTTCAATCCTTTTTTCATGCCTCATTTTATCTCGTAATTCACTTTGACTCCCTGTGCTAATATCTGGCATACTAGATCTCGATCTAACAATATTAATAGCATTGGCGGCCAAATCTAAATTAGTTCCAGATTCTATTAATGCCTCTGCATAATTAAGATAAACCTCTGCTAACCTTATATGAACCCAATGTTGATCTCCACCGGGATTATGATCCGTATCTTCCTGAATCATTTTTTTCATATTGTAACCAGTTCTTGTCCAATCTCCACTTGTTGATATTGCTGCATGACCACGCGGTCTGAAATACCATGTTACTCCTTTCCATTTTGAACCATCATATAAAATTGAAGCTTCAAATCTAGGATCTCTACCATCATAAGGTTCTCTTGCATTATACCCAGAGCCAACTTCAGATGGCAACAAACCAGTTGCTTTCATTTCATATTGATCTATTAAATTTTGGGTAGGATTATTACCTCCCCATCCGCTCACCGCGCTCGTTGACTTTGGTGTATTAAATAAATTTGCCCAATGAGTTTTATCTGGATCCTTAAATTGGGTATCAAAAATTACCTCAGAAGCACCATCATTTAAAAATATATCTTGATAATCACTATCAAGAGATTTCGAAGTATTATCCAACACTCGTTTAGAAGCAGAAGCAGATTCAGCATATCTACCTTCATATAATAATACTCTTCCTTTCATTGCCATAGCCGCATCCCAACTACCTCTAGTTGTTGCTGCATCCTCTGCATTCTCGAAGAAACCAGCAGCAGTGTCAAATTCAGAAACCACAAAATTCAATGTTTCTTCACTTGTATTTCTACTTACTAATAAATCATCTGTTAATTCTTGAGGAACCGTTATAATTGGAACCCCTCCAAAAGTTCTTAATAATAAGGCATAATTATATGCTCTTAAAAAGTGAGCTTCACCTTTTAATCTATTATTAACAAGGTCAGTACCTTCTAATCCATCATAATTTTTAATAAAATTATTTAGTCTTCTTATTTGAAAGTAGGCACTACTCCACAAACCATTATAGGGGGAATTGACCGAAGTTATATTTGCCGTATTAAATAACGTATTAGAAGCTGGCCATGGGTATGAATTTTCTGCATCATCTGTTGCAGCACTTAGCATATACCAACCTATTGGCGCTTCAAATCCGTTAGGAACGCCATTATAAATTGCATTTAAGTATGTTTCTGCAAATGCAGGGTCTGTAAAAACCACATCTGAAGAAATTGCTCCTTGTGGATTTAAATCTATTGCATCGGTACTACAAGAAAATTGTAGAATTGAAATTGCAACTAGAAAAAATAATGTTTTTATTTTTTTCATAATTATTATCTTTAAAATGTCAAATTAAAACCTAAATTATAAATCTTTTGTTGTGGGTAAAACCATCCTCTTTGATTAGGGTTTTCAGGATCTAAGTGTTTTATTTTAGACCATGTTGCTAAATTTCTGCCATTTAAATAGATTCTTAATCTATCTAACCCTAATTTAGTGGTAACCTTCTCAGGTATTGTGTAACCAATTTCTACGTTTTTAAAACGTAGGTAATCACCTGGAACTATCCAATATGAAGAAGTACGCTCATTCACTGCATTTCCAGACAATGTTAATCTAGGATAACTAGCATATCTATTAATCACATTACCATCAGTACCTATTTGTGCACGATTTAAATGTTCATCAAATACTTTTCCTCCATTAAAAAATGCCCAAGATGCTTCTTGAGATAAGTACATATCAAAATTTGCAGCGCCTTGAAATAAAGCTGAAAAATCAAACTGCTTATAGTTAAATCCAAGATTTAGACCAAAGGTGATTTCTGGAACATTACCCTTACCTATGACGGTTCTATCGTTATTATCAACAAATCCATCTCCATTAATGTCAGCATATTTAATGTCTCCAGGTTTAGGGTTTTGAGTTTGGTAAGTACCACTTGGCGAGTTCGCATTTAAATCATCTATTGCCTGCTGAGTTAAAAATAAACCTTCTGCTATGTAGCCAATTCGCGATCCTGCTTGTATTTGTCTTCCTGTGAGTTTTCGCAATGGATCAACATCTTCTGGCTCTGCGATATCTATGATCTCATTTTTGGCATAACCAAAATTTAAATTGACATAATAATCTAATTCTTTAATTTTATTTTTATGATTTATAATAATTTCAATTCCCTTATTATCTACAACACCTATATTCTCAGCTGGTAGTATCGCTCCGAAAGTATCTGGAACTTGCAGTGCTCTTGTAGTTAAAATATCTGATGTTCGCTTATAGTAAAAATCAGTTTCTAGTGTGAATAAATTATTCCACAAACCTAATTCCATTCCAATATTATAAGTTTTAGCTTTTTCCCATGTTGTATTAGCATCTGCTAAACCACTACTTCCTATTGATTGAGAAACACCGCTATTGTCTACAAATGGGCTGCCAAATCCAAAGAATTCTAAATATCTAAAACCACCTATTCCAACATCACTTCCTAACTCTCCATAAGATGCTCTAATCTTAAGGTTATTAATAACGCTTGATTTGTTTAAAAAGTTTTCTTCAGAAACTCTCCAGGCTGCTGAAAATGATGGAAAGAATCCAAATCTAGCATCTTTACTAAATTTGTAAGACCCATCGTATCTGCCATTAAATTCTAATAAATATTTATTATTATAAGAATAGCTAAACCTACCTGCATATCCTAAAATACCAGTCTCTGAAGTGCCATTTGAATTCGTTCTAGTTTCTGCATCACCTGCTATAAAAAAATCAACAGAAGTCCCTAAAAGATTACTTATTCCAGCAGATAAATAATTATCTTGAGTTAGGGTCTTTGAATATATAAATTTTGCTCCAAACTCATGCTTTTTTATAATCCTGTCATAGCTCAGAATTGCCTCTGTCACTAATTTGTATCCTTGACTTTGAGACTCAGATAAACTAGCTGTCTCCCCTCGAGTACTAGGAGTGCTTAAAGAAAATTCATTTGATGAACTATCGAATGTTGAATAGGTACTCGGTACAGAAAACGATTTATTTCTAAAAGTAGCTCTATCATAAGCAACTTGGGACGTTAACTTTAATCCCTCTAAAAAAGGAAACTTTATATGTAATGCTATCTTAGATTGAAAATCAAAGTTTTGAGTATTATTATATCCTGCATTTATTTTAGGTTCCAAACTATAACTAGAATACTCTCCGTTAGAATACTGATTTACTTCTATAGGCGGTGTTCTCATTATATTTGAAAACAAAGTTGCTGCTCCAATCCCTGGACGATCTCTAGTTTCTAAATTACCACTAAAATCTGTTGATAGACTAATGTTTTCATTTAACTCGATATCAAGATTTGTTCTAAAATTAATACGGTCAAACTTATTATTAGCATACAATGCGTCTTGATACAAATAGCCTAATGAGGTAAAGTATTTTGTTTTATTATTTTCAGAACTACCACTTGCTGATATATCAATTGAATGCATCGCAGAATTATTCTCTAATGTTTCGCCTATCCAATCGGTATTTGGGTGTGTATTTGGGCTTGAGCCATCTTTAAACTTCTCCAAGTCATCAGCAGTATACCTCTCTGGAACACCATCATTTACATTTGCTTCATTTAATAGGGAAGCGTAATTAAACGAATCTAAAAAATTTGGCATTCGAGTAGGTGTTTGTAATCCAGAATACACGTTAATATTTAATTTATTTTCACCCTTACCTCTTTTAGTAGTGATTAAAACCACTCCATTACTAGCTCGCATGCCATAAATTGCGGCTGCTGCTGCATCTTTTAATATACTTATACTTTCAATATCATTGGCATTAATATTATTTAATGCTCTTGGTATACCATCAACTAATATCAATGGTGCACTTGAATTTAAAGAACTAAGTCCTCTAATTCTAATTGAAGAAGCATCACTTCCTGGCTCTCCTGAATTTTGAATTGTTGTAACACCTGCCAATCGACCAGATAATGCACTACTTACATTTCCTGTGCTGTTCTTCACAATCTCGTCTGTTTTTATCGTGGCAATTGAACCAGTAAGGTTTACTTTTTTCTTAGTACCATACCCTATGATTACAACTTCATCTAATTGAGCAGCGTCTGAAACCAATTGAATTGTAAAATTATTCTCTTCTTTAATAGCTATTTCTAGAGAGATATACCCTAAAGAAGAAATGATTAAAACATCTCCTTTCTTGGCATTAATACTGAATTTTCCATCAAAATCAGTAGAAACACCAACACCTGAGTTTTTAATAATCACAGCAGCTCCAATTACCGATTCACCTGTTTCGGCGTCTGTAATTGTACCAGTTATTTTATTTTCTTGTCCATAGAAAAAACCTACAGAAAATAAAAATAAAAAAAGCATTGTAAACTTTCTCATTTGTTATTATTTTAAAATTATTATTATTATTATTCCTACTCTAGTATTACAGTATATCATCCTTTTTAATCTTGACTAGATTAAAAGGTATCCTTCATCCAATTATATGGTTTACGTTTTACCCATCTACCTCTTGTGAAATCTGGAAAATCTTGTGGAGCTCCATTGTTTTCTATTGATAGTTCGGATAATGGGGTAATTGCACTCCATGCCGCTGCATCATAAACATCCATCGGAGGTGCTATATTTTGTTTGGCGGATTCTACAAAGGCATTCATAACAAAGAAATCAATTCCACCATGTCCTGTTTCTGCAGCAACTTCTCCATATTTTTTCCATAAAGGGTGGTCATATTTATCAAACCACGCATCCATTGCTTCCCAGCCATGCCCTTCGGTTGTTCCTTCTATATGTATACGTTGGGTATGGTGGTCAAAATCTGATAGCCCATTCACCCCCTGCACTTTAAAACCTAAAGAATAGGGGTGTGGTGTATTTACATTATGGGTAATTATTATAGTTTCTCCATTCGAAGTTTCTATGGTTGAGGTTATAATATCACCTTGTTTCCATTTAAGTTTTGCATTAGGATGATTTTCGCCGCCATTATCAACAATGTATTTGTTTAATCCGATGGCTTTAGTAGCGTGTGATGTTAATGATAAAAAACGGTTACCTCTATTTACATCGGCCATAACAGCTATTGGACCTAAACCATGAGTCGGGTATACATCAGCGTTTCTTAATAAAGAATGTTGTGTTCTCCAGACAGACTCTGAGATACCATTGCTTCCAAATTCCACTCCTTTCCCATAAGCTGTTTCACCGTCATTAAATTTTACATGCCTTAAATCATGCTGATATCCACCTGTAAAATGTAATAATTCTCCAAAGACATTTTGTTTTACCATGTTTAATACAGCTAAAACATCTCTTCTATAGTTCACATTCTCTAAAATCATAAGATGAGTGCCTGTTTGCTCATGGGTATTTACCAAATCCCAACACTCTTCCAGAGTATTCGCAGCAGAAACTTCTAAACCTGTATATTTCCCCACCAACATAGAATCTTTAGCCATACGTGTATGCCACAACCAAGGAGTTGATATAATAACAGCATCAACCTCTTTTAATGCCAATAGATTTCGATAGTCATAGTCATATTTACCAAAAATTTCTGGCTTTTTTTGACCAAATTTTTCAATAAGACCTAAAGCATTTGAAATTCTTTTAGGGTCAATATCACAAATAGCCGTTACTAAAACATCCTCACGTTGTAATAAATTGTTCAAGTGATTTGTGCCTCTTAAACCAACACCAATCATTCCTACTCTTAATTTAGTATCAAACATCCCTTTTGTCGAACCAAACGAAACATTTGGAACCATTGTTATTCCTGCTCCCAGAATGGCTGACTTTTTAATAAAATTTCTTCTTGAACTCATCTATAGGTTTTAATAAAGGTTATGTTAGTGTTAATGTTTTAACAAAAATGCTTTATACATTCTGTAATAATGTTGATATTTTAATCACTTTAGAGTAGTATTTTACATAAAATACTATTGTGAATATTTTTTACCCCTTTTTGACTAATTATCCCTCTTCACGTTGAATATTAATGAAGCTATAAATTAACTGTACTAAATTTTAGTAATACCTTTACATAATAGCTGTTATACTATTTAAATAACTTTTTAAAGGGTTACTTTAAAAAAGACACCTTACTAAAAGTCGCTTTTAAAAACCAAATCAAAATAATGTCCACAATTAGAACCTATCTTTTATTAAGTTTTATTTTATTGTGTTTTTCTTTTTTGAATGGACAAAATCACACAAACTTTACGCAAATATCTCGAACCCTTAATAATAAAAGTGTGAGAGTATTTAAAACGACTCATGATCAATTAGGGAATATCTGGATGCTTTCTGGCAATGGTATTTTAGTGTATGATGGTTATAATTACAAATCAATTAAAAGCAAAGTCATTTTCCCTAACTGGAAACAAAATGATGTAATAAGTGATATCACTAATGATAACAATAAAGACATTTGGATTACATCTGCTTTTGGGCTAATATCAAAATACAATGTATCAAGAGGACAATTTGAAGACATTTCATTATTAGTAAAAGATAATGTCACGAAGATTATCTCTCAAAAAGAAAGTATATGGTTGGCATCAAAAGAAGGTACGATATACCAGTACAAAAATTCAAAATTGGATAGTATTACAACAATCTACAAGAGAAACATACCTCTCAAAAATATTATTGACCTGAACTTAGCTAACCCCAGTGAATTATTTATAAGTACTAGCGAAGGAAAAATTTTTAATTACTCTCTTAAATCAGGAGAAACCAAGGAGTTAATAGGTCCTTTTACTGATTACCCAGGGAACTTATTTCTAGCAACAGATAAAAATAATAGACTTTGGATAGGTACAGCAACCTTTGGTCTTTTTGTTTACGATATACTGCGTAAAGAATTCATTCAAGATTATCTTTTTAAGAAACAAAAGTTTAATATTAATAAAGAAATGTTCTTAACATTATTTTGTGATAGCAACGGGTATATGTGGGGAGGTACAGACGGAGGCGGTTTATATAAAGTAAATACTGTTAGCGGAGAGATTCAATTATACAACAAACAAGATTCTAATGAATTTTCTTTAGGTAGTAATACGATTTTAAATATTAACCAAGATAGTCATAACAACATATGGGTAACTACAAATTATGGTAAACTTAATGTGATTCCCAGTGCTAATAGTACTATTAAATACCATGAAGGTTCGGCAAATAATGCCCCACTTAGAATTTTAAGTATCTATAAGAGTTCTATGGGAGACATATGGGCAGGAACAGATGGTTCTGGGTTGACAAAGATCAGTTATAATCAAGATGGCACTACTAATGAAACCCAATATTTTAATAATATCAGCTTAAATAAGGGTTTTTACGTACAATCTATAACCGAAGATGAACAATCGAACATATGGTTCGGTACATACAAAAGTGGGTTGTTTTTTCATAACACAAAAAAAGGTACGTTCAAAAAAATACCTATTCTAAATTCTAAAAACCATGAAGCTAGTGATATAAGCACTGTTTTTAATGATTCTAAAGGACGTATTTGGGTTGGGTCTAATATTTCTATAAATATTTATTCATCTCAATTAAATTTACTTGCCTCTTTTGAGAAGAATTCAAATGGATTAACAGGCTATATTCCTGAAAGTTTTATTGAAGATCCCTCAGGAGCTATTTGGGTTGGAATCTATAAAGGAGGACTATTTAAATTTAATGAAAATATCAAAGATATAAAGCACTCAACATTCACAAATTATTCATATTACGATAACAAAGAATATACAACGAATGGCGTAACATATATGTCTCTTGGAAATACTGATGAGTTATGGTTAATAAGTAACAAAGGCAAACTTTTAAAATTTAACACTAAAAACAAATCATACAGCACTTTTGATCATATAGAATCCATTAATGAACAACAATTTTGCTCTGTCATCGTAGGAGACAGTAATGACCTATGGCTTAGTTCTTTAAATAATGGTATTTGTCATATAGATATTAAAAAAGCAAAAATAAAGACCTACTATAGTACAGATGGTCTTCAAGATAATGCCTTTTTATCTAGAAGTGCTTTTAAAGATGAACAAGGCATTTTATATTTTGGTGGTATTAAAGGCTTTAATTTTTTTAACCCAAAACTATTACATAAAAAAATATCGAATCCCTTACTGCTTATTAATTCTATAGATATTCTTAATCAAGCAGCAGACTCTTTAGTTCCCTCACAAATCACCTCTGGGATACATAATGTTGAGTCCTTAAAATTAAAATACAATCAATCTTCTTTTTCCTTTAGATTTTCTGCTATTGATAATATTCTAGATCCAAAATATTACTATGCATACAGATTAAAAGGGTTTGACGACAACTGGGTTGATAATCAACCTGAACGTATTGCAACCTATACTAATATTCCTTCTGGTAATTATAATTTTGAAGTTAAAGCAGGTTCAGGAAAAGGCATTTGGGATATTCCAACAAAATCTATTGCTATTCAAATAGAGCATCCCTTTTGGAATAAACCCATAGCATACATTATTTATTTATGTTTACTTAGTTTATGTCTACTTGGAATAAAGCGATGGTATTCATTACGAAAAAAGTTGCTTTTAGAAAAAATTAGCCATAAAAAAGAGAATGAGCTAAATGAAGTAAAAATGAATTTCTTTGCAAAAATGTCTCATGAGATTCAGACTCCAATAACGTTAATTCTAGGTCCAATTGAAGATATGCACGAACTTGCAGAAAAAAACGGAAACTTACTACTTAAACAGCGTTTAACAATTATATCAAACAATGCTAAACGCCTTTCTAAAATCGCTCGAGAATTAACATTGGTAAGGAACAAAGAATTAAATACATTAAAGCTAAACGTTACTAAAAACAATTTATTTAAAAATATAGAAGATATTTCTCTATCTTTTAAAGAATTAGCTAGAAAAAAGAAAATTGATTTTGTTGTAACCTGTCCAGAAAACCTATCAGATGCATGGTACGATAAAGAAAAAATAGAACACATCGTTTACAATCTGCTTTCGAATGCATTCAAATTTACTCCTAAAGAAGGTAACATTCAATTAAATATCACTCCTACCAATGCAAAGAAACAAATAAAATTATCAGTAACTGATTCTGGCCCTGGTATTTTAAAAGAAGAATTAGAAGCAATTTTTGAATTATTTTACCAGACAAATAGGGGTAGAAAAATTCAAGGATCTGGAATTGGATTAGCTCTTACAAAAGAGCTCATAGATTTGCATAGAGGAAGAATTAAAGTTAACTCAAAACATTTAGAAGGCACTGTTTTTACAATTAAACTGCCAATTTCTGAAGATGCATATCAGGATTCAGAAAAAATTATAACTGACGATTCAGAAAAACCATCAACAGTTTTAGAAGTTAAAAATTTAAAAGAAAATCAAGAATTAAACCAATACAAAAAGACTCTTTTAATTGTCGAAGATAATTATGATCTACAAATATTTCTAAAAGAATTATTAGAGCATCAGTATAACATTATACTGGCTGAAAATGGGGAAGAAGGTTATCATTATGCAAAAAGCAACTTTCCAGATCTTATTTTAAGCGATATTATGATGCCAAAACTTGATGGTATTGAAATGTGTAATAGATTACAAATGGATCAGCTAACAAAACATATTCCAGTTATATTAATTACAGCAAAAAACTCTACAAATGCAAAAATATCTGGACTTAAATCTGGAGCCATAGAGTACATCAATAAACCTTTTAATACAAAAGAATTACTATTGAAGATTAACAATATTATCATTTCAAAAGAATCTATAATTTCAAAATATCGCAAAGAATTAATTAGCAGTCCAGAAATTAAATTAAATCAATCTCAAGATGAAGTTTTTCTTGAAAATTTAACATCGATTATAAATTCAAAGTTGTATGAAGGAAATTTTAAAATTGAAACGATCGCATACTCCTTAAACATGAGCTACTCAAGCCTTTACAGAAAATGCCTATCATTAACTGGACAAACTTTGGTAGATTTTGTTCGCTTAATGCGTTTAAAAAAAGGAGCTATTTTAATCACTAAATATGGCCACACAATTTCTGAAGTTGCATTTATGGTTGGTTTTAATGATCCAAAATATTTTTCAAAATGCTTTAAAAAGCTGTACGGTAAAAACCCAAAAGACTTTTTAAATGAAGCAAAAAAAACTGGAATTGATGAATATCTAAAAAAACATAATTTAGAGAAAATTGGTTAAAACCAAGAATGAACTTAGAGCTTAAATTAAAACCATCTGTAAAACTTCTATAATTAACCATTATCACAATAATAATAAAAGTATATTCTGTTGTTTAATACAATTAGGTAGCTAAAATTAAACGAGTTATGATTTGTAAAATGTAATACCCTTATTTAATTAAACTCCTTAGTCTATAAGCTGCCTGCTCTGCGGTAATATCACGTTGTGGAGAACCAAACATTTCGTAACCTACCATAAATTTCTTCACAGTAGCACTTCTTAATAATGGTGGGTAAAAACTCATGTGCCAATGCCAATGCAAATTGGTTTCTCCGTTTGTAGGAGATTGATGAATTCCACTAGAATAAGGAAACGAACATTCAAATAATTTGTCGTAAGCCTTTGTGATTTTTGAGATTATGTCTGCAAAACTTAACCTTTCTTGTTCAGAAATCTTAGTAATATTAGCATGTTGTTGCTTCGGAATGATCATGGTTTCAAAAGGCCATAAAGCCCAAAATGGTGTTAGAACCACAAAATCATCATTTTGGTAGATCATACGTTCATTGGTTTCTAGTTCTTGCTTTAGATAATCGCCTAACAAACTACTTTTGTTTTTATTAAAGTAAGCAAGTTGCTGCTGTTCTTTTTTATCAACTTCATTTGGTAATGTAGATTGACTCCATATTTGACTATGTGGATGTGGATTGCTGCAACCCATAACGACACCTTTATTTTCAAAAATTTGAACATAATTAATCATGTCTTTACCACCCAACTTGGTGTATTCTTTCTGCCAAGTATTAACGATTTTATTTATGTCTTCAATGGATAGGTCTGCCAAACTTTTAGAGTGATCTGGACTAAAACAAACTACTTTACAAATGCCTTGCTCACTTTCAGCTTTAAACAAGCCTTCATTTATAGAAAACTTTGGTGATGAGTTCTGTAAGGCAGAAAAATCGTTTATAAATACAAACACATCTTTATATTTAGGGTTCTCTTCTCCATTAACTCTCGTATTTCCAGCACATAAATAACAATTTGGATCATGAGAAGGACCCTGCTCATTAGAAACATCTTCATTCTGTCCTCGCCATGGTCGTTTTGCTCTATGTGGCGAAACTAAAACCCATTCTCCAGTAAGAATATTAAAGCGTTTATGCGAAAACTCTTGTAAATCTGTATTCATTTTATGTCTTTTATTTAACCAATAATGTACCTTGAGATAATTTCACGCTATACACAGAGCAATCTTTGTCAAATCTTTTTTTAAACTGTTTAGCTGTATCTTTTTTAAACGTTTTAAATTCGGCTTTTTTTAGTAAAATTATAACACAACCACCAAAGCCTCCTCCCATCATTCTGGCTCCTAAAACATTTGGGTTTGTTTTTGCTTGATTGACTAAAAAGTCTAATTCTTTACAACTTACTTTAAATTTGTTACTTAAGCCTTCGTGCGATTGGTATAGTAAATCTCCGAGGGCATCAATATCATCTTTCCTAATAGCTTCAGAAAACTTTTTTACACGGATATTCTCATTAATTACATACAATGCTTTTTGATAATCTTCATCTGTAATATCTGTTTTAATTCGCTCAAGATCATCTTTCGACGCATCTCTTATTGCCGAAATATTTAATAATTTGGATACTTTTTCGCATACTTCACGTCTATCGTTATAGGCACTTTCAGACAAATCGTGCTTTACATTACTATTAATAAGCATCAATTTGTAGTCTTTAAAATTTATTTTATAAGGTTGAGATTTCACCGTCCTACAATCTAATAAAAGTGCGCTTTTTTTAACACCAAACATACTTGCATATTGATCCATGATACCGCATTTTACACCAGCGAAGTTGTGTTCGGCTTTTTGAGATACTAAAATCATTTCGTTTTTAGTTAAACCTAAATCGAATAATTCATTCAGTCCAAAAACAAAACTATTCTCTAAAGCTGCAGATGAGGACATGCCTGCACCACTAGGAATATTACCACTAAAAACGCTATTAAAATTACCAATTTGCTTACCGCTTTTTTGTAATTCTGCAACAACACCAAGAACATAATTTCTCCAATCACCACCTTCGAGAGGTTTTAAGTTTTCTATTTTGAACTCATACAGCTCTTCTTTATTAAAAGCATATGCATTACTGGTATTAGAATTACTTTTACTTATGGCAAGCGCGATACCTTTGTTAATAGCTGCCGGAAAAGTAAAACCTTCATTGTAATCGGTATGCTCTCCAATAAGATTAATTCTGCCTGGTGCAAATACTATTAAAGGCTGCACTTTAAACTTATCTAAAAAGCAGCCTTTAACTTCTTTAATTAACTTTTTGCTCATAATAATTTAAGTAAAATAAATATACACTCCTATTACAATTAGACAGATAGCAATACTTACTGGTTTTAGATACTTCCAAGGTGTAATATCAACTTGTTTTGTGTATTCTTGAACGTATGCTTCTTCTCTTGGTTTGAAATAGCCAATGATTAACATTATCAAGATATTAAGAATAAATAGAATAGCGCATATGTCTAAAAAGTGTAGACTAGAAAATACCTCTGGCGAATAAATATCAATCAACATATAAGTAATGTATAATAAACAACCAGAAAATAATCCAATTTTTGCAGCAAGTGCAGGCACATACTTAGTAGTATAGCCAACGATAATAATAGTTAAAATAGGAATACTGTAAATACCATTTACTTTTTGTAAATAATCAAACAAACTTCCTGCATTTGCAATTAGAGGTGCAATAAACATAGCTGCAATTGCTAAAAGAACACCAAATGTTTTTCCGTATTTTACAATCGTTTTTTCGTTCGCGTCTTTATTTATATGTTGCTTGTAAATATCAAGGCCAAACAAAGTAACAGAACTATTTAAAACACTATTAAAAGAACTTAAAATGGCACCAAATAAAACCGCTGCAAAAAAGCCAACCCAAGCAGTAGGTAATACTTTTTTAACTAACATTGGATACGCACTATCTGCACTTTCTAAATTGCCTTCAAAAATATGATAGGCAATTAAGCCCGGTAAAACTACAATTAATGGCCCTAAAATTTTTATAAATGAGGCTAATAGTAATCCTTTTTGACCTTCTTTTAAATCTTTAGCAGCAAGTGCTCTTTGAATAATTTGTTGGTTAGTTCCCCAATAAAATAATTGTACCAACATCATACCTGTAAAAATGGTGTAAAATGGTACAGGATCATTTTCGCCACCCATGGATTTAAACTTGTCAGGGTTCTCAGTAGTTAATATAGAAAGCCCGTCTAAAAGACTCCCATCACCAATCATCATTAATCCAAATATTGGAATCAAAATTCCACCAATTAGCAAACCAATTGCATTAATAGAATCTGAAACCGCGACAGCTTTTAAACCTCCAAAAACAGCATATATAGAACCAATGATTCCTATTCCCCAAACACATATCCAAATGGATTGAGTGTGTGTTACGCCTAACAATTCTGGCACGTCAAACATACCACTTATAGCTAAAGAACCTGAGTATAAAATAACAGGAAGTAGAACCACAACATAACCTGTTAAAAATAAGCCAGAGGTTAATGTTTTAGTAGTCACATCAAAACGCTTTGCTAAAAAACCAGGCACCGTGGTTAATCCACCTTTTAAATATCTTGGCAATAAAAATATTGCGGTAACAACCATAGCAATGGCAGCAAGAGTTTCCCATACCATCACAGACAATCCACTTTGGTATGCGGCACCATTTAATCCAACAATTTGCTCTGTAGATAAGTTGGTCAATAATAATGAACCAGCAATGACACCAGCTGTTAAGCTACGACCACCAAGGAAGTAACCATCCGATGAAGATTCTTCTGTGTTCCTCGTTTTGTAATAGGATATTATAGCGACTAAAGCTGTAAATCCAATAAATGTTAAGAATTGCATAGTTTTTTGATTAGTTGATTAGTTGATTAGTATTTGTTTTACTGTTTCTGGTTTCTATTACTATTAACAATTTCATATTATAAGTTTCATTTGGTTGTAGCGTTTGTAAGCCAATTTCATTGTTAAAATTATTTGCAGCGCCTGTCATAGGCTCAATTGCAATAACATTGCAAACTTCAGGTGTATAGAGTTGTAGAAAATTTTCTTTTGAAGTAGACCTTATATTGAAACTATATTCAGGTGTTGAAAAATCAATTTCATTTGTTTTTAGCGCATAACAGTCGTCTAATGTTACAGCCTTTAATTGAAAAGGCATTTCTATATTTAAGTCAGTTGTACCAGAAATAATTTGTTGGTTATCAAATACATATTTTTTGTTACTACTAAAATTTAAAGTACTATTATCTAAGTTTTTACTATAAAAATAGGGATGCCATCCTAAGCTAAAAGGAAAGGTTTTTTTATCTTTATTGATAATATTAACGGATACTATAATTCCTTTTTTATTAAGTGTATAAGTTAACTCAATATTGAATTTAAACGGAAATCCTTGATGTTTTCCATAGTCTTTATATTCTAAAGTGACCAAAGCATCATTTAACGTTAATTCTTTTTTTGTACAAACAAAGGTCTTGTTGTAAACTAAACCATGTAAAGCATTGTTTTTATCAACTTCGTTGCAATTGAGTTTGTATTTTGAATTATTAAATGTGTATTTGCCATCTTTAATTCGGTTAACGAATGGAAACAGAATAGATGAAGCATAATTATTTTCATATGTTGAAGCATCAAAATTTGCCAGAACTTGAGTATCTTCAAATACAAGATTACTCAATCTTCCTCCTTGATTCAAAGATATTTGTGCTTTAGAAACGCCATCAGAACTTGTTAATTCTAAATAGTGTAAACCTTGTGTTTCTAATTCTTCGAGTATATACAAACTGTTATAATGATTTTCTAATAATAAGACTATTTGGGTTTTCAATTTGGGCAAATTCATTATTTAAAATCATTTCTGCTAATCGTTGCCCCATAAGGTTAAAATTTGTAGATATAGTTGTAATTCCTCCTTCAACTATTTCCTTTAAAAGTGTATCATTATAAGAAATGATTCCGATATCCTGAACAAGTGTTAACCGCTCTTCTTTTATTCGTTTTATGACTCGAATTAAATTCTTATCATCTAATAAGATGTATAACTCTCCTTTGGATAATGCCCTATCTGTTAAAGTATCAATAACTTCATTTTGAATATTATGGTGTTTGCAAAACAAGTTAAAACCGTCTAAAAGCCCTTTTGGTTGGCGCTCTTCACTATAAAGTAAAATTGCTTTTTGATAGTTTTTTACTTGCTTTAGTCCGGCTTGTAAACCTTGGTAGATATCTTTCTTAAAGTTTTGATGAATAGAAGGGTAGTTCATTAGCTCTAAATGCATTTGATCTAAAATATAAACTTTATCATTTGGTAGTCTATTAATCACCTTTTCCGTTCCTTTAAGATTGGCAGGCATAATGATATAATAACTATAATCGCCCGCATTGTTATTTATTAATTTACTAAAAACGTCAGTATTAAAATGATGGAAAAATATATCTACCTGCACATTCTCTCCCATACCAGTTAAAAAGGAATTGTAAAGATCTTCCTTAAAAGAATTTAACTCATCAAACAGTAAAAATATTTTCTGATTAACCTTAACATCTTCGCTTGAAACATAATAACCTTTACCGACGATAGACTGCAAAATGCCGCGAGTCTTTAATTCATTAAATGCTGCAACTACAGTATCTCTAGAAAGGGAGTGTTGGTTTTTTATGCTATTTAAAGAGGGCAATTTGTCGCCTTTTTTTAGCGCACCTTTAATTATAGCTTCTTCAATAGATGCCACAATTTGCTTGTACTTAGGTATACCAGATTTATCTTTTACCGTTACGATTTTCATAGTACAAATATAGAATAAAAAACTAATTAAACTAACTAGTATGATCCAGTATGGTTATATGTGATTTTTTATTTATTTTTGAAAACAATTATCAAAATAAAAAACAATGAAAAAAATAATAGTCACAGGCGGCTGAGGATATTTTGGCCCACACACATCCATAGAATTGATAGAGAATGATTTCGAGGTTGTTATTTTTGATGATTTGTCTAATTCATCAGAAAAGACCCTTGAGCGAATTGAAAAAATTACTGGAGTAAAACCGATTTTTAAAAAAATAGACCTAAAAGATCAACACTCCACGAAGCGTGCTTTTGATATATATAAAGATACTATGAAGAAAATTACTTTTTTACTCGTATTCATTTCAACATTTGGATATTCTCAAACACAACTTACAGATGCTAATATTCAAACAACAGTAGACCTTTGGGTTTTAGCCCCATCTTCAGGAGCAACTAACTATGGAGATATTTCTACTTGGGGTGTAAGTCAGGTAACTGATATGTCAGAATTATTTCGAGGTAAAAATACTTTCATTGATGATATTTCGAATTGGGATGCGAGTAGTGTGACTAATATGAATACTATGTTTAATGATTCGGGAATATCAACTAATAATTAAGATAATATCCTAATTGGATGGTCTCAACAAGCACTCCAATCAAATGTGGTATTTGTAGCAAAAAATATTAATTATTGTAATGGAGAAAATGCTAGACAAAATATAATAGACACTTATGGATGGACAATTACAGACGGTGGTTTATATTGTGTTACCGCAGGTTTAGAAGATGAAAACCCATTAGCTATCTCTAGCTATCCAAATTCAACAAACAATACGTTTGTTTATGTCGGGGAATGAAAGTCCAATAGCTATCTCCATATACAATATATTGGGCAAAGAAGTACTTTCTATAAAAAACACAAACAACGTTAATATAGCAGCATTCCCAAGCGTTGTGTATACCATTCGTATTTCAGAGGGCGTGCTTCAAACCAATAGAAAGTTTGTAAAGAACTAAAATATACTTAAAACAATTTGATAAAACCCTTTCAACAATGTGAGGGTTTCTTTATGCCTAATGACGTAGAATAAGACTGCAGTTATTCTGTATGTGTTTAGCGTAGAATAAATACATTAGGAAAAATATCGAATAATTAACCCTACTAATGTTGATTGGCAAGATCTTACTCAGGATAAAACTCCTATTTATATTGGAGATTTTGACAACAATAGCGGCACAAGAACCGTCCTTAAAATCTATAAAATTTTAAAATTAGAATTTTCTTGATGTTTTTTAATCACTTTTTTAGACAAGACGATTCCTATAATTAAAGAAAGTATTGCGCCTATTAATGTTCCTGGTATATAATTAATAAACAAAAAGAAATTATAAAATCCATGAAAAATTGTTGCCACTAATAAACCTAATAAATTTAATTGTATTTTATTTTTAGAAAATTTAGCTTTTCCCATAAAATAACCCATTAAAATCGCAAAAGTGGCATGGGCAGGAACAGCAGTGAACGCTCTTAAAATTCCCGTGGTCACTCCATATTGAAAAATATACAAAACGTTTTCTAAAACAGCGAACCCCATAGAAACCACTATAGCATAAACAATACCGTCATAAGGTTCATTAAACTCCTTATTCTTTTGAGCGTAATATTTTACAATAACGTATTTAGAAAACTCTTCAACTAAAGCGACCACTACAAATGCTTTTATAAAATGCTGAAAAACAGTTTTATCGTCGGTTAAAGGGTAAATTAAATTGGCTAAAACCCCTAAAATAAACGTAATTAAGATACTCCCAAATGCCCCTAAAAGGAAATTTTTGATTAAAAATGGAACCGGTTCTTTTTCAATTTTATCTTTAAGATAAATGAAAATGATAAAGATCATGGCTGGTGCGATTGCTAATAAAAGTAAGTCCATTTTCTAAAAATACGAGCTATAAGCTTAATTATTCATGAATAAAATCTATAATTTAGGTAAAAAAACTTCAGCCATCATGCAACGTGCACTACCACCACCGCAAGTTTCAATAGTTTCTAAAGAGCTAGAAATTATTTTACAATGATGATTTATTTGAGATTTCTGAACTGGTGTTAAACAATCAAAAGCAGCTTGACTCATGACTAAAAAACGTTCATTCTTTTTGCCATGAACTTGTAACATATTCCCTGCAAAGTTATTTACTTGCTCTTCAGTAATATCTATTACTTGTTTCTTGTCTTCCTTTAAATGTTTTAATAGGTTCTTACGTTCTTTTTTGTCATCTATTGAAGACAAGCAGACTATTGCAAATGTTTCTGCCACGCACATCATTACGTTTGTATGATAGATTGCTTCTCTTTTATTATTTACAGTTTGATTTGCAGTAAAAACAACTGGGGTATATTCAAAATCTTCACAGAACTCTATAAACAATTCTTCTTCTGCTCTTGGAGAAATTGCACAGTATGCTTTTTTATTTTCTCTGTCTAAGATCATACTTCCCGTTCCTTCTAAAAATATTTGTTCCTCTTCTGCAGAAGTATAATCAACAATATTCTCTATTAAATAACCTTGCTTTTCTAATGTTTCTAAAACATCTTCCCTGCACTCTAAACGCCTGTTTTCTGCAAACATCGGATATATTGCGACAGTTCCGTCTGCATGAAAGGAAACCCAATTGTTCGGAAAAATAGAATCTGGTGTATCAAACTCTTTTGTATCTGATATCACAACCACTTCAATACCAAAATTTCTTAATTTATCAACATAGTCATCAAACTCCTTCTGAGCTTTAGCGTTTATAGTTGCTGGCAATAAATCTTTTAATGTTTTTTGATAATAATTGTTTACAGCAGTTTGTTCATTCATCCTAAAATTTACAGGACGAACCATCAAGATTGTATTTGTAGTTTGTTGCATCTAATTTATGTATTTCTAATTTTCAAAATTAGTTTTTTATGTGGTTGTTAAGATCATTTATGCAATAAATAAATCATCCTAATTTATAACTTTAATCCCTTATCAGAGGCAATGTAGAACATCTTAATAGGCCTTCTTGTTTTGCAATTTCTGCATAAGGAACTTCTTCAACAGTAAAACCTTTTTTTCTTAACCAAGAATTTAATCGTGTGAAGTTTTGTTCAGAAATAATTACTTCTTCAGAAATTGAAAACACATTACTATTCATGTTATACATTTCTTCTTTTGTAACTTCAAATACATTTTCTTCTCCAAAATAATTCAACAACCATTCATACTCTCTTTCAATTAAAAATCCATTTTTATGCAAAATGGCTTTATCTTTTCCTATAGGTTGAAAACAGCAATCTAAATGTAATGCATTTTCTTTAGGATTTGTATTTGATTTTCTTAAATCAAAAGACTTTACAATTTTATCAGGAAACAAATCTTGTAACGCATCCACAGCATGCATATTTGTACGCGCTGTAATAAAATTAGGATAATCTACTCTTGAATAAGTACCCACAAAAATATATTCATTCCAAGGCATAACATCACCTCCCTCTACATGGCATTCTTCAGGTAAGACAATAACATTTTCAGGTTTTATTTGAGAAATAACATTATTTATTGCTTTGTACTCTCCTTCTCTATCCGGAAGAATATTCGCTTTAATAAGTTTATCTTCAATTACAAAGGCAATATCTCTTGAGAAAATTTGATTATAATCTTCAATCACAATTGGTCTAAAAACTTGAATATTATATTTTTTAAAAATTTCAGCAACAGCTTCCATTTCTAAAATCATATCTTCTTCTTTTGGATAAGTTCCTGCTAAAACGTGTTGTGCACTTTTTGGATCATAACAATCCTCTAATTCTGGAACTGGACCATTACTTTTTGCAATTCCTAAAATAACGGCTCTTAATCTTGAAGTTTCATTATTAATATTAAGCTGTAACATATGTATTTGAAATCTATAAAAAAAGCCTCATAAATTATGAAGCTTTTAATTTTTTGGTAAAAATAGTACTATTTTTTATCTTTCCTCTAATTTCGCAAAAGGTCTTTCATTTTCACCTATGTAGATTTGACGAGGACGGCCTATTGGTTCTTTTTTAAGACGCATTTCTTTCCATTGTGCAATCCAACCAGGTAAACGTCCTAAAGCAAACATTACAGTAAACATTTCTACAGGAATACCCATAGCTCTATATATAATTCCTGAATAGAAATCTACATTCGGGTATAATTTTCTTTCGACAAAATAAGGGTCATTTAGCGCTTCTTGCTCTAACCCTCTTGCAATTTCTAAAATTGGATCCTCTACGCCTAAACTATTTAAAACTTCGTCTGCAGCTTCCTTAATAATTTTAGCTCTTGGATCAAAGTTTTTATAAACTCTATGTCCAAAGCCCATCAATCTAAAAGGATCATCTTTATCTTTTGCTTTTGCCATGTATTTTTTCGTGTCCCCACCATCAGCCTTAATAGCTTCTAGCATTTCTAAGACTGCCTGATTAGCACCACCATGTAACGGTCCCCAAAGTGCTGATATTCCAGCAGAAAGTGAGGCAAATAAACCTGCATGAGAAGAACCTACAATTCTAACTGTAGATGTAGAACAGTTTTGTTCATGATCTGCATGTAAAATAAGTAACTTATCTAATGCATTCTTTATTATTGGATTTATTTCAAAATCTTCATTAGGCTGCTTAAACATTAGGTACATAATGTTCTCTACATAGCCTAGAGATTTTTTTCCATAGTTTAAATGCAATCCTTTTTTCTTACGCATAGTCCACCCAACCAACACAGGAAACTTAGCCAAAATTCTAACAATAGCATTATACATATCCTCCGTTGACTCAATATTCACTGAGGCAGGATTAAAAGCGGTTAAAGCACTTGTTAATGAAGATAGAACTCCCATTGGATGGGCTGTCTTTGGAAATGCTTCCAAGATTTTTCTAACATCATCATCCACTAATGAATGTGACTTTATATCCGCATGAAACTTATCCAATTGTTCTTTATTCGGTAAATCTCCAAATATTAAAGCATAAGATACTTCCAAAAAATCTGCTTTTTCTGCTAGCTCTTCAATACCATAACCTCTATACCTTAGAACACCTTTTTCACCATCTAAAAAAGTAATAGCACTTTCACAAGAACCTGTATTTTTATAACCAGGATCAATAGTTATCACTCCATTTGTTGCGCTTCTTAACGTTTTAATATTAATCGCAACTTCATTCTCTGTTCCTTTTACAAGTGGGAATTCGTAAGAATTATCTCCTATTTGTAATTTAGCGGTATCTGACATTATATTGATGATTTTTTGGATATTATTTGTTGGCACAAGATACCATATTCTGAATAATTTTAAAGCAGAATACCAATAGAATTTTAATATCCTAAAATAACCTTCATTTATATATTTATAGCACAAAAAAAAGCCTCATAAATTTATGAAGCTTTAATTTACACAACTTGTGTTATCTATATTTTAAACGCTTTCTCTTTTGGAAAATAAGCCGTTTCTGCTAATTCTTCCTCAATACGCAATAATTGATTGTATTTTGCCATTCTATCAGAACGAGAAGCTGAACCTGTTTTTATTTGTCCACAGTTTAAAGCTACAGCTAAATCTGCAATAGTATTGTCTTCTGTTTCACCAGATCTATGAGACATTACAGATGTGTAACCAGCGTTCTTCGCCATATTGACAGCTGCAATTGTTTCGGTTAACGTTCCTATTTGGTTTACTTTAATTAAAATTGAATTTGCGATTCCGTTATCGATACCTCTTGATAAACGCTCTACATTCGTAACAAATAAATCATCACCTACTAATTGAACTTTATGTCCAATCTTTTCAGTTAAATACTTCCAACCTTCCCAATCATTTTCATCCATTCCATCTTCGATAGAAATGATAGGGTATTTAGATGCTAATTCCGCTAAATAATCAGCCTGTTCTTTACTTGATCTAATTTTACCTGTTTCTCCTTCAAATTTTGAATAGTCGTATTTTCCGTCAACAAAAAATTCTGCTGCGGCACAATCTAAAGCAATCTTGATTTCCTCACCAAAAACATAACCCGCGTTTTTAACTGCTAACGATATCGTTTCTAGAGCATCTTCCGTACCGCCCGCTAAATTTGGCGCAAAACCTCCTTCATCACCAACAGCTGTTGATAAATTTCTATCGTGTAATACTTTCTTTAAGTTATGAAAAATTTCTGATCCCATTTTCATTGCTTCAGAAAAAGTCTCCGCCTTTACAGGCATCACCATAAATTCTTGAAATGCAATAGGTGCATCTGAGTGAGAACCTCCATTAATGATGTTCATCATTGGAAGTGGTAATGTATTTGCCGAAACACCTCCTACATATCTATATAATGGCATTCCAAGCTCATTAGCTGCAGCTTTAGCAACCGCCAAAGAAACCCCTAAAATTGCATTGGCTCCTAACTTAGATTTATTTGGAGTACCATCTAAATCTATCATTAATTGATCAATTGAATTTTGTTCGAAAACAGATACTCCTAAAAGCTCTTGAGCAATAATAGTATTTACGTTTGCTACGGCATTTAAAACTCCTTTACCCATGTAATCCTTGCCACCATCGCGCAATTCTACTGCTTCATGCTCTCCTGTAGATGCTCCTGAAGGAACAGCTGCTCTACCTAAAATACCATTTTCCGTAGTTACATCAACTTCTACTGTAGGATTCCCTCTTGAATCAAAAATTTGACGCGCATGAACGTTAATAATTATACTCATTATATTGTTATTTAAAAATTAATTTTAATGTCCTAAATTCTGTGGCTAAATTACAAAATCTTCGAAGGACTGGATAACTTGTAATTGTTTAATTACGAAAACGATTGCAAAAAAAACATTAAAATAAAAAACCCACTCAGTAAACTGAGTGGGAAAATTGCTATGAAAAAGAATGTGATTATTACATCACTCTTCAAAAATAAAACTTTATACTGCTAATTTTCAATAAAGCCCATGAATAACGCTAAAGTATAGACGAAAAACCAATAAGTAACGACTAACTTCTTTTTACTCGCTTTATATTTGAAATAAATTCATCGAATAAATATTCAGAATCATGCGGACCCGGACTGGCTTCTGGGTGATATTGAACAGAAAAAACATTCTTATCTCTTAAACGAATACCTGCAACAGTATTATCATTTAAATGTACGTGTGTGATCTCAACATTTTCATTTGACTCAGCTCCTTCTCTGTCAATAGCAAAACCATGATTTTGAGAAGTTATTTCTCCCTTTCCAGTTAACAGATTTTTAACCGGGTGATTAATTCCTCGATGACCATTGTACATTTTATAAGTAGAAATTCCTATTGCTAAAGCTATTACTTGATGACCTAAACAAATTCCAAATAATGGTAAGTTTCTTTGAATAATTTCCTTAGCAACAGCCTGAGCTTCAACCAAAGGCTCTGGATCTCCAGGACCATTTGAAATAAAATATCCATCAGGATTAAAAGCCGCTAATTCATCAAAAGAAGAATTAAAAGGAAAAACCTTTATATAAGCTCCTCTTTTCACTAAATGTCTTAAAATATTCTTTTTTATACCAATATCTAACGCCGAAATTTTAATAAGCGAATTTACATCACCCAGAAAATAAGGCTCTTTTGTAGATACTTTAGATGCTAATTCCAAACCTTCCATACTTGGAACCTTAGCTAACCGATTCTTTAATACATCAATGTTATCGATATCTGTAGAAATAATCGCGTTCATAGCCCCATTATCTCTAATATATGCAACAAGTGCTCTTGTGTCAACGTCTGATATTGCGACCAAATTATGTTCAATAAACCAATCTTTTAGATTTCCGTCAGAATCAACTCTTGAATGAGTAAAACTAAAATTTCTACAAATAAGACCAGAAATTTTAATTCCATCAGATTCAACTTCTTCATTATTCACTCCATAATTACCGATATGAGCATTGGTTGCAACCATTAATTGACCAAAATAAGAAGGATCTGTAAATATTTCTTGATAACCAGTCATACCTGTATTAAAACAAATTTCACCAGTTGATGTTCCTTCAATTCCAACAGATTTTCCATAAAAAATTGTTCCGTCTGCTAATAAAACTAAAGCCTTTTTACGTGTTTGATATTTCATTTATTCTTGTTGTTTGATGATGTAAAAATATAAAAAAAGGGATAAACGTAAACGCTTATCCCTTTGATATATTTAAAAAATTTTCATTTTTTATTCCTCAGATTTTCCTTCTGTTACAGTTTCTTCTACTTGAGCGTTATCAGCCTTTTTGCTTCTTCCTCTACGTGTAGTTTTTTTAGATTTTGCACCTTTAGGATTATAAATCTCGTTATAATCAACTAATTCTACCATTGCCATAGGAGCATTATCTCCTTGACGGTTTCCTAATTTAATGATACGAACATAACCTCCTGGTCTATCTGCAACCTTTACAGAAATCTCTTTAAATAACTCTGTCACAGCAAACTTATCACGTAAGTAAGAAAATACAATACGTCTATTGTGTGTTGTATCTGATTTAGATTTGGTAATTAATGGTTCTGCAAAAACTCTTAGGGCTTTAGCCTTCGCCACAGTAGTATTAATACGTTTGTGTTCTATTAAAGAACAAGTCATATTTGCTAACATCGCTTTTCTGTGCGCTGTTTTTCTACCTAAATGATTGAATTTTTTTCCGTGTCTCATGACGTTTGTTTTTTACTTTCATCTTGCATCTACTCATTATGAGGAGCAAAATATGAAAGGTTAATCTCTATCTAATTTGTATTTTGTTAAATCCATTCCGAAGTTTAAACCTTTAACAATAACCAATTCTTCTAGTTCTGTTAATGATTTTTTACCAAAATTACGGAATTTCATTAAATCGCTTTTATTAAAAGAAACTAAATCTCCCAATGTATCTACTTCTGCAGCCTTTAAACAATTTAAAGCTCTAACTGAAAGATCCATATCGATTAATCTAGTTTTCAACAATTGACGCATATGCAATGATTCCTCATCATACGTTTCCGTTTGTGCAATTTCATCTGCCTCTAGAGTGATACGCTCATCAGAGAATAACATAAAGTGGTGGATTAATATTTTTGCCGCCTCAGTTAACGCCTCCTTTGGATTTATTGATCCATCAGTATCAATATCGAAAACTAACTTCTCATAATCAGTTTTTTGTTCAACACGAAAATTTTCGATTGCGTATTTAACATTCTTGATTGGAGTATAAATAGAATCTGTAAAAATTGTTCCTATTGGTGCAGATACCTTTTTATTTTCTTCTGCAGGAACAAATCCTCTACCTTTTTCAATAGTTATTTCTGCATTGAATTTCACAGATTTATTCATGTTACAAATAACTAAATCAGGATTTAGTATTTGAAAACCAGAAATAAATTTCTGTAAGTCTCCTGCAGTAAATTGCTCTTGATCCGATACTGAAATAGAAACAGTTTCTCTATCAGTTTCTTCTATTTGTTTCTTAAAACGAACTTGTTTTAAATTTAAAATAATTTCTGTAACATCTTCTACAATTCCAGGAACAGTAGAAAACTCGTGTTCAACACCATCAAATCTTAATGATGTAATTGCAAAACCTTCTAAAGAAGATAAAAGTACTCTTCTTAAAGCATTTCCCACTGTTAAACCAAAACCTGGTTCTAAGGGTCTGAACTCAAATCTACCAGTAAAATCAGTAGACTCAATCATTATTACCTTATCGGGCTTTTGAAAATTTAAAATTGCCATTTTTCTTCGTTTTAATTGCTATCTAGTTGCGCGGTATATAAGTCTGAAGAAGCACGTACAAACCCTTTGGCTAAATTGCAATGTGATTAAATTATTACTTAGAATATAATTCTACGATTAATTGTTCTTTGATATTTTCTGGAATCTGTAATCTTTCCGGTACCTTAACAAAAGTTCCAGTTTTAGTGTCTGTATTCCAAGTTAACCATTCAAATACATTGCTGTTAGATGCTAATGCGTTTTCAATAGCTACTAAAGATTTAGATTTCTCTCTTACCGCAACAATATCACCTTCATTTAAACTATAAGAAGGAATGTTAACTATTTCACCATTAACAGTAATATGTCTGTGAGATACTAATTGACGTGCTCCACTTCTTGAGTTGGATACGCCCATTCGGTAAACAACGTTATCCAAACGAGATTCACACAATTGAAGTAAGATTTCACCTGTAATTCCTGAAGCAGATTGTGCTTTCTTAAACAAGTTACTGAATTGACGCTCTAATATACCATACGTGTATTTAGCTTTCTGCTTCTCCATTAATTGAGTTGCATATTCAGATTTCTTTCCTCTCCTTCTTGCATTCCCATGCTGTCCTGGAGGAAAATTTCTTTTTTCGAAGTTCTTATCTTCTCCAAAGATTGCCTCGCCAAATTTACGAGCAATTTTAGTTTTTGGTCCTGTATATCTTGCCATTTCTTTTTTGTTATAGATAGGGATTATGAATTAAGGCTAATCCTTCGATAATCTAATTCCTATCAAGTTAAAATATTTAATTATACTCTTCTTCTCTTCGGTGGACGACATCCATTGTGCGGCATAGGTGTAACATCGATAATCTCTGTTACTTCAATACCCGTATTATGAATAGATCTGATTGCAGATTCTCTACCGTTACCAGGTCCTTTTACATAAACTTTTACTTTACGTAATCCTGCTTCTTTTGCAACATTTGCACAATCTTCTGCTGCTAATTGAGCTGCATATGGAGTATTCTTCTTAGAACCTCTAAAACCCATTTTTCCTGCAGACGACCAAGAAATAACGTCACCTTTTTTGTTTGTTAAAGAAATAATGATATTATTAAAGGACGCCGTTACGTGTGCCTCTCCAATAGCATCAATAATCACTTTACGCTTTTTTGAACTTGCTTTTGCCATAATTTTTCAGTTTTAGTAACTTAGTTTTCTAATTTGATAGTTTACACTATACCTAGATCTTGATTACTTTATCTAACTTATTTTTTCTTGTTAGCTACAGTTTTTCTCTTACCTTTTCTTGTACGTGAGTTATTCTTCGTTCTTTGTCCTCTTAATGGAAGACCAAGTCTATGACGAATTCCTCTTTGACAACCGATATCCATCAATCGTTTGATGTTTAACTGTACCTCCGAACGTAATTCTCCTTCAATAGTGAAAGATCCTACTTGTTCTCTAATTGCTGCGATTTGATCATCAGTCCAATCTTGAACTTTAACGCTCTCATCTACTTTTGCTTCTGCTAAAACTTTTTCAGCTCTGCTGCTTCCTATACCAAAGATGTAAGTTAAAGCAATAACCCCTCTTTTGTTTTTTGGAATATCAATACCTGCTATTCTTGCCATTACCCTTGTCTTTGTTTAAATCTAGGATTTTGTTTATTAATTACGTATAATCTACCTTTCCTGCGCACTATCTTGCAGTCGGCACTTCTCTTTTTAACTGATGCTCTAACTTTCATCTGTTTTGTTTTGTTTTTAGTATCTGTAAGTAATTCTTGCTTTTGATAAATCGTATGGACTCATTTCTAATTTCACCTTATCTCCAGGTAATAACTTAATATAATGCATACGCATTTTACCAGAAATATGAGCTGTAACAATATGTCCGTTTTCTAATTCCACACGAAACATTGCATTTGATAATGCTTCTGTAATAGTTCCGTCTTGTTGGATTGCTGATTGTTTAGCCATATTATTTATTCGATTTTCTATTGCTGTTTCCCGCTTTCATTAGACCATCATAATGACGATTTAATAAATACGAATTAATCTGTTGCATTGTATCTATGGCAACACCAACCATAATAATTAATGATGTTCCTCCATAAAACATAGACCAACTTTGTTGTACTCCAAACTGGACTACAATTGCTGGTAGGATTGACAACGCTGCTAGGAACAAAGAACCTGGGAAAGTAATTCTAGACAATACAGAGTCTAATCTGTCTGCTGTATCTTTTCCGGGCCTAATTCCTGGTATAAAACCACCACTTCTTTTTAAATCTTCTGCCATTTTATTCGTAGGAATTGTAATAGCTGTATAAAAATAACTAAAAATGATAATTAAAAATGCGAAAATAGCATTATAACCAAAGCCATTCATATCCTGCAAACTTGCCATGAATGGAAATTTTTGAGCTAAAGCAACAGGTAAAAACATAATTGCTTGTGCAAAGATAATTGGCATAACACCTGCTGCATTTAACTTCAAGGGAATATAATCTCTTGAACCTGCAACATTTTGTATGTTTCCTGCAACTGTTCTTCTGGCATATTGTACTGCTATTTTTCTTACAGCAGTAACTAATAGCACAGTTAATAAAATTACTACAAACCAAACAATGATTTCAATTAAAATCATCATAACTCCACCAGCTCCAGCGTTTGTCGTTTTCGAAACAAATTCTTGTAAAAAAGCCGCCGGAAAATTAGCGATAATACCTACAGTAATTAATAATGAAATACCATTACCAACTCCTTTGTCTGTAATACGCTCCCCTAACCACATTGCAAAAATTGTTCCTGCAGTTAAAATAATGATAGACGATATCCAAAAAGTAGGTCCACTTACCAAAAAAGCCTCTGGTCCTAAACCAAACTGAGTCTTTATGGCAGTAATATACGTTGGTGCCTGGACCAAAGTAATACCTATTGTTAACCATCTTGTTATTTGAGTAATTTTTTTTCGTCCACTTTCCCCATCTTTTTGTAATTTCTGTAAATATGGAACCGCAATTCCCATTAACTGAACTACAATAGACGCAGAAATATAAGGCATAATACCAAGTGCCATTACTGACGCTCTAGCAAATGCTCCTCCTGTAAATGCATTCAATAAACCTAAAAGACCTCCAGAAGTACTTTCCTTTAATGCCGATAATTGTAATGGATCTATACCCGGTAAAGGAACAGCAGCCATAAAACGATAAACAGCAATTAAACCGATCGTAAGAAGAATTTTATTCTTCAGCTCTTCAATACTAAAAATGTCTTTTAATCTATTAATAAAATTCATCATTTACGGAATGTTATAAAGTAACAGCCTCTCCTCCAGCCGCTTCGATAGCCGCCTTTGCTGTTGCTGTAAATTTATGTACGTTTATATTTAATTTAGCTTTTAATTCTCCACCACCTAATATTTTTACTAAGTCGTTTTTACCTGCCAATCTATTAGCAATTAAAATGTCTAAATTAACTGTATCAGTTATTTTACCACTATCAACTAGTGCCTGTAATTTATCTAAATTGATACCTTGATGTTCGATACGGTTTATGTTTGTGAAACCAAATTTTGGTACACGTCTTTGAAGTGGCATTTGCCCTCCTTCAAAACCGATTTTTTTAGAATAACCTGAACGAGATTTCTGACCGTTGTGACCTCTTGTAGCGGTACCACCTTTTCCAGATCCTTCACCCCTAGCAATTCTTTTTCCCTTCTTAATGGAACCTACTGCTGGTGTTAAATTATGTAAACTCATTTTTTATAAATATCTTATTTAATTTCTTGAAAAGAAACTAAGTGTTTAACTGTATTTACCATACCAACTATAGAAGGAGTTGCCTCATGCTCTACAGTTTGATTCATTTTACGTAAACCTAAAGCTTCTAAAGTTCTCTTTTGACTCTGAAGACGCCCGATTTGACTTTTTACCTGTGTAACTTTAATTCTTGCCATCGTTCTTAGATTTATCCGTTAAATACTTTTTCTAAAGAAATACCTCTTTGTTTCGCTATTGATCCTGCACTACGTAATTGTAATAAAGCATCAAAAGTCGCTTTAACAACATTATGAGGATTTGATGATCCTTGAGATTTTGATAACACATCATGAATACCTACTGATTCTAACACATGTCTTACCGCACCACCTGCAATAACTCCTGTACCGTGAGATGCAGGTTTCAGAAATACTTTTGCTCCACCAAATTTACCTTTTTGCTCATGAGGTAAAGTTGCCTCTAAAATCGGAATTCTAACTAAATTCTTTTTAGCATCTTCAATTGCTTTCGCAATTGCCGATGCAACATCTTTAGATTTCCCTAAACCATGACCAACAACACCATTACCATCTCCAACAACAACTATTGCTGAAAATCCAAATGCTCTACCACCTTTAGTTACTTTCGTAACACGTTGCACACCTACTAATCTATCTACAAGTTCTAGTCCACTTGGTTTTACTCTTTCTACGTTTTTATAACCTTGCATAATTTCTTAAAATTTTAAACCAGATTCCCTTGCAGCTTCAGCTAATACTTTGACTCTACCGTGATATAAATATCCATTTCTATCAAAAGCAATAGTTTCAATTCCTGCTTTAGTAGCTTTCTCAGCGATTGATTTCCCAACTGCTGCTGCTGCCTCTGCTTTTGTACTTGCTTTTATTTCTTTATCTCTAGATGAAACTGAAGCTAATGTTACTCCGTTTACATCATCTACTAATTGAGCGTATATTTCTTTATTACTTCTATAAACCGATAATCTTGGTTTTGTAGTAGTTCCAGAAATGATCTTTCTAATTCTACGCTTAATTCTAGTTCTTCTTTGTAGCTTTGATAATGCCATAATGCTATATATTATGCAGATTTACCTGCTTTTCTTCTTAATATTTCACCAACAAACTTAACACCTTTTCCTTTATAAGGCTCTGGTGCTCTGAAAGAACGAATCTTAGCAGCTATTTGACCAACTAATTGTTTGTCAAAAGAAGATAATTTAATGATTGGGTTTTTCCCTTTCTCTGATACTGTTTCAACTTTTACTTCTGGAGCTATTTCCAAAACAATATTATGTGAGAAACCTAAAGCTAAGTCTAATTTTTGTCCTTGATTAGAGGCTCTATAACCTACACCCACCAATTCTAAATCCTTAGTCCAACCTTTACTTACACCTTCAATCATGTTATTGATTAAAGCTCTCATTAAGCCATGTTGTGCTTTATGGTCTTTACTTTCAGATACTCTATCTAAAGTGATAATTCCATCTTCAATTTTAATTGTAATCCCTTTAGAAATAGTTTGAGTTAACTCACCTAACTTTCCTTTTACAGTTACAATATTGTCTTTTATGTTTACATCTACACCTTGTGAAATGCTAACGGGATTCTTTCCTATTCTACTCATTTCTTATAGATTAATAAACATAACATAAAACTTCTCCACCAACATTCTCTGCACGTGCTTTTTTATTTGTCATAACACCTTTAGATGTAGAGACAATAGCAATTCCGAGGCCGTTTAATACCCTTGGCATCTCTGTAGAGCCAACATATTTACGCAAACCTGGCGTACTGATACGGTGAATTTTTCTAATTACTGACTCTTTTGTTTCTCTGTCGTACTTCAAAGCTATCTTGATTGCTCCCTGAACTTTATCGTCATTGAACTGGTAACTAAGAATATACCCTTGATCAAACAAAATTTTAGTCATTTCCTTCTTCAAGTTTGAAGCTGGAATTTCCACTACTCTGTGTCCTGCTGCGATTGCATTTCTTACTCTCGTAAGAAAATCCGCGATTGGATCTGTATACATATTTATTTATATTGCGATTACGGTTTTCAAATACCTCTATTTGTGCTACAGATTTCTCTGTGATAATTGAACCTATAATCAGTTAAAATTCTTTTACTCAAAAAAAATAGAGCGTGCAAACATACACATTCTATTTTAATTATTGAGCTTTATTTTTGATTTCTACCAACTTGCTTTTTTAACTCCTGGTATTAATCCTTGATTCGCCATTTCTCGAAAAGTTACACGAGATAAACCAAATTGTCTCATATACCCTTTTGGACGTCCAGTTAATTTACACCTGTTGTGCATTCTAACTGGTGATGCATTCTTTGGTAATTTTTGCAATGCTTCATAGTCTCCTGCTTCTTTCAAAGCTTTTCTCTTTTCTGCATATTTTGCAACTGTCTTCGCTCTCTTACGTTCGCGAGCTTTCATTGATTCTTTAGCCATTTCTTAATTTTTTTTGAATGGTAAACCTAATTCTCCTAATAATGATCTAGCTTCCTTATCGGTATCGGCAGATGTTACGAATGTAATATCCATACCGTTAATTTTCTTTACTTGATCAATATTAATTTCTGGGTAAATGATTTGTTCAGTAATTCCTAAATTGTAATTACCTCTCCCGTCAAAACCGTTTGCCTTTATACCGTTAAAGTCTCTTACACGTGGCAGAGAAGCAGTAACTAATCTATCTAGAAATTCATACATTTTATCACCACGTAAAGTAACTTTAACACCAATTGGCATTCCTTTACGCAACTTAAATGCAGCAACATCTTTCTTAGACATTGTAGAAATAGCTTTTTGACCTGTAATCTTAGTTACCTCCTCTAAAGCATAATCTATTAATTTCTTATCTGCAATCGCAGCACCAACACCTTTAGAAATAACAATTTTTTCTAATTTCGGCACCTGCATTACATTCTTGTAACTGAATTCTTCGGTAAGAGTTTTTACAACTCTTTCCTTGTATTCTGATTTTAATCTTGGTACGTAACTCATGATTATTCTTATTTTTTAGTTTTTTTAGAGATTCTAGTTTTAGTATCTCCATCAACTTGATAACCTACTCTTACAGCTACACCATCTTCTAATAAAATTAAATTAGATATGTGTAATGATGCTTCCTTTTTTACAATACCACCTTGAGGGCTTTGAGCACTTGGCTTAGTATGTTTAGATACTAAATTTACACCTTCTACTAACACTCTATCCTTATCCTTGATGATTTGTATAACTTTACCTTCAGACCCTTTATGATCTCCTGCAATTACTTTTACAGTATCTCCTGATTTAATTTTGAACTTCTTCATTTTATGAATGATTTAAAGCACTTCAGGTGCTAATGATACTATTTTCATGAATTGCTTCTCACGAAGCTCACGCGCTACAGGCCCAAATACACGTGTTCCTCTCATTTCCTCTGTAGGATTTAAAAGAACACAAGCATTGTCATCAAATCTGATATATGACCCATCTTTACGTCTCACTTCTTTTTTAGTTCTTACAACAACTGCTCTAGATACTTGACCTTTTTTTACAGTTCCGTTTGGAGTTGCAGATTTTACAGATACGACAATTTTGTCTCCAATACTTGCGTAACGTTTTCTTGTACCTCCTAAGACTCTAATTACTAAAACTTCTTTAGCTCCAGTATTATCTGCTACCTTTAATCTTGATTCTGTCTGTAACATATTATTTAGCTCTTTCTAGGATTTCTACTAATCTCCAACGTTTAGATTTACTCATAGGTCTTGTTTCCATGATTCTAACAGTATCTCCTTCGTTGCAATCATTCTTTTCGTCGTGTGCAACGTACTTCTTCGTTTTTAATACGAACTTTCCGTACATTGGGTGCTTTACTCTTTTAGTTTCTGCAACAACGATGGATTTTTCCATTTTGCTACTAGACACAACACCAATTCTCTCTTTTCTAAGATTTCTTTTTTCCATCTTTAAAACTGACTATAGAATTATTGTAATTCTCTTTTTGTTAATTCTGTTGCAATTCTTGCTACAGTTCTTCTTAAACCTCTCAACTGCAATGGATTCTCCAAAGGAGTTATCGCGTGAGCCATTTTAAGATCAGTATAATTTTTTTGCAACGCTCCTAGTTTCTCATTAAGATCTACTATGGATAATTCTTTTATCTCTGATTGTTTCATTTTTATTTAGAATTATGCGTTAATATCAAAGTCTCTTGCTACCACAAACTTCGTTTTCACTGGAAGTTTTTGAGCTGCTAAACGTAAAGCTTCTTTTGCAACTTCCATTGGTACTCCACCAATTTCAAACAAAATTCTACCTGGTTTAATAACTGCAACAAAATGATCTGGTGCTCCTTTACCCTTACCCATACGAACCTCTAAAGGTTTTTTCGTGATAGGCTTATCTGGAAATATTTTAATCCATAACTGACCTTCTCTCTTCATGTGACGTGTTGCGGCAATACGAGCAGCTTCAATCTGACGTGAAGTTAACAAGTTTTGGTCTATAGACTTAATTCCGAACATCCCATTAGAAAGTTGATTTCCTCTACCAGAAATACCAGTCATATTTCCTTTCGCCTTCTGTACCTTACGGTATTTTACTCTTTTTGGCTGTAACATTTTTAATTTCTAATTTTAAAAATTATTTTCTTCTACGAGGTTGCGGTCTTTTCCCTCTATCTCCACCACCTTTATTACCACCGGATTGTTTTTTAGACAAACCAACTAATGGTGACAACTCTCTTTTACCATATACCTCACCTTTCATGATCCATACTTTAATACCTAATCTTCCATAAGTAGTATGCGCCTCAACAAGTGAATAATCAATATCTGCTCTAAAAGTAGAAAGAGGAATTCTACCTTCTTTAAAATGTTCTGAACGCGCCATTTCTGCTCCATTTAAACGACCTGAAATTTGAATTTTAATTCCTTCAGCGTTCATTCTCATTGTAGCCTGAATAGCCATTTTAATAGCTCTCTTGTAAGAAATTCTATTTTCGATTTGACGAGCAACACTCGTTGCCACTAATCTAGAGTCCAATTCTGGACGTTTGATTTCAAAAATATTAATTTGAACTTCTTTTCCTGTAATTTTTTTAAGTTCCTCTTTTAACTTGTCTACTTCCTGACCACCTTTCCCAATAATAATACCTGGTCTAGCAGTAGTAACAGTAACGGTTACAAGTTTTAAAGTACGTTCAATAATTACACGAGAGACACTTGCTTTAGATAATCTAGCATGAATATACTCTCTTATCTTAAAATCTTCAGCAATTTTATCTCCGTAGTCATTACCACCATACCAGTTAGATTCCCAACCTCTGATGATTCCTAAACGATTTCCTATTGGATTTGTTTTTTGTCCCATATCTACTTCGATTAATTACTTAAATTTTTACTTCCTAACTCTAGAGTAACGTGATTAGAACGCTTGCGAATTCTATGAGCACGCCCTTGTGGAGCTGGTCTTAATCTTTTTAACATTCCTGCGCTATCTACACATATAGATTTCACAAATAACCCAGCCTCTTCTATAGACGCGCCTTCATTTTTAGCTTGCCAGTTTGCAATTGCAGACAATAACAACTTTTCTAAATTGATAGATGCTTCTTTTGGGCTGAACTTTAAGATTTGTAAAGCTTTTTCAACTTCCACTCCTCTTATCTGATCTGCTACTAAACGCATTTTTCTTGGTGATGTAGGACAGTTAGTGAGCTTTGCGAAAGCACGGTGCTTTCTATCTGCCTTTAACTGATCTGCCATATTTTTTTTACGAACTCCCATTGCCTACTATTTTTTACCTTTATTTTTAGCACCAGCATGCCCTCTAAAAGAACGAGTTGGTGAAAATTCGCCTAACTTATGCCCTACCATGTTTTCTGTAACATAAACTGGTACAAATTGACGTCCATTATGAACTGCAATTGTTTGCCCTACAAAGTCCGGAGTAATCATACTTGCTCGAGACCAAGTCTTAATTACTGTCCTGTTACCAGCGTCTACATTAGCTAAAACTTTTTTCTCTAATTTATAGTGAACGTAAGGTCCTTTTTTTAGTGATCTTGCCATAACTTATTATTTCTTTCTACGTTCTATAATGTACTTATTACTAGCCTTAGTCTTCGATCTAGTCTTAAATCCTTTAGCAGGAATACCATTTCTAGATCTTGGATGACCTCCAGAAGCACGTCCTTCACCACCACCCATTGGGTGATCTACAGGATTCATTCTTACTGCATTTACTCTAGGTCTTCTACCTAACCATCTTCTTCTACCCGCTTTACCAGATACCAATAATTGATGATCAGAATTCGAAACCACACCTATTGTCGCTAAACAAGTTAACAAGATTAATCTTGTTTCACCCGATGGTAACTTTACAGTTGCATACTTACCATCTCTTGCCATCAATTGTGCAAAAGAACCAGCAGAACGAGCCATAACAGCTCCTTGACCTGGACGTAATTCTATACAAGAAATTGTAGTACCTAAAGGAATTTCACTTAATGGCATCGCATTACCAATCTCTGGTGCGACCCCACTACCTGCAATAACTACTTGACCTACATTTAAACCGTTCTGTGCTATCACATAACGTTTCTCTCCATCAGCATAACTTAGTAAAGCAATAAATGCCGTACGATTTGGATCGTACTCTATAGTTTTAACTGTAGCAGGAATACCATTTTTATCTCTTTTAAAATCGATAATACGATATCTTTGTTTATGACCACCTCCTATATTACGAGTTGTCATTCTACCTTGACTGTTTCGACCTCCAGATCGTTTTTTCGGAGCAAGTAAACTTTTCTCCGGCTTATCAGTTGTTATGGTGTCGAACCCATTTACAACTCTAAAACGCTGACCTGGTGTTATTGGTTTTAATTTTCTAACTGACATTCTGTCTTTTCTTAAAGATTGTTATAAAAATCAATGCTTTCTCCTTCTGCTAACTGAACGATAGCCTTCTTATATCCACTCTTGATACCAGTTACTAAACCTTTTTTAGTAAACTTAGTATTTCTCTGAATTGGATAATTTAAAGTTTTCACGCTCGATATTGAAACTCCATATGCCGTTTCAACAGCATCTTTAATTTCTAATTTGTTAGCCTTTTTATCTACAACAAACGTATAACGATTAAATAATTCACTATCGCTTGTAGCTTTTTCCGTAATAATAGGTTTAATTAAAATACTCATTTTGAATCCCTATTTGCTTAAATTTGTATTAATTCCTTCTAAAGAACTCTCAGTGATTATCACTTTATTAGCGTTTAAAACACCATAAGTATTTATCTCTGAAGCTTTAACTACTTTAGACTTTTTCAAGTTACGCGATGATAAATACACATTTGTATCTTCATTACCTAACACAAACAATGATTTTTTAGTCTCTAAATCGAATGCTTTTAATAGATCTATAAAGTTCTTAGTCTTTGGAGTATCAAAATTAAAATCTTCGATTATAACTAAATTCTTGTCATTTGCTTGAATACTTAAGGCAGACTTACGTGCTAAACGCTTTAAGTTTTTATTCAATTTAAAAGAATAATCTCTTGGCCTTGGACCGAACATACGACCTCCACCTCTAAAAACACCAGACTTGATAGAACCTGCCCTAGCAGTACCAGTTCCCTTTTGTTTCTTTATCTTTCTTGTAGACCCAGTAATTTCTGCTCTCTCTTTAGATTTATGCGTTCCTTGACGTTGATTTGCCAAATATTGCTTAACATCTAAATAAACAGCATGATCATTAGGCTCTATACCGAATACATCTTTAGAAAGTTCAACTTTCCTGCCTGTATCTTTTCCTGTAATATCTAAAACTGCTACTTCCATTATTTCTGAATAGTTACAAAAGCATTTTTGTGTCCAGGAATCGCTCCTTTAACAACAAGTAAGTTCTTTTCAGTAACTACTTTTAACACTTTTAAGTTTTGAACTTTCACTTTATCTCCACCCATTCTACCTGCCATACGCATTCCTTTGAATACTCTTGCAGGATAAGATGCAGCACCAATAGAACCCGGAGCTCTTAATCGGTTATGTTGACCGTGAGTAGCTTGACCTACACCAGCGAATCCATGACGTTTTACAACACCCTGAAACCCCTTACCTTTAGAGACACCTGATACATCAACGAATTCGCCTTCTTCAAAATGACCTACAGATATAGAATCTCCTAATTTATACTCTCCTTCAAATCCTTGAAATTCAACGACTTTTTTCTTAGCGGTAGCGCCAGCTTTTTTAAAGTGGCCATCTAACGCTTTGTTAGAACTTTTCGCTTTTTTGTCATCGAAACCAAGCTGCAACGCACTGTAGCCATCTACCTCTTCGGTTCTGACTTGGGTGACAACGCAAGGACCTGCTTCGATTACCGTACAAGGAATATTCTTCCCGTTAGCATCAAATAAGCTGGTCATTCCAATTTTTCTTCCTATTAACCCAGACATTTAGTTAAAATTTTAGACGATAGGTTTAAATACCCAGCGCGTCTATTATTAATAATTATTTGTTTGAAACTGATGTTTCATTTTCATCCTTTTGAGATGCGTTCAAAAAAAAAAGCGCAAAACAAATTCAGCGCTGATTTTGTTTTTTCCGTTTTTCCTTTGCGCAACGCTCCGGACATGTTACTATTATTAGATTTACATCTAAAAACAGTATAACCCTACTCTATTTCGGGTTGCAAAAGTATAAAAAACTTTCGATTTAACAAAATTAAACCGAAAGTTAATATTTACTTATACTTTAATCTCAACTTCAACACCACTTGGTAATTCCAATTTCATTAGAGCATCAATAGTTTTCGATGAAGAACTATAGATATCTAATAATCTTTTGTACGAAGCTAATTGAAATTGCTCTCTAGATTTTTTGTTTACGTGTGGTGAACGCAATACAGTAAAAATCTTTTTATGTGTTGGTAAAGGTATTGGCCCATTTACTACAGCACCAGTACTTTTTACCGTCTTTACTATTTTTTCAGCAGACTTATCTACTAAATTGTAATCGTAAGACTTTAATTTTATTCTGATTTTTTGACTCATCTTAATATTTATTTAGTAAATTATTCTTTTGCTTTTGCTATTACCACTTCAGAAACATTTGAAGGTGTTTGTGCATAGTGCGAGAACTCCATAGTAGAACTAGCTCTACCCGAAGACAATGTTCTTAATGTTGTTACATAACCAAACATTTCAGATAATGGTACATTTGCTTTCACAACTTTAGCACCGGCTCTGTCATCCATTGCATTTACTTGTCCTCTTCTTCTATTTAAATCTCCAACAATATCACCCATGTTTGCTTCAGGAGTTACAACATCCATCTTCATGATTGGCTCAAGAATAACAGCTCCCGCTGCTTTTGCAGCTGCTTTAAACCCTAGCTTTGCAGCTAATTCAAAAGAAAGTGCATCAGAATCTACAGGATGAAATGAACCATCTTTCAATGTAATTTTCATAGAATCCATTTCAAAACCAGCTAAAGGACCGTTTTTCATAGCTTCCCTAAATCCTTTTTCTACCGGAGGAATAAATTCCTTAGGAATACGACCACCTTTAATAACATCTACAAATTGTAAACCTGGTCCAACAAAATCTTCATCAGCTGGCCCCATTTCAAACATAATATCACCAAACTTACCACGACCACCAGATTGTTTTTTATAAACTTCTCTGTGAGATCCTGTTTTAGTTAAAGCTTCTTTATACTCTACTTGAGGTTCACCTTGATTTACTTCAACATTAAATTCACGTCTTAAACGGTCTACAATTACATCTAAATGTAATTCTCCCATTCCAGAAATAATTGTTTGTCCAGAAACTTCATCAGATCTTACTGTAAAAGTAGGATCTTCTTCTGCTAATTTACCTAAACCAATACCTAATTTATCAACATCTGCTTTTGTCTTAGGTTCTACAGCAATACCAATTACTGGATCTGGAAAATCCATAGACTCTAAAACAATAGGATGTTTTTCATCTGTTAAAGTATCACCTGTTTTAATTGACTTAAAACCAACAGCGGCACCAATATCTCCAGCCTCAATATAATCAATTGCTTTCTGCTTGTTTGCATGCATTTGATAAATACGTGATATTCGTTCTTTTTTACCAGAACGGTTATTTAAAACATAAGAACCAGCATTTAAACGACCAGAATACGCTCTAAAAAAAGCTAAACGTCCTACAAAAGGATCGGTAGCAATTTTAAATGCTAACGCAGCAAAAGGCTCCTTAACATCTGGCTTACGTATTTCTTCTTTTTCAGTAACTGGGTTCATACCAACAATACCTTCTTTATCCATTGGAGAAGGCAAATAACGACATACAGCATCTAATAAAAACTGAACACCTTTATTTTTGAATGCAGAACCACAAATCATAGGAATGATAGACATGTCCATAACAGCTGCCCTCAATGCGGCATGCACTTCTTCTTCTGTTATAGAGTCTTCATCCTCCATATATTTTTCTAGCAAATTCTCGTCATAAGCAGCAACTTCTTCAATAAGTTTACCACGTAGAATTTTTGCCTCTTCTTTCAATTCTTCAGGAATATCAATAACATCAAATGTCGCTCCCATTCCTTCTTCATGCCATACAATAGCTCTATTTTTAACTAGATCTACAATACCCTTAAAGTTCTCTTCATCACCGATATTCATAACGATAGGCACTGCATTAGAGCCTAACATTTCCTTTACCTGCTTACAAACCATCATAAAATCAGCTCCTTGACGGTCCATTTTATTTACAAAGCCAATTCTTGGAACTTTGTAGTTGTCTGCAAGTCTCCAGTTTGTTTCTGATTGAGGTTCTACACCATCAACAGCGGAAAACAAAAAGACTAAACCATCTAGAACACGTAAAGATCTATTTACCTCTACAGTAAAATCTACGTGACCTGGAGTGTCAATAATATTAAAATGGTAATCTTTGGTTTCAGGAAGAACTTCAGCATTCTCCTTCGGGAACTGCCAAGTACAAGTAGTAGCAGCAGAAGTAATTGTAATACCTCTTTCCTGCTCTTGCTCCATCCAGTCCATTGTTGCTGCACCATCATGAACCTCCCCAATCTTGTGAGAAACTCCTGTATAATACAAAACACGCTCTGTCGTTGTGGTTTTACCAGCATCAATATGCGCTGCAATACCAATATTTCTGGTATATCTTAAATCTCTAGCCATTTCTATTAAAATCTAAAGTGAGAGAAAGCTTTGTTAGCCTCTGCCATTTTGTGAGTATCAGTACGTTTCTTAACTGCTGCGCCTTCTTCTTTAGCTGCTGCTAAAATTTCTGCTGCTAAACGCTGAGCCATAGTTTTTTCATTTCTCTTACGAGTGTATAAAATCATCCATTTAATAGCCATAGACACTTTACGATCTGGTCTAATTTGCATTGGAATTTGGAATGTTGCTCCACCAACACGACGAGATCTTACCTCTACATGTGGCATTACATTTGACAAACCATCTTTCCAAATCTCTAAAGCCGATTTTTCTTCGCCTTCTCCTTTTCTTTCTTCTACTAGCTCCAAAGCGTCATAAAACACTTTAAACGCTACTGACTTCTTACCACTCCACATTAAGTTGTTCACAAAACGTGTTACTAGCTGATCATTAAATTTAGGATCTGGTAATAAGACTCTTTTTTTTGCTGCTCTTTTTCTCATGTCTTTACATTAAAAAAGTTACTAATTTTACTTTTTTGGGCGTTTTGCACCATACTTAGATCTACGTTGAGTTCTACCCTCAACACCTGCTGTATCTAATGCTCCACGTACCACGTGATATTTAACACCTGGTAAATCTTTTACCCTTCCACCTCTAACTAATACTATCGAATGCTCCTGTAAGTTATGTCCTTCACCTGGAATGTATGCGTTTATCTCATTACCATTAGTTAATCTAACTCTGGCAACTTTACGCATTGCTGAATTAGGTTTTTTTGGTGTTGTAGTGTAAACACGTGTACAAACTCCACGTCTTTGAGGACAAGACGACAAAGCAGCCGATTTGCTCTTCTTAGTTATTTTGGTTCTTCCTTTACGAACTAATTGTTGAATAGTTGGCATACTAAATAATTACTGTTTTTCGTTTATATTAAACCTTTTCTCTTTTTTAAGAGTGCGCAAATGTACAATTAATTTCTAATTATTCAAATATCAGTTAGTTATTTTTTCTAAATGATTATTTATTACTTAATTTTTTCAAATTTTATTTTACATTTGAACCTAAGCCTTCATAAATTTTGAACAAAAAACTATTCCATTATTTATCCATAATTTTTTCCTTATTTTATTTTACGGTTTCTTCTGCCCAAGATTTAACATTAAAAATTTCATCTTTTAACAAAACTGAACTATCTATTTTAGATAAGCTTGATTATGTTAAAAGTCATAAAGACATCAGTTCCGTACATATAGAGATTGAAAAGATTTCTAACTTTTTAAAAAACCAAGGGTACTTTACAAATAGAGTTCTTAAAACTACACAAGAAAATAAAAATTATGTTGTCTATTTCTCTTTGAACATGAAAATAGAAAATGTAATCCTTAAAATAAACTCGGAGTCAGAGATTCATTTTGAAAAATCAAAAATCAAAAAAGGTACTATTTCAATACCTATCAAAGAGCTCCAATCTACGCTATCTAACATTTCAAAGAAACTAGATGAAAAAGGGAGGTCTTTTTCTAAAATCCAATTAAAAAATATAGTAATTAGAAACAATAGTTTATATACTGATCTAGAAATAACTCAATCAAAAAAAAGATTAATTAATAAGGTAATTTTAAAAGGATATAAAAATTTCCCGAAATCTTATTTAAAAAACTATTTTAATCTAACAATTAACACAGTTTTTAATCAACAGAAAATTAACAAGTTGTCCAAAGACTCAAAAAACTTGCAATTTGCTACTGAAACAAAACGTCCCGAAGTTTTATTTACAAAAGACTCTACCTTGGTTTACATGTACTTAAAAAAAGCACAAAATAATAGTTTTGATGGTTTGGTTAATTTATCAACTAAAGAAAATGGTGGCGTTTTGTTTAACGGACATATTGACTTAAAATTAAACAACACGTTAAATAAAGGTGAAAAGTTGGAATTATTATGGAATAGTATTGATGAAGAAAGACAAGAATTTAGAATCTCAACTGAAATTCCATATATATTTAACTCCGCATTTACTCCTGAGATATCATTTCTTCTTTACAAACAAGATTCTTCCTTTATAAACTCTAAGTTTATTACAAAGATAAAGTACAACATAAACAATCAACTAAAAATTGGAATAAACTATAATTCTGAGTCTTCAGAAAGCTTAAGTTCAAAAAACGACATCAACGGCTACCATAGCCGTTTTATTGGTTTTCACCTATTCTACTCGAAACAACAAAACGATTTATTTCAGAATAATAAATTTTATTTAGAGATTAATCCTTTTTTTGGAAACAGAAAAACAAAGAATACATCTTCAAATCAATTTAAAATAAAGACAATTACATCTTATATTTGGGACATTAGCAATAGAGCCAGTTTATACATTAAAAATGAGATTGGTTTTTTGAGTTCAGATACATACATTAACAACGAACTATTTAGAATTGGGGGAGCTAATTCTATAAGGGGTTTTAATGAGCAAAGTATTTTTACAAAAAATTACACTTTTTTTAATATAGAATACAGGTATTTAACATCCAAAAAATCATATTTCTATACAATAACAGATTTCGGAAAAATAAAAGAAAAAAATAATAATTTATTAAGTTTAGGTTTAGGGTATCTTTTCAGAACAAACAACTCTCAAATTAACATTAATACATCTCTTGAAAAGAACCCTCAAAAATCCATTAATTTAAACGCAACAAAACTAATTGTTAGTTGGAAGAACATATTTTAAATTAAATTCCAATTACATTTTTTTAACAAAAAAATAATTTAATTAACTAATTTTAACGTTTTTTATTGTTTGTTTAACATTATTTTCTAATATTTGAGGCAATTAATTCAAATTTAATAAATAATGAAAACAAAGTTTAAAGGGATTTTAACGCTGTTACTGGCGTTTATTGTGCAAATAACCTTTGCACAAGAAAAGACTATAACCGGAATGGTTTCTGACTCATCAGGAGCTTTACCAGGTGTAAGTGTAAGTGTAAAAGGAACTAAAACAGGAACAGAGACTGATTTTGATGGGAAATATACAATCAAAGCCAAAGAAGGGGATGTTTTAGCATTTAGTTACCTTGGGTATGCGACTTTAACGCAACGTGTAGGATCTGACGGAACGATTAATGTTACCTTAAAGGAAGGTAGTGAAATGTTAGATGAAATTATTATTACAGGTCTTGGTATCTCTAAAAAAGAGAAAGCCATTGGTTATGCCGTTCAAAAAGTTTCTGGAGAAAACATTGCTCAGGCAAAAGAACCAAATTTAGTAAATGCTTTACAAGGTAGAATCGCTGGGGTTCAAATTCAAGGTAGTCCATCTACATTAGGTGGTTCGTCAAGAATTACTATTCGTGGATCAAATTCTTTCTTGGGAAACAATCAACCGTTGTTTATTGTTGATGGTGTACCAATTAGTAATGCAGAATATTCTACAAGCTCTCAACAGACAGGTTTTGGAGGAGGATCTTATGATTACGGTAATGCCGCATCAGAAATTGACCCTTCAAACGTTGAATCTATGTCTGTTTTAAAAGGTGCAGCCGCAACAGCAGTTTATGGATCTAGAGGTGCAAATGGTGTGATTTTAATCACAACAAAAAGCGGGAAAAATCAAAAAGGTATAGGTGTATCTTTTGATTCTAGTGTTTCTTATGATCAAGTAAGAAATCTTATTCCGATTCAGTCGACTTATGGTGGTGGTGCAACTTACCCAACTGCAAGTGGCTTTAATGAATTTACGCAAGATGGTGTTGATTATTTAGCTCCAAACTACGCGAAAGATGGATCATGGGGACCAAGATTTAATCCTAATACACTAGTTAGACATTGGGATTCATGGGATCCAGGTGCCAGTAACTACAAAGAAACAAGACCTTGGATGGCTCCAAAAAATTCTTATGAAAGCTTCTTTGATACTGGAGTAACACTTATGAATACATTAGCTTTATCTGCAAGTAATGAGAATGGTTCTTACAGAGTTTCTTACACAAATTTAGATCAAAAAGGTGTTATGCCTGGAGGTGAATTACAAAGAAATACTATAAACATCAACACGAATTACAAACTAAGCGATAAATTAAAATCTAATGTATCTCTTACCTATGTAAAAACGGATGCTAAAAACAGAAATGCAACTGGATACAGTAATGCTAATCCTTTGCAAGGTTTTACGCAATGGTGGCAATCACAATTAGATGTTGACAGATTAAAAAATCAACAAAATACTACAGAAGGAAACCAATACACATGGAATCCAGTAGGAATTACAACTGATGCGGCAGGTAATTTAGAGTCTTTTAATAGTACACCAAACTATTTTGACAACCCAAGCTGGGTGAGAGAAAATTCTTTACAGGAAGATGTGAAAAATAGAGTATTTGGAAATGCAAGTCTTTCTTATGATATCACAGATGATTTGAAAATATCAACTCAATTTGGTACTGATTTCTTTCAATTTAGTATCAGAGAAGGAATTCCTTTAAGATCTGTAGACGGTTCAAGATATGAGGAAACTGAAAGAAAATTTCAGGAAACGAATATGGAAGTACGTTTAAACTACAATAAGGACATTAATGAAGATTTCTCATTTAATGGATTCTTAGGAGTTAACAGAATGAGACAAAATGCGAAACGATTAACTGCGGAAACTAACGGTGGAATTGTTGTTGATAGATTTTTTAATATTGGGAACTCTGCAGGAAGTCCAATAATTGACACCTATGAAACTAATAGAGGAATTAATAGCGTCTTTGGTTCTGCATCAGTGGGATGGAAAGATATGTTATTTTTAGATTTATCTGCAAGAAATGACTGGTCTTCAACTTTACCTGAAGCTAGCAATAGTTATTTCTATCCTGCAGCTTCTTTAAGTTTTGCTTTATCTGAATTATCTTCAGTAAAAGATAGTGATGTTATCAACTTTGCGAAAGTAAGAGCGAGTATTGCACAAGCTGGTAATGACTCTGCACCATACAGATTATCTGATGTGTACAACCCACTTACGCCAAACTTTGGAAGTAATCCAATGTACTCAGTGCCTAATTCTCAGCAAAACCCAGATCTAGTAAACGAACTAACAACAGAAGTTGAATTTGGTTTCTTAATTAAATTATTTGGTAATAGATTGAGTATCGATGCTGCTTATTATGATAGAATAACAGAAGATCAAATATTTAATGTACCTGTTTCGGCTGCAACTGGATATACCTCTAAATTACTAAATGCTGGAAAGATGAAAAATTCTGGTTTAGAATTACAAATCGAAGGTACTCCAATTCAAACTGAAGACTTCCAATGGAATGTAGGACTTAATTTAACAAGTCAGAATAACGAGGTTGTTGAATTATTAAAAGACGAAGAAGGAAACACAGTTGTTGAAAGTATAAACGCTGGTAGTACTTGGGCGGCTGATTTAAGAGTACAAGAAGGCTTACCATACATGGCTTTATTTGGTCAGGATTATGTTTATGATGCAAGTGGTAATAGATTAGTCGATGGAGACGGAAATTATCAATTTACCGATGATAGAGTTTATTTAGGTTCTGCTATTGCAGACTGGACTGGTGGTTTTAATACTTCTTTTACCTATAAAAACTTAACATTATCTGCATTATTTGATTTTCAAGTTGGTGGTATTATTCACTCTACTTCATTACAATGGTCTAAATATTCTGGAATGCATCCTGAAACAGTTGCTTTTAACGGAGAAAGCGATGTTAGAGCAAATGGTATGATTTTACCAGGTGTTAAAGCTGATGGTTCTGCAAACGATATCAGAGTAGACCCACAGACCTATTACCAAACTTACTGGAGAAGAGCAGCACCAAATGTGTATGACGCAAGTTTTATTAAATTTAGAGATATAAGATTAAGTTATGCAGTTCCTGCTGCAGTCTTAGGAAAAACTCCATTTACAAGTTTGAACTTAAGTGCTTTTGGTAGAAACTTAGGTATTCTTTATTCAGCAGTACCTTTTATTGACCCACAAGTAATTACTGGAGCAGGAAATGCTCAAGGTTTAGAAAATGCTCAAGTACCAGCTACTAGTTCATTTGGATTTAATATCTCTGCAAAATTTTAAATATATAAAAATGAAAAAAATAAAAATATACAGTCTAATGTTATTGTCTGTTGCATTATTTTCTAAATGTGATGACAACTTAACAGATCTTAATGTAGATCCAAATGCCGCAGTAATTGTAGCACCATCTACATTATTAACCACTGCGCAATATAACTTTTACAACAGTACTCAAGGTGTTACAATTAATGCCGATTGGGGACAATTAATGGTTCAACAATGGTCGCAGACAGAATATACTGAGGATAGTAGATATAATCAGGATGTAACATTCTTTAACGGGACTTGGAGTGCAATGTACGCGAGTGTTTTAAAAGAATTATACGCTGCAAAAACTTTAGTTGATGGACAAGATTTGTCAGCAGCTATTATCAATAATAAAAAGAATATTCTTGATGTAATGTCTACACAAGTATTTGCATTTTTAGCAGATGGTTTTGGTGAGGTACCTTACAACGAAGCAATAGGTGATAACAGTCTTCCTTCTTATGATAGCCAGGAAGTTATTTACAAAGGAATACTAGCTACATTAGAAAATGCAGCTACTACGTTCTCTGCTTCTGCTCCTTCTTTTGCATCTGGAGAGATAATTTATAATGGTGATGTAGCTCATTGGATGAAACTTACTCATTCTCTAATGTTACGTTATGCCATGAGAATTGTTGACGTTGATCCTGCAACTGCTGATAAATACATCAAATTAGCAGCTACAAACTTGATTTCAAGTAATGCTGAAAATGCACTTTTCACATTTGAATCTAGTTTAGCACGTGCAAATCCTTTGTTTAGAAATAATAGTCCATTGGATGGTAATAGAGATGATTATGCAGTTTCAGAATACTTGGTATCTACCTTAACAAATATGGGAGATCCAAGACTAGGTATGTTTGCAAAAGCAGCATCTTCTGGAGATATTGTAGGTATGCCTTATGGTTTATCAGATAATGATGCTACCGTTTTAAAACCAACTGTTTCAAGACCTAATGACGACGTAAGATCGGCGACAACACCACATGTAATAATTTCTTTTGCAGAAGTTCAGTTTTTATTAGCTGAAGCATACCAAAGAGGAAATTTAGCAGGTGACGCAGCAAATGCCTATGCAGAAGGTGTGACTGCTTCAATGAACTATTGGGGTATTAGCGATAGTGCAGCAATAGCTGGATATGTTGCTAACAATGCTTATAATGCCGCAAATTGGAAAGAATCTATTGGAACTCAAAAATGGGTTGCTTTATACATGAATGGTTTTCAAGCATGGAACGAGTGGAGAAGATTAGATTATCCACAATTAAGTGCCCCTGCAGCAGCAGTAATGAATACAATTCCTGTAAGAATGCCTTACCCTTTATCTGAGACTCAATCTAACTCAGCTCAATTAGATAAGGTTACTAGCACTCCTAGTGATATGACTACTAAGGTTTGGTGGGATGTAAATTAATACAGACACCAATATTTTAATTAAAAGACTGCCCTACAAGGCAGTCTTTTTTTTTGCATTTATAAAAGGAAAATGAGGCAATTCCATCTAATAATTATAAAATGAAGACAAAGTTTAATGGAATTTTAACGCTATTATTAGCGTTTCTGGTGCAAATTTCCTTCGCACAAGAAAAGAATATTTCGGATACCCAGTTTTGACTGCGCCAGTGGGAGCACATCTAAGTGCAGAAGGAATGGTACCTGTTAGATGTACGAATCCTGTTGATGAATCTCAGCATAACGGAACAAACTATGAAGCAGCAAGTACTGCAATTGGTGGAGATAAGTTTAAAACCAGAGTACTCTGGAATCAATAATAACAATAAAAGTCATTTTAGTTAAGCTGACTATTATTATTAAATAAAATTAAACCAGTGAATATAAATTCACTGGTTTTTTTTCCTTAAATATGAAAAATATTTTACTCTTAGAATATACTTTTTAAATAGCCTAAAGACTTTCTTTACAAACTCTATAAATAAATTCAAATTCGGAAATTAATCTATCCTAGACAATGTTTCCGTTTATATCATTCTATATATTATAGAATTGCACATCCCGTAATTCTATCATTTTTGAGACCTCGTAAGCTATATTATCCTCGTGATTAAAAGCAAAATAGATAAAAGAATTATAACATATTCGGGGAAACTTAACTACCTAAATTTTAACGACAAATAAGGTTCCAATTAAACTTAGGATTCCTACTCCTAATCCTTATCATTTGATCATCACAGATAATAATACTTCAAATTATAAACAATAATTACCTATCAATGCATCGATTATACTGGGATTAAAAATAATTTACTCCTATTCCCATATTATTATAGCAAAACTGCTTTCGACGTCTCTATTTTTTTTTATGAATAAAGTAAGGATTATAAGGGGATTACAACAAATGAATAAACAAATCCAATATTTTTTAAACAAATTAGTGTTAAAAAATTGTTTTTTTAAGTTTAATTTAAGACTTTTGACTTTAATTAATTCAAATAATTATAAAATGAAGACAAAGTTTAATGGAATTTTAACGCTTTTATTAGCGTTTCTGGTGCAAATTTCCTTCGCACAAGAAAAGACTATTTCGGGTACTGTTACTGATAATTCAGGAAGCTTACCAGGAGTAAGTGTTATAATTAAAGGCAGCGCTACGGGTACAGAGACCGATTTTGATGGAAATTATACTATCAAAGTAAATACAGGTGCAATATTAGTATTTCGATACCTTGGTTATAAAGTATCAGAAAGAACCGTAGGTAATTCTAACACAATTAGTGTTAAGATGGCTGAAGATGCTAATGTTTTAGATGAAGTAGTAATCGTTGGTTATGGTACTTCTACGAAACAAGCATTTGTAGGAACGGCATCCGTTGTTAAACAAGAACAACTGGAAGTAAAAAACTTCTCAAATGTATCTCAAGCCTTAACGGGTGAGGTTGCAGGTGTAACTGTTATTAATGGATCAGGTCAACCAGGAACCGTGGGTTCAATAAGAATTAGAGGTTATGGCTCTGTAAATGGAAACAGAGATCCTTTATATGTAGTTGACGGTGTTCCATTTTCTGGAAGTATAAATTCAATTAATCCAAGTGATATTTCTAGCACAACCATTTTAAAAGATGCAACTGCGACTGCTATTTATGGTTCTAGAGGTGCAAATGGTGTAGTTCTAATTACTACAAAAACTGGTTCTGCTTCAAACTCTTATATTGAAATTGATGTTAAGACTGGTATAAATGATCAACTTATTCCAAGATATGACGTTGTTACCTCTCCAGAAGAATACATAGGTTATGTATGGGAAGGTATTAAAAATAGAGGTACAATTACTGGAAACCCAGACCCTATTGCTTATGCAAATGCAAACTTGTTTACAGGTAACTATGTCGCTCCAGGATACAACATGTGGAATGCTGCGAGTGGTGCAGAATTAATAGATCCAGCTACTGGCCTTGTTCGTTCAGGTGTAACAAGAAAATACACTCCTCAAAGATACGGTGATGTAGCATTTGATTCTGCTATTAGAACTGAAACAAATTTAAGAATGGGTGGTGGTACTGATGACACTAGATACTATGCTTCTTTTGGTTATTTAGACGATAATGGATACTCTATCAATACTAGTTATAAAAGATATACTACTCGTTTAAATTTAACAAGTGATGTTAAACCTTGGTTAAAGCTAAATTCAAATATTGGATATGCATATTCTGAAAATGTTGCGAACGGTCAAATAGAAGGTTCTGAAAACGTATTTGAATTTGCTGATAAAATGGCACCAATTTTCCCTGTATTTTTAAGAGATGAAAATGGAGAGTTAGTACCAGATCTTTTCTATGGTGGTAATCAATATGATTATGGATCCCTATCAGGATTAAGAGACAGACCAAATGCTAATGGTTTAAATCCAATTGGTTCTGCTAAATATGACTTCAATGGTACCAATCGTCATGAATTGAATGGTAACTTTTCTGTTGATTTTACATTTACGGATAACTTAAGTGCTCAAATACGATATGGTGTACAATATGCAAATCAAAAGAACAGAGATTATAGAAATAAATTTTACGGAGGTGGGCAATCTACTGGTGGAGATATATCTATTAACGATCGTTCTAGCTTAACACAAAATATTTTACAAATTCTTAAGTACAATAATTCTTGGGGAAATCACTCTTTTGATGCTTTAGCAGCACACGAAAGTACTGAATTTGAAGAAAATTTCGCTTCTGCTTCTAAGGGATTACAAGTAAGTCCATTTTTATATGACTTAGATAACTTTCAATCTAGTTTAGGTTTACCTTCTGGTTCTACTAGAGGATATACTATTGAATCTTATTTTAGTCAAGTAAACTATAATTTTGATCAAAAATATTACTTTTCTGCTTCAATTAGAACAGATGGATCTTCTAGATTCGTAAATGAAAAGTGGGGTACATTTGGATCAATTGGTGCTTCATGGATCGCAAGTAACGAAGATTTTCTACAAGACAATGAAATTTTAACTTACTTAAAATTGAAAGGTTCTTACGGTATTACTGGTGATCAAGCGGGTGCTGGTTTTTATCCAGGATACAACACATACAACGGAGGTAATTTAGGAGGTAGTATTTCTTTAGCTCCAGCTGCTAATGGAAACCCAGATCTTACTTGGGAGACAACTACACAATACCAATTTGGTGCGGAAATGTCATTTGGTAAATATTTAGATGCTAATATAGATTACTACAATAAACTTACTGATAATTTAATCTTTAATCGTTTTGTAGGTCCTTCACAAGGTATTTCTTCAATTACAGTAAATGACGGAGAATTAATAAACGAGGGTATTGAATTTGATCTAACGGGTCATATCGTTGATAATAAAAATTTCACTTTAGATTTATCTTTTAACGGAGAAATTGTAAATAATGAAATTAAAACAATGCCATTAGATCCAGCAACTGGAGAACCACAAATATTGACTCCTGATGGATCATATGGTTGGTCTAAAGGAAGATCTATTTTTGATTTCTACATGCGTGAATGGGCTGGTGTAGATCCATCTGACGGTGCTCCGATGTGGTATCAATACTACGATGATATAAACAATAATGGAATTTTAGATACTGGAGAGCCATCTTCATACTCTAGTGGTTCTTGGGTTCCGGCTGATGAAGCAATCACCAACAATACTGGTTCAATTGTAGAATATCAAGCAAAAGTATCTGGTGCAAACATCCAAAAAAGAGTAACGAAAACCTACTCTGACGCTTCTGACGTTTACGCCAATAAATCTGCTATCGCAGATGTTAGAGGTGCTTTCCGTTTATCTGGAAAAGCAGGTAACTTTAACTTTGCTACTCAATTTACATATAGTGTAGGAGGTTATGCTTATGATGGTCAATATGCAGAGTTAATGTCTGATCGTTTTGGAGCTGTTGGTAACAACTACCACTCAGATATTGCGAACAGATGGCAAAAGCCTGGAGACATTACTAATGTTCCTTTATTATCGGATAATGCAATTGTAAATGGAACTTCTAATTCAACAAGATTTCTTACATCTACAGATTTTATTGCTTTAAACAATATTAATATTGGGTATAATGTACCAAAACAATATTTAGATAAAATATCTTTAAGTACTGTTAACATATGGTTAGCTGCAGATAATTTATTTAATGCTACTGCACGAAATGGTTTCCTACCAAATACTAGTGAATCTGGAAATTCAGGTCGAAGATTATATGCACCAATGACTACAATGACATTAGGTGTTAGAGTAAAATTTTAATACTACATTTTAAAAAACAAAACAATGAAAAAAATACTTAAATATAGTTTACTCTCAGCATTAGCTATTACAATGGTAAGCTGTGGAGACGAGTTTTTAGAAAAACCAGCTCTTGAGGGCTCTGCTTCTCTTACCTCTTCTCAACTTGAAGAAGCGTCTGCTATTGACCCCGAAGTTTCAGGTGCGTTAATGGGTGGTGTTTACTCACTAACATTTACTACTAGAACTGGTGGTACTTCAGGACATGATGACTTCGGTCATAAATCGTATGATATATTTAGCGATATGCTATCCAGCGATATGGCATTAAGTACAAGTACTTATGGATGGTATAGATCTTCAATTACTGAATATCAAGCTCCTTTAGATTTTACATTTGGAGATAACAGACAAGTATGGAGATATTACTACAGAATCGTTAGAAGTTGTAATGAGGTAATTGATGGTTTAGGTGGTATGGATATTACCCCAGAAAGTGCTGCAAATAAAGCTATTATGGGACAAGCGAAAGCGCTACGTGCTCACTCATACTTTTATTTGGCACAATTCTACCAAAAATCATATGATGCTAGTGAACCAATACTTCCTATTTACTACAGTGCTACTGACTTAAATGGTCCTAAAGTAGCTGCTAGTGAAATTTATGACTTAGTGGAATCTGATTTAACAGATGCTATCTCACTTTTAAATGGTTTTCAAAGAGATAACAAAACTCAAATTAATCAATCAATCGCTCAAGGTATATATGCCTATGTGTTAGGTGCTAGAGGTACTGATTATGCTAAAGCCTACGATATGGCTAAAGCAGCTACAACTGGTGGTTATGCTCTTATGAGTGATACTGAAATTACTGGCGGTTTCAATAATGTGAATACACCAGGATGGATGTGGGGTGTTGACTTAAATGATGAGATTGGATTAGGTTTAGTTTCATGGTGGGGTCAAATGGATTATTATAGTTATAGTTACCCAGCATTTGGGGATGCTAAATCTATGGATGATATTCTTTTTGACGCAATTCCTGCTAATGACGCAAGAAAAGCTCAATATAATGATAGCCCAGGTGCTTATACACACCTAATGCCTCTAAACAAATTTTATGATTCTGATAGAACAAGATATGGTACTTCAAGCATTGTAAAAGCAGATTATGTTTACATGAGAGTTGCTGAAATGCATCTTTTAGCAGCAGAATATGCAGCATTTTCAAATAATGATGCTCAGGCAAAAACCGAACTTAAAGCTTTAGTTAGTCAAAGAGTTCCAGACGCTTCTTACATAGATGGTTTATCTGGTCAACAATTGAAAGATGAGATATATTTACAAACTAGAATTGAATTATGGGGTGAAGGTAAAAGTTACTTAGCTATGAAACGTAATAAGGCTAGTGTAACTCGAGGTACAAACCACTTATCTTTTGTTGGAGAAACAATTCCTTACAATGATGAGCGTATGACTTTTGAGATTCCAGAAGGTGAAATCCAATTTAATCCTTTCATATCAACTCAAAATAATTAATAAAAAATGTTTGAATAGGAGATTTTTTTTAGTCTCCTATTCTTTCTAAATAAAATATAAAAATGAAAAATTTAAAACTATACTCAATCCTTTTTATAGCTTTAGCTATATTTAGCAGCTGTGAAGATGAAGTTGAAGCTCCAGGAACTAATTATGCTTCCTTTGAATCATACTTGGGTGATATTACTGTTAGTCCAGGACAAGATTATACAAAATCTATTAATATATACACAGCCAACATTATTGGTGAATCCAGAACAATAGAGTTAACATTAACGGGATCATTAGATGCTGCATCTTATGAAGCACCTACCTCGGTAACAATTCCTGCTAATTCTAACGTTGGATCTATTGATCTTATTTTTAAAGACGTTAATTTAGACATTATTCAAGATAAAACTTTAACTATAGCAATGAATGGAACAGCAGCATTGTCTGTTGGTGAGAACATTACATTAAATGTAGCTAAAGGTTGTCCTACCGGTGAAGGTAAATTAAAAATTTCTGTTGAAATGGATCCCTACCCAGAAGAAGTATACTGGAGAGTTATTGATCTAACAGCAGGAGTGATTGTTTTATCAAATAATGCTACACCAGGTTTTGGTGGTTATGCTGCTGGTACAGAAGCGACTCAAAAGGATGGGATGTGTTTACCTGCTGGAGACTATCTATTTCAAGTATATGATGGTTACTCAGATGGTGCAGGTGCAATTACTATAACTATCGATGGAGTTCAAGTATATAGTACAGACGGTGCCTATGGTGGAGGAGATGAAAAGACTTTTACTATAAACTAACTTATTTATTACAAACGAGTATAAAAAATCGTAATCAAAAGATTACGATTTTTTTTTAAATAAAAATGTTTTGATCGAAACAACAAACATATTTGGTATAAGAGCTATTATTGAAGCAATAGAAAGTGGATCTTCAATAAATAAAGTGTATTTACAAAAAGGACTAAGAGGCGAATTATTTTATGAACTTAATAAGTTAATTAAAACTAAAAACCTTACTACTAGCATGGTTCCTGTTGAAAAGTTAGATAGATTATCTAAAAACAGTAATCATCAAGGTGCCGTTGCACAAATTTCACCAGTTGAGTTTTATGATTTAGAAGAGCTAATTGAAAAAACATTAGAAAGCGATAAAGTTCCTTTATTTTTACTTTTGGATCAATTATCTGATGTTCGGAATTTTGGCGCAATTATAAGAACTGCAGAATGCACGGGTGTTAACGGAATAATTATTCAGAAAAACGGTAGTGCTCCAGTAAATGCTGAAACTATAAAGACTTCTGCAGGTGCTGCTTTTAAAATACCAATTTGTAAAGTTGATCACATAAAAGATGCATTATTTTTACTGCAAGGGTCAGAAATTAAAACGGTTGCTGCAACTGAAAAAACTGAAGATTCTATTTATGATATTAATTTAAATCAACCTATTGCTATTGTAATGGGTTCTGAAAACAAAGGTGTAAACCCTTCTATACTAAAAATGGTAGATTACAAAGCAAAGTTACCTTTGTTAGGCGAAATAGCCTCTTTAAATGTTTCTGTAGCTTGTGGTGCTTTTTTATATGAAACCGTAAGACAGCGATTGGTCTAAGCTATCCTTCTACTCTATTTTCATTTTCTTGATTTTGATCTATTTTAGGTGGTGAGAAATTTCCATTTTCGTCAAATAACAAATCAAATTCTGTTTTTGAAAATGTATGCTTCTTTTTTACAATTCCTTTATTTCTTTTATTAAACGCAAAAAAGACACCCATTACAAAACCTGACAAATGTCCTTCCCAAGACATCCCGTCTTTTATGGGTAGTACATACCAAATCATACTGCCATATAAAAAAATTATAATTAAAGAAAGCGCTACTAATCGGTAGTGCTTTTTTATGATTCCACTAAAAAAAACGAAACTAAAAAGTAAGTATACTATTCCACTTGCGCCAATGTGGTAGGATTCTCTGGCAATACCCCAAGTTAAAAACCCTGTTAAAAATCCTCCAAGAATTAAAACCTTGTAAGCAACCTCTCTATAAAAATAGAAAAGACTACTTAAAAGCACGAATAAAGGAATTGAATTATTCAAAATATGACTAGCATTACTATGTATAAAATGTGTAAGAAAAACACCTCTAAAGCCCTCTATCGTCCTTGGATAGACTCCGTACTTATTAAAATTAAGCCCAAACTGAATTTCAATCCAATAAATCAACCATATTACAATTAAATAGGCACTTGGAATTAGAAAAATTGACTTTGAGAGCTTTAATTGATTATTGTTATTCATAAGCAATAAAAATAACAAAAATATAACCAAACACTAATTTTACATTATCTGTCAGAAATCTTTGGTATTTTTACTGAATGAATGAACCTTTGGCAGAAAGAATTAGACCTAAAACACTTAAAGATTATATTAGTCAACAACATTTAGTTGGTAAAAATGGTGTTTTAACAAATCTAATACATCAAGGAATTATTCCTTCCTTAATTTTATGGGGACCTCCAGGAATTGGAAAGACAACATTAGCAAATATTATTGCTGCAGAATCTAAAAGACCTTTTTATACTTTAAGTGCCATAAGTTCTGGAGTTAAAGATGTAAGAGAAGTTATTGAAAAAGCTAAAAAAAGCGGAGGTTTATTTACTGCCAAAAATCCTATTTTATTTATTGATGAAATTCATAGATTTAGTAAATCTCAGCAAGATTCTTTATTAGGTGCTGTAGAGAAAGGCTGGATCACTTTAATTGGCGCTACCACAGAAAATCCAAGTTTTGAGGTAATTCCTGCCCTACTTTCACGCTGTCAAGTTTATATTTTAAATTCTTTTGATAAAAACGATTTAATTGCTCTTCTGCATAGAGCCATGGAAAAAGATGAGTTTTTATCGGCAAAAAAAATCACATTAAGAGAGACAGACGCCCTATTGCAAGTTTCGAGCGGTGATGCAAGAAAACTTTTAAATATTTTCGAGTTATTGGTTTCTACTGATGATGAAATTGAAATTACGAATGACTTAGTATTAGAGAAAGTTCAAAAAAACACATTAAGATATGATAAAACGGGGGAACAACATTATGATATTATTTCTGCTTTTATAAAATCGATACGAGGAAGTGACCCAAATGGCGCAGTATATTGGTTGGCAAGAATGATTGAAGGCGGTGAAGATGTTAAGTTTATTGCTCGAAGACTGCTAATTTCTGCATCTGAGGATATTGGAAATGCAAATCCTACAGCTTTAATTTTAGCAAATAATACGTTTCAAGCAGTATCTATAATTGGTCATCCTGAATCTAGGATTATTCTGAGTCAATGTGCCATATATTTAGCAAATTCACCCAAAAGTAATGCTTCTTATTTAGCCATAAACAAAGCATTAGAAGTAGTGCAAAAAACTGGAGACTTATCTATTCCTTTGCATTTAAGAAATGCACCCACTAAATTGATGAAAGATTTAGATTATGGAAAGAACTACAAATATTCTCATGATTTTGAGAACAATTTTATTGAACAAGAATTTTTACCTGATGAACTTTCTGGAACAAAATTGTATGAACCAGGAAATAATCCAAGAGAAAATCAGTTTAAAACAACTTTAAAAAACAAATGGAAAAGCAAATATAATTATTAGAATTTTTCTTAAACTGTTTTCGAATGAATTAATAATTATCGAACATTAAATGTTGACGAAAAGCGTAGCATTAGAAAAATAGTTATTTCTTTTAACATCTTAATTAAATATTACATTCATCCCTAATTGGAAAGACAAACTATTTGCAGAAGACAAATTCGTGTACTCCAAAATATTATCTAACATACCATATAAATTTACCTTGCCATATTGTGCAGAAAACCCAGCTCCAATATTATGATACGACAAGTCATCAGCAGTATATGTTAATTTTGTGTGAAATTTATTTGTTATCGATTTTTGATAAAACGCGGTGAACGCCAATTGTGGACTTAAAGGTCTAAATACACTATACAATTGAACTCCTACAGCATCTGTGTAAAAAATTTTATAAGTATCATCATAACAAATTTCACTCCTTTTTTCCCCAAAACTATATTTCATAGCTGCATTTAATTTTGTTGGTCTCCAAGAAATATAGGAATCTCCATTTCCATTTGCAGGTATTTGTTCTTCAAAATTATCGCTTAATTCTTGCCAATAATTTTTAGGGTTATTAGAATCATATTGCAAATTAATTCCTTCAGTAAAAAAACTACCTACCGCTGTAAAATTCTTAATATTCTTTTTATGATGCACAAAACCAAAATCTAGAATACTTCCAGAAAACTCTAGCTGTGGAGTTATGTGATACGTTGCACCAACATCGAAACCAACTCCTAGATTATCTCCCAAAAAAGTATTATTTAAATATGCACTTGGCTGATCTATAAATTCGTCATCAACACCAACCAAACCCGATGATTTTATATTAATATTTATATTGTTTAAATAATGTTTGTAAATATTATCCGTTCCCTCAGCTGTTGTAAAAGTCCCTGTGTTTCCAATACTCTCAGCATTTAAAGCAGATGAATATATTTTAAATCTTCCGCCCATCGTTAATTTCTTACTTACTTTTTTTGTAATTCCTGCATGAATCACACCAACAATATCAGCTTTATAAAGTAGTTGAGAGAATCTAAAGCGTTTATTTAAATATGCAGCATTACCTTCATTTAATAAAGTGATTACATCCTTCGGATAGTAAACAATTGCATCAATTTCTTTATAAAAGCCAAAGCTTACATATGCATCATCGACCCTAAACCCTGCAGTAATAATTTCTCTTTGTGAATTAAATTTTACAAAATCTTTTGTTGTTAAATTATTTAAAACAGAAGATATTTTATCATTTATATTATTGTTATCTATTGAAAAAAGATCTGTTAAAACGAAACCTGAAGAACCAAAATCCATAGAAAAACCTGAAAATAGTGGCACTCCAAAATGGGATTTATATTTGACTTCTGTTCCTGGATTGCTAAGTAAGGTTTGCGGCAATTCTGCAAAATTATACAAAACCTGTTTATTTTGTCCAATACCTTTAGCGATTGATAAAATCAGTAAGAAAAATAATATATTCTTCATGTTAAAAGCTTGATTCGACGTACACGGTCATTGATGACTTAAACTCAAACTTAGCTATATCATTCAAGTTCAATGGAGTTCCAGAATTTTCTAACGACACCGTAATTTTAACTTTACTTGTATTGACAATATCGGGATTAGATGCAATTTCAATTTCCTCTAAATATCTATAATTTAAATCCTTAGACGCTATAGAAGTAGGTGTAAAAGTATATATTACTGCATTCTCATTATTTAAAAACTCTACAGTAATTGTAATATCTCTGTCAAATCCATTTTTTATTGCCGTATTAAAATCAATCTTAACTATGTCAATTATAAGATTTTCATTTTGGAAAATTTCAATATTAGTGATATCAGAAATCTGGCTTTCTGGAACACCTGAAGAACTGAAAAACTGAGAAGGAACTAAAGAAAAATAGTTCAGTGCCAATGTAATTTTTTTTTTGGATACAAAATCATCAAATTGTTTAAAATCTAAATTTTCATAACATGAGGTAAGCACAAAAAAGCAGATTAGTATGCTTATATAATTGGAGGATTTCATAAATAAAAGGTATTAGAAAAAATTACTTGAATTGCATTCGTTCTTAAGCTTACAGCAACTTATATATTTGCCTCAATATTGTCTATAATCATTATGGATTAATAATTTTTCTTTGGAAAATTTCATATCAGCTATATCAGAAATCTGACTTTCTGGCACACATGAAGAACTAAAAAATTTGGAGGGAACTAAAGAAGAATAGTTCAATACTCAGCCAAGAATTGGTTTAGACACAAAATTCTGCCATTGATTAAAATCGATAATTTTGTAATATGAGATAAGTACAAAAAAGTAAGTTAGTATGCTTGTATTATTAAGGAACTTCATAAATAAAAAGTTTTTAAGAGACTAGTTTCCTTCTTAAAGATACATTTTAATTTCTAAAAGAGACGTTATCGAGTTAAAATTAACATTATTAACTTTTTCTTTTTCAAAATTTGCATGAATAGCCTTCATCCCTACACTTAAAGCACCTTCTATATCTGCTTCTATACTGTCTCCAATCATTATGGAAGTAGTATTTATGGCATTCGCCTTTTCAAGGGCATAGTTAAAGACTTTTGGATTTGGTTTTTTTAAACCCACAGATTCAGAAGTTACTATAACATCAAAATAACTTAAAATTTTTGAAGTTTCCATTTTTTTAGTTTGAATTTCTTCAAAACCATTCGTAATAATATGCAATTGATATTTATCTTTTAAATAATCTAAAATCTCAAAAGTATATTCAAATAAATGATTAAAATCTGGCAAAAAATCTATGTACTCAATCGCAATAATATCAATTAAATCATCTGATATAGTATAACTTACAGCATCAAAGGTGTTTTTTAACCTTTTATATCTTAACTCTTTTTTCGTTACCTTCTCTTCTCTATACAATTTCCAATACTCCATATTCAAAGGCTTATAAACCTCTAAAAAACTATTTAAGTCTATCGTAATGTTTTGTTTATCAAAAACTTTTTTAAACGCTAAATCTGAGTTCTTTTCAAAATCCCATAGAGTATGATCTAAATCAAAAAAGACGTGTTGTATATCCATCGGTTAAAAGTATGGATTTTAATACTAAAAAAGGCTATTCTACGTTATATTTGTGATAACTAAACTAACTTTCTTGAGTACTAAATTGAATGTTTTATTTTTATGTGGTTGGTATCCTTCTAAGGTTTCACCAACTAATGGTGACTTTATTCAAAGACATGCAGAAGCTGTTTCTTTGAACCATAATGTAACCGTTATTCATATTATTACTGATAAAGAAAATAAAGAACGTATAGAATTCACTAATGAAACTATTAATGGCATTGAAACTCACATAGCTTATATTAAGTACACTACAAATCCAATTAAGAAAATATGTTTTTATATTAGAACTTTTAAAACTTTATTACAAAAAACGGGTTCTATTGATATTGTTCATCTTAATCAAACATTCCCTTTTGGAGTTTTTAGCTTATATTTAAAATGGTTTAAAAAAATTCCTTTCATAATTTCTGAACATTACACAGGTTATTTAAAAAATTCAAACTCTAAAATTACTTTTTTTCAGAAACAAGTATCTAAATGCATTGTAAGAAAATCTTCTTTTGTTTGTCCAGTAAGCAACTATCTTTATAAAGATCTTATAGATTTAGGTATTAAAGGAAATTATGAAATTGTTCCCAATATTATTGACACCGAGTTATTTATTCCGGTAAAAAAAGAAGATTCTTTTTTAAAATTAATACATATATCTAGCCTAAAAGACGAACACAAAAACATAAAAGGGATGTTACGTGTAGCAAAACTTTTAAGTAAAAACCTAGATTTTTTTGAATGGAATTTTATTGGTAATAGTGGTGATCAGTACAAAGAGTACATAAACGAACTCGACATAAAAAAATGTAAAATTTCATTTTTAGAACATCAAAGTCATTCAAAAATTATCGATCATTTGCAAAAAGCTTCAGTTTGTATTTCTTTTAGTAATTATGAAACTTTTGGAATTGTAATTCCTGAGGCAATTGCTTGTGGAACTCCCGTTATATCAACAAATACAGGAATTGCTTTAGATTTTAAAAATTTACCCTTTTGTAAGATAATTCCAATAAAAAATGAACAATTATTATTTGACTCAATTCTAAATTATAAGCCACTTTTTGCTGATTTAGACATTGCCAAAATGCATACATTTGTGAAACAAAAATTTAATAAAAAAGTAATTTCCAGTAAATTTTCTTTGCTTTATTACGAATCATTAAAAACATAGTATGAATTTATTAAAAACATATATTTCAAATTTTTTAAGTAGAAAAGGAAGCTACGTTTTTATAGCCACCGTGCTTGCAAGAATATTTTCTTTTATTGCTTCTTGGTTAGCCCTAAAATTAATTTCTAATGAAGAATTAGGAGTTGTGCTTTTTGCTTATAATATAATTGTTTTTTTAATTCCTATTAGTGGTTTTGGATTGAATCAAAGTTTACTAAGATATGGTGCTTTACTGAAGAGTAAAAAAGAAAAAAATAGTTTATTTTTATATGTTTTAAGTAAGGGTGTTTTAGCTTCTTTCGTACTCATCGCACTTATAATTTTAAGTAGTTTTTTTGTACCATTTAAGTTCGAAAACACACAATTATACGTAGTTATTTTATCATTTATAATTTTACCTTCTTTTATTTTTGAAATTATAAGAGCTCAATTTAGACTTCAACATAATAACAAATCTTTTGCTTACACTGAGTTTTCGCATAGCATAATACTTTTATTAAGTGTTTTTATTTTGAGTTATTTCTTTCAAGAAATTGGTTACACCATAGCTCTTTTAGCAACTCCTTTGTTAACATCATTATTGTTTATAAATAAGTTAAATATTGACTTTTCATCAAAAATAAAACTGACTATAACCAATTTTTCATTTTGGAAATATGGTTTTTTCGCTAGTTTGTCTAATGTTGTAACTCAGTTACTTTTTGTAATAGATATTTTATTAATAGGTTATTTGCTAGAGGATACAGAAATGATTACCAATTATAGATATATTTCCTTGATTCCTTTTAGTTTACTCTTTCTCCCAAGAGTATTTATTGCAACCGATTTTGTTGCTTTTACAGAAAAGATTTATGATAAAAATTACATTGTGAACTATATAAAAAGTTACATGTTATTTTTTTTAATAGTTAGTTTTATTTTGCTTTCATTTAGTTTTCTTTTTGCTGAGCAAATTCTATCTATTTTAGATAGTAACTTTACTCAATTTGTAGACACTTTTTTAATATTAATGTTTGGAATTGTCGGTATATATATTTTTAGAGGCCTTTTTGGTAACTTGTTATCATCTATTGGAAAAGCTCATATTAACTACTATATAGCAAGTTTTGCCTTAATCATTAATATAATAACAAATTACTATTTAATTCCTAAATACGGCATAAGAGGTGCCGCTATTACATCAGCAATTTTAATGTGGTTTACAGGTATAATATCTTTAATTTGGTTCTGGTATCTTTATAGAAAACTTCTTTTAAATAAAAACTAATTTTCTTTATGAGTTCTAATGCTATAAAAAAAACATTCTTAACAATTCAATTCTAGTTGAAAACCCTGTAAAGTTTTAAATACTGAAGATTTAACAACTATCACTTTCAATAGAGCTATTCTTAAAAAATATCAAGAGTATTTAAATTTAAAAGAGTAAGCATTTTAAGTAAAAACAACATCTCCATCTCCAGTTTGAATTTCAAAACCATCTCTTGTATTTAAAAAGCCATCTAATTTCTCTGTTAAAAAATACTTTTGTGTAAACGCTTTCTTCGTAATAAAAGATAATTGAGTATTTAATTCTTTCTCTATACTTTCGTCATAAATAACAATAGTTTTCACTTTCATTTTCTCACATTTATTTAATAGAAATGAAGCTATTTCTTTACTATTTTCTTGAGAGAAATACATGTATGGAATTTTAACATGTCCATCTCTTACCGTCATGAACAAAGACCCTATTAAAGTTTCATCTACGTTATAAATTGTATAAAAATTTGATTCAAATTTTTTTGAATGAAGAGAAAAATAATAAGCTTTAGAGAATGTTTTAGCCGCGGTATTCGTTAAAACCCATGGGAAATTTTGAATCCAACTGATTTCCTTGTTTTTTCTTAGAAACAAATTCTGACTTCCGGTGTTATTTGAAAATTTTAAAATTGAGTCTTCCCAGTTTTCGTTAACTCTTATCTTGTAATTATTTTCTGTAATTTGACTTCTAAAAAGGTTTCTAAAATCTAAGAATATGTTTAAAAAAAAATCAAAAACTACCCATAAAATTTTTGTGCTTTTAAATACATTTTTCTTTAATGGTAAAATATCTGCTAAACAAAAACGAGTAAAATATTTTGTCCCTTTTAACTCATAGAGTAAATTAAACTGTTTGGTTTTATCATACACCAACTTTGATGCTACAGCGTAATTTGTATACATTAATTTAGAAGCCCAATCTTTTAAAGCTTCATTAAAAAGAAGTGTAGAGAATCCTTTTCTACGATATTTAGCATGAACCCAATTACCACTTAACCAACCAAAAGAAACTTTTTCGTTCTTTATAAAAAAAGCATCTGGCAGAATGGTTCTATAGGCCACTAATTCGTTTTCAGAAAATGCCATATACAAAACTGTATCATTTTTATTTGCTCTTGGGTTATTCAAATATGAAGATACTCTTGCAAATGAAATTGGCTTATGTTTTAATTTTTTAAAAGCAGAAGAAGATACATAATGATCTAATTCTTGAAGTTTTATTTTTTGTATTGAAATCATTAATTTCTTGGCATCATATTCTTATTAAATGGGGCTTTTAAAAAATATTTAATATATTCTTTTATTAAATAACTTTTAGCATTTTGATTTCCTATCTCAAAAAAAAGTCGATGGAAGTTTGTATTAAACGCATCATTTTTAATTCCTGCTGTCCCAAAACTAACATCTAAAACATTCTCTCTAGCTAATTTTAAGAAAAACTCTTTTGACACATTTAAGTCGGTAAATGGAAAAGAAAAAACACTATAATCTAAATTAAACCTTTTTTCAAGCCAATCTGCACATTCTTTAGTTTGATCTATTTGTTCCTGAAAACTAATATCAGCATATAGTGGATGACTTTTAGAATGTGCCCCAACTGTGAAACCCATATCTATCAATCCTTGAATTTGAGTAGTTGTCAGATAAGGTTTTTCAATTTCTAAATATTCTTCAAAATTATAATTAACTAAGTTAGCTAAACTGTCTAAATCTCCTTTGTTATTATAGTTTATTTTAAATAACTTTTCTTTAATTTCTTTTTTCTGGTTAAAAAAATCGTGAAACTTGCTCTTTTCTTTTTGCGATGATTTTTCGTAAACTTGGAATAATAAACTTGCTTTATATCTATAAAAAAGAGCTTTATTATCTACGAAATCAGAATTTATAAAAACAGTTGCTGGGATTTTATTTTTTAATAAAATAGGCGCAACAACTTTATGAAAATTAGATAAACCATCATCAAAAGTTAAATGGAAATAATTTTGTTTTGATTTAATTTCTGTTAAAGAAACATCTATAAATTCAGTCATAGAAATTGGCGTATAAAATTCACATAACACCGCTAAATCATTATTAAAATCTAAAATTTTTCTAGGTGTATATAAATGGTCCGAAAATGTATTTCTCTCATCACAAACTTTATGGTAAAACGGGACTATAATACGTTGATTAGACGTGGATATAAGTTTTTTTAAAAAAAAAGATGAAATTTGTTTCATGATTTTTTAAATAATGAAATAATATTAATATAATTTAAATGAGAATAACCTTCATCCTTTGAAGAAAAACTCTTAAAAAAAGAACCTATATTTGGTAAATTCCCACCTTCAAAATCTAATATTGCATTAGAATTTTCATACTTTTTTACAATATTACTAATTAAAAAACTAGCTGCTTGCAGCTTTCTGCCATCCATATTAAATGACGAAAATAAATAAGTAATTCTATTTTTAGATTTTAAAAATAAACCTCCACCTATTAAACTTCCATCTTTAAAAACACCCAAAATAAACCCTTTATTATTTTCTAAAACATAATTGGTTAGTTTTTCTAAAACGATTATAGGAAAATTTCCATGTGCATAAAACTCTTTTTTCATATCAATAAGCTCTGAAATCGTAGTTTTATTAAGTAGGAGTTGATTCTTCTGTCCAACTTTTACAGCATGTTTTCTTCCCTTGGAAAAAGCCTTAAAAAGAGTATCATATGTGTTATTTAAAATTAAAATATAATTTTTCAAAGGCTTCATATTGGATGTCAAAAAATTGTCAGAATTAAAATTCAATGAAACTTTTACAAATTTTTTAGGTATCTTTTTAATGATTTCTTCCTGAATTTCTTTGGTGAACTTTTCTTTCGAAAAAACACCTAATTGCTGACAAAAATAAGGTTGACTTATATATTTTAATCCATATTTAGACTTCCAAGGAATTGGCATTACAGCTTTATAATCGTCCAAAACCATCACATCCCAATTATCTGCAACGATATCTAAATACCAAGAAAAACCATAAATTCTGCTTTGTATAGAATTTTCTATACAAACATCATACTTTAAAATATCTAAATCCTTTCTTTTTATATATTGAATCATTCTAAGAAGTGGCAATTTTTAACATCGATTCATACAAACGCTTCCAACCTTTCCATCGCAAATAATTACTTAAACTTTCATTATGAAACAACGTAATAAAGGTTCCATTTACCGCTTTTACTTCATTCTTTAAGTCTCTAATCCTGCCCAATGACTGTTTTGGGGTTAACTTCATATAATCGTTCAAAGTAGTATCCATTAAAGCAAAAGAAAATATTTTTAAAGGTGTTTGAATCTCAAAATCTAAATCATAAAAATAAAATGGTGTGCAAGTACTTGCTCTAAAACCAACATTACTTGCATAGCCCATAGAATAATCTTCTTCTACCTCTAAATCTATTAAATGTTGATAGGTTTCTGGCAAAGAAAAACGTAAATAATGCTGCCTAGACAAAGTTATAGGCATATTTGTAATGTTTTCTAAACGTTCTTTTTCTTTCTTTATAAGTGTTATATTTTGCATGGTAAAATAAGAGGGATGCAAACCTACTCTTGCATAATCTACCATTTCTTTTATAAGTAATTTATATTTCATTTTTGATGCAGAAACATTGGTGTCGAATGTTGAATAATCACCTATTAAAAAGAAAAAAATAGTTTTTACATTGTATTCTTTTTTAAGTCTTAAAATTTTATCAAAAGTATCAAAAGGATCACTTTTTAAATTCCAAATAACCGCAAAACGATTCCATGTTTCTAGTAATTTAAACTTTACTAAATCATTAAAAAAACCTCCAATAGTTCTTACTAAGTTTTTATGTTTATATGCAAAAGCATTGTCTATATCTATAGTAGAAATGTAGTTATACTCTCTTGTTTCATACTTGTAATTTGGAAATTTTTGCTTAAGAATGATCAAAAATTTGTATGCCCAAATATCGACTACCGGTTTTTCTAAAAACCCGTGTCTAAATGCCATACTTTGTTCTGCTGTGTAACGTCCATGAATATCTTTTACGTGCGGCAAATACTCTTCATATCTTGATATTAAATAGAAACTTGCTGCAAAAATATCAAATGGAATTGTTGATTTTAAATTGGTCGCAAAAAAACAAGGAACATCTTCCCATTTCTGGATATTAATATCCATATCATTTACGCCTTGCTCAAATAATAAATCATTACTTTTTATAAAAAACTCATTTCCCAGAGATGCTTTTGTATATGATAGTTTTGGCCCATTATGAGCTACGAATTCCTCAATTTTTGAAGTAAAATCAACAGAAATCAGTAAAGTTCTGGTAATAATATGTTTAAAGATATAACGTACCCTTGGTGTTATTTTATGTGTGTAAATTAATATCATTTTTCTTTAATTGGCAGAATTCAATTATCATTTCGTAGTTTTAGAAAACAGCAATAAATAATAATTATTGTTAAATGGTGGATTAACTGCAAACTAGATTAATCCTTCATCTATAAAGCTAAAATACGCTTTTTCGGTAATTATTAAATGATCTAAGAGTTTAATATCTAAAGTTGTTCCTGCTAGTTTAATTTTTTGAGTAAGCTGCTTGTCTGCAGCACTCGGTTCTAATTTTCCTGAGGGATGATTATGACAAACAATTATGGCCACTGAAGCTAATTCTAATGCCCTTTTAAACAACAATCTAATGTCAACTATTGTGGCTGTTAGCCCTCCTTTACTTATTTGTTTTTTTGACAATACTTTATTTGAGTTATTTAAAAAAAGAACCCAAAATTCTTCATGTTCTAAATCACCAATAATAGTTTGCATTAAATGAAAAACATCATTACTACTCGTGATTTTTGGTTTTTCTAAGGCAATTTCTAATTGTCGCCTTTTTCCAAATTCAAGGGCTGTAATAATTGCAATTGCTTTCGCTTCTCCGATTCCTTTGAACGTGGTAAGTTTTTCTACGGATAATTTTGCCAGTTCATTTATATTTCCATTTACAGATTTTAGAATTCTTTTTGATAAGGCAACAGCACTTTCTTGTCTATTACCAGAACTTATAAGTATGGCAATAAGTTCTGCATCAGAAAGTGAAGCTTTTCCTTTTGCTAACAACTTCTCTCTGGGTCTGTCATCTAATGCCCAAGATTTGATGGTAAACTTTTCCATTTTTCTTTTTTTTCTAAAAATACAAAATTGGAAATTAACTACAATTGGTTTAAAATGGATCTTTATAGAAACTTCAAAAGTTCCGTTTCAAGAAATCCTAATAAACATTAGACGACTATCTCTTCTAAAAATATTTCTATATAAAATCTTCTTGATGCATGACAATATGTACATTATTATAAGCGCCCTTTTCCCTAGATTTAAATGTAATAAGTTACTTAGAAAAAAATAGATTTTGTTTTTAGTCAACTTCTTAGAACCTTTCTACTTTGACTGGAAAACAATTTTAAAAAGAGTAAAGTGACAACAACTCATTTTATTTACCTGTCAGCGTATAAGCTCATTTGTTTTGTTTTTACAAAATTATTTTTTTCGGTAATAAAATTAAAACATCTATTCCTTGTGAAAAAAGAGAAATAAAATCATTTTTTTGAATATTAAGCAGAAGTTGAAAACTACCTTTTATTTTCATTTGCAACAAAACTAATGATATATTTGTATTCTATTTCTATCTTTTAAATATGAAAATCATTATAGCCGGAGCAGGAGACGTTGGGTTTCATTTAGCAAAGCTACTTTCTTACGAATCTCAAGATACTTATATTATCGATTTTGATGGTGAAAAGTTGAACTACTTAAACAGTCACTTAGATGTAATTACAAAAAAAGGAGATGCAACCTCAATAAAACTTTTGAAAGAAATTGGTATTGATTCTGCCGATTTATTAATTGCTGTTACCGATAGTCAGAATACCAATTTCACGATTTCTGTGATTGGTAAATCTTTAGGAGCAAAAAAAACAATTGCAAGAATAGACAATCCCGAGTTTTTAAATGATTGTGAAGTTGATTTCAAAAAATTTGGAGTAGATTTTATGATTTCTCCTCAAGAATTAGCGGCAAATGAAATAAAAATGCTACTAAATCAATCTTCATTTAATGATACTATAGAATTTGAAAGGGGTTTGTTTAATGTAATGGGAACTACTCTTTCATATAAATCACCTTTAGTAGATTTAACCGTTAAGGAAGCTACAAAAAAGTTTGCGAATGTAGATTTTGTAGCAATTGCGATCAAAAGAGAAAATGTTTCTCAAACGATTATTCCTAGAGGAGATACTGCTTATAAATTAGATGATCAGGTTTATTTTTCTGTACCTAATTACAGTATGAAAGACTTGTATCCAATAATTGGAAAAAAACAATTCAATATTAAGAATGTAATGATTCTTGGTGGAAGTAGTATTGGGGAAAAAACAGCAAGAAAGCTTTGTGAAGACAACTTTAAAGTAAAGTTGATTGAAAAAAATAGAGAAAGAGCAGAGATCCTTGCAGAAACCTTAACCAATACTTTAGTTATAAACGGTGATGGTAGAGATTTAGAATTATTAGAAGAAGAAAACATAAGAGAAACTGAAGCATTTATTGCAGTTACTGGTAATTCTGAAACAAACATTATGTCTTGTTTGGTCGCAAAATCTAAAGGAGTAAAAAAAACAATTGCTTTGGTAGAAAACATGGATTATATAGATATTTCTCAAACTATAGGAATTCAATCTCTTATCAATAAAAAATTAATTGCAGCCAGTAACATTTTTAAACATATTAGAAAGGGTGGTGTTTTAGAACTAGCTAACCTTCATAATATTGATGCTGAGGTTTTTGAATTTGAAGTTAAAAAGAATGCAAAAGTTACAAAAAAACCAATAAAAGATTTACGGGTTCCAAAAGAAGCTGTTTTTGGTGGAGTTATTAGAGATGGTAAAGCATTAATCTCTTCTGGTGATATGCAAATACAAAGTGGCGATAAAGTAATTGTATTCTGCTTACCAGAGGCTATAACAGCAGTAGAAGGTTTATTTAATTAAAATGAGAACGTTTAACTTCAAAATAATTTATCGCTTTTTAGGTATTACAGCAATTATTAATGGGTTGTTTATGTTTATTGCATTTCCTTTTAGTTATTTTAATAATGAAAGCCAAGCAAGTGGAATTTTAAATGCAGGAATTATTACCGTTTTTATAGGCCTAATACTCTACTTTTTAAACAAACCTACAAGTACAAATATTCAAAAAAAAGAAGGGTATTTAATTGTTACTTTAGGTTGGTTAATTCTTTCCTTTACAGGAATGTTACCCTATTTATTATCTGGCGCAATACCCAATGTTTCTAATGCATTTTTTGAGACCATTTCGGGTTATTCAACTACGGGATCCTCTATTTTGACGGACATAGAATCTATGCCAAAAGGCATTCTTTTTTGGAGAAGTGCAACACATTGGATTGGTGGAATGGGAATTATTGTTCTTACAATTGCGATACTTCCACTCCTAGGAATTGGAGGAATGCAGCTTTTTTTAGCAGAAGCCCCTGGACCATCTGCAGATAAATTACATCCAAGAATTACAGACACTGCAAAACGTTTGTATTTAATTTATGTTGTATTAACTTTTGCTGAATTCTTTTTATTAAAAGTGGCAGGAATGACCTGGTTCGACGCCATAAACCACGCAATGGCTACCGTTAGCACTGGAGGTTTTTCTACTAAAAACAATAGTGTTGCTTTTTATAACAACCTACCATATGTACAGTATATCATTATCTTTTTTATGCTGATTGCAGGTACTAACTTTGTATTGACCTATTTCGCATTAAAAGGAAAGATTCAGAAAGTTTTTCAAAGTGAAGAATTTAAATATTATTTATTCGGAATTATTGGCGTTTCAGCAATTATAACCATTTTAATTTACTTTTTTCAAGATCCAAATTTACACACAACAATTGCCCATCCAAAAGTTTTTGGTGAAGCAGAAAGTGCTATTAGACATGCATTATTTATGGTAACATCCGTAGTGACTACAACAGGCTTTGTGACTGCCGATTTTACCATGTGGAGCTTTTTTGCTACAGGTATTTTCTTTGCCCTCTTTTTTACAGGAGGTTCTGCGGGGTCTACAAGTGGAGGTGTAAAAGTAGTAAGACATATTATTATGTTAAAGAATAGCTTTTTAGAGTTTAAAAAAGCAGTACATCCAAATGCGATAATCCCTGTGAGATATGACGGTAAACCTGTAAGTCAGGCTATTGTTTTAAACATTATTTCTTTCTTTATAATTTACATGCTTATTTTTATTTTGGCGTCAGTTACACTTACATTATTAGGATTAGATTTTTCATCTGCTTTGGGTGCTGCAGCATCTTCGTTAGGTAATATTGGTCCGGCTTTAGGCTCTGTTAGTCCTGTAGATAATTTTTCACATTTATCTACTAGTGCTAAATGGTTTTGTTCTTTCTTAATGTTGATCGGACGTTTAGAATTGTTTACAGTTCTAATTTTATTTACACCATTCTTTTGGCGTAAAAATTAATTTTAGCTAGTTTTTTTTGATATCAAAAAACAGCGAATACAAGTACTTTTAAAGAAGATGATTTTACTTATGCCGGTCCAGATAATCTAGATGGAGCAGATTGTACTTCCTTAGCAACTTCTGTTAATTTAGGTTCTTATATAGCATGGGCTGGAGCCACAAATAATGTCTGGTCAAAGGATACAAACTGGAGCATTGAAGCTATTCCTTTAGTGTCTGATGATATTGTTATTCCAAATGGATTAACTAATTACCCAACAGTACCTGATGGATCTGCATTAATAATAAACAGCATTACTATTGAGTCTGGAGCAACTTTAATAGCAGAAGGCACTTCTACCGTTACTGGAAACATTACTTATAACAGAAATTTAGTTACTGAAAATTGGTATTTGGTTTCGGCTCCAGTAGTAGGAGAAACCTATGACGACGACTATGTTTCTGCTAACAGTATTGCTTCAGGACCACTTGGTCGTAGAGCTATTGCACCTTATAAAACTGAAAATGATTCTTGGTTGCATTTTCAAGCTGGTGGAGTAAGCACTTTATTTACTTCAGGTAAAGGGTATTCTGTAAAAAGATCAAATGGTGCAGAACCTGGAAATATATCTTTTACAGGAACCCTAAAGGTTGATGATACAACGATAGCATTAACAACCACAGGAAATGGTTATAATTTAATAGGAAACCCATATCCATCATATATTAATAGTGCTTCATTATTAACTACAAATACTGGGTTACTAGACACACAAACTATTTGGGTATGGAATCAAAACACGAGCAATTATGACACAAAAATAACTACAAATGATTTTAAAATAGCCCCTGGACAAGGATTCTTTGTGCAATCTAATGGTACCTCCGGAGATCTTTCCATACCTAAATCGAAACAAAGTCATAATACTACAGATACCTTTCAAAAAAGTAATTCAAATCCAGAAATTAGGTTAAACTTTACAGATGGTGAAAATAACAGAACCGCTAAAATATATTATATAGATGGAACTACTACTGGATTTGATAATGGTCATGATGGAAAACTATTTGGCGGCGTTCCTCATCCTTTTGCTATTTATTCTTATTTAATTGCTGACGAACTTAATTATGTAGATGGAATTAAATATGCAATTCAGTCTTTACCAAATTCAGATTATGAAAACATGATAATACCTATTGGTATCAATACAGATGCTAATAAAGATATTACTTTTAATGCTGAAGCCCTAAACTTACCTTCAGGCATGAAGGTGTATCTGGCAGATATTGAAAACAATACTTATACAAGACTAGACGAAGTAGATAGTAATTAAACAATTCATTCAAATGAACCTTTATATGGAATCGGCAGGTTCTTTTTACATACTTCTACAGAATCAATTTTAAATGTTAATGATATCGCTTTAGAAAACGTAAGTATTTACAAAGTCAAGAACTCAATAATAAAAATTGTTGGTTTATATCAAGGGAAAACAAATCTAAAATTGTTTAATATATTGGGCGAAAAAGTTTTTCAAACTGATTTTTTATCAAATGGCGAGAAATTCATATCTTTACCAAAATTATCTTTAGGAATCTATATAGTTCAGTTAAATACCAAAACTGAAAAATGTAGCAAAAAGATAATTTTAGAATAATTAGAAAAAAGTGTAATTAATGCAAAAATGTAGTATTACTTATAATTTTCAGCTATAAAATAGTAGCTTAGTCTGCTTTCTGGTTAAAAAAAAATAAAAAAAAAAGTTAATTTTGCTATTCAAATAAAAACGTAATGAACAACAACGAAAACAACCAAGAAAAAATAACTCGGAAAGATGCTATTAAGAAAATAGGTAATTATGGTAAATACGCAGCTTTAACTGCAGTAGGCACCTATATGCTACTGAATCCGCAAAAAGCTCAAGCTTGGAGCGGCTTGGAAGGTCCAAGTTGGGGTGCTGCTCCAGGTGATGCTGCTCCAGATAATACGTCAGATACTACTTTTTAAAAAAAATAAATACTTACTATAGCACCTCAGCTTTTGAGGTGTTTTTTTTGCCAATACATATAAAATAACTCGTTTTATACTTTATGAACGATACAACAATTCTCTACAAACTTATTGAAAAAAAAACTATTTCCTGGTTTAAAAGCACGAATGAATATGTAATATTAGAAAATATTACAGCAGATATTTTAAAGTCTATAAACAAAGGAATACCAGTTAATGAAATTGCTAAAACACTCTCAAAAGAATTGGAGGTTCCTTTAGAGCACTCTATTGAGTTTATTTTAGAACTTCAAAAAAAATTCTTTAAAGAAGGTAATTCTGAAAACATTAAAATAGCAAATGATCTTAAAAATATTAAAAGACCTAAAAATTTTGAATTTATAAAATATTATAAAATCAACAATATTGTTTTTAAAGTTTCATTTTTAAGTGACAAAGAGCTTTCTTTAGTGCACCCAAAATTTGCACATTTAGTGATGGATAAAGTCTCTGAATTTCAAAATGAATTTGAAGTTTTTTTCACAAATAATTATATTTTCCTTTATGTAAACAATACGTTTATTGATTCTTGGAACGAGCATAACATTCATTATTTTCAGGGGAAATTCTCAATGGAATTGATTCAAAAAATTCATCAAAAAGAAGAAAAAGAATGGTTAGGTGTTTTTCATGCTTCAGCAGTTAGTAATAGCGAAAAGTCCATACTATTTCTAGGTGATTCTGGTAACGGAAAAAGTACTTCTTTAGCAATATTACAAGCAAATGGTTTTACATGCTTAGCAGATGATTTTGTTCCTGTAGATGCACAAAGACAAGAAGTGTATAGTTTTCCTGCGGCGATATCAATTAAAAAAAATAGTCTAGAAACTTTACTTCCCATATACCCAGAATTAGCGGGTTCAGCTGAATATCATTTTAAACGATTAAATAAAATTGTACGTTATTTAAAGCCTAACAATAATAATTTTTTCGCACACTTACCTTGTAACGATTTGATTTTTATAAAGTACAAAAAAGATGCTGACATGGTTTGTAATAAAATTTCGAAAATTGATGCATTTCAGCAATTAGTGCCAGATTCTTGGCTTTCTCCGATAAAAGAAAATGCCCAAATATTTTTAGATTGGTTTGACGGTTTAAACTGTTACCAATTAACATATTCTAATAATGAAAAAATGTTAGAAACTGTTTCTAAAATATTTAAAAATGACTTATAAAGAAGCATTATTTTTTATTGGAAACTGTTTAACTATTTCTTTGGAAGAAAAAAACAGAAAAGAAATTGAAAAAGAATTAAAATCAGAAAATATAGATTGGGAAGTTGTTGTAAAAGTAAGCACTGCTCATCTTGTTTTTCCTGCCTTATATTGTAATTTAAAACGAGTTCATTTTCTTGCGTATTTGCCCTCGGATTTGGTTGAGTATATGAAATATATCACAGACTTAAATCGCGAAAGAAATCAGCAAATTATTGAGCAAGCTAAAGAAGTAAACCAACTTTTACTAGAAAACAACATCACTCCTATTTTCTTAAAAGGGACAGGAAATTTATTAGAGGGTTTATATGAAGATATTGCTGAGAGAATGGTAGGTGATATTGATTTCATTTTTTCTAAGAGCGATTACCCAAAAGCTATTGAAATTCTAACCACAAATAGTTATTCGAAAGTACACAAAACAACCTATGATTATCCGCAGTTCAAACATTACCCAAGATTAAAAAAGAAAAACAGAATTGCCGCTGTAGAAATTCATAAAGAACTATTAATAGAAAAATTTGCACATGAATTTAACTATGGGATTATAAAAAATGATTGTCAAGTAATTAATAATGTAACAGTAATGAGTTATGATGATCAGTTCTCATTATCAATAATTGCCAAACAAATTAACGATGATGGACTGCACTATAAAAACATTGCTTTAAGAAATGCCTATGATGTGTTTTTATTATCAAAAAAGACAATAGTTAAAGATGCTTTTTCAAAGTTTAACACCTTAAAAAACCCTTTAAACTGTTTTTTAGCTATTTGCCATATTACGTTTGGGCAAGTAAACTCTTTAGAATATGTGAGGAATGTAAAAACTGATAAGTACGTAAAGATTTTTAATGAAAATATTCTAAATCCATCTAAAGCCGAGGTTAATAATAGAAAAAAGGCAAAAAAACTTTTATTCAGAAACAGGCTCTCTCTTATTTATAAATCTTTCTTCGATAGCCAACATAGAACCTATGTCTTTAAAAAGCTTTCTGATAAAAGTTGGCTAAAAAAAGAAATCTGGATCCAACTTGGTTTAAAAAAACCTAAACCAAACGCTTAACTGCCTCAAAATCCAAACCTCCATAATTACCCGAACTCATTAAAACAACTGCTGTTTTTACTAAATTCTGTTTGAATAAAAAGTTCTTAAACTCTTTGGGGTTTGTATAAATAATTAAATCATCTCGTTCAAAAGCATTCGCTATTTGCTGTTCCGTAACTTCTTCTAATTGTTTAATTTTTACAGCATCAGGAGAATAAAAAACAACCGCCTTATCGGCAAAATCTAAGGCACCTTTGTACTCTGATAAAAACTCAGCATTTAGGCTAGAATAGGTATGCAATTCTAAACAAGCTAAGACTGTTCTTTCAGTATATTGTTCTTTTACCGCTTTTGTCGTTGCTGCTACTTTACTTGGTGAATGTGCAAAATCCTTAAAAATCACTGTTGACTGGTTTTCAACAATCTTTTCTAAACGCTTACTTGCTCCACTAAAACTTGCAATAGCTTCATAGAAATCATCTTCATCAATTCCCATATGTTGACAAATCCATTTTGCGCCTGCTAAATTTTGTAAGTTGTGCTTGCCGAAAATTTCTAAGGGTAAATTTCCTTCAGCAGTTTCTAAATACGTAATTCCGTTTTCTATAAAATGTTCAGGAGTTTTATATGGATATTTTTTAATATGATTTTCTGAAGATTGAACCACCTCTTTTACACATTCATCGTCTATATTATACACCATACTTCCTCCATGAACCATAGAATCTGTAAAGATTTTAAACTGTTCTATATAATTATCAAACGTTGGAAACACATTGATATGATCCCAAGCAATACCACTTAACAAAGCGATATTGGGTTTATATAAATGAAATTTAGGCCGCATGTCTATCGGTGAACTTAAATACTCATCTCCTTCTAAAACAATAAAATCATTTTCTTCCGTTAAATGCACCATCGTTTCAAAACCCTCTAATTGAGCACCAACCATATAATCCACTTCTTTCTCATGATAATTTAATACATGTAAAATCATTGAAGTAATCGTCGTTTTTCCATGAGAACCCCCAATTACAACGCGGGTTTTATCTTTAGATTGTTCATATAAAAATTCTGGATACGAGTAAATTCTTAAGCCTAATTCTTGTGCTTTTAACAATTCTAAATTATCTTTTTTCGCATGCATGCCTAGAATAATAACATCTAAACCTGACGAAATCTTCTCTGAAAACCATCCAAACTCGTTGGGTAATAAACCATATTTTTCTAATCTAGCTTTTGATGGATCATGAATTGCGTCATCACTTCCAGAAACTTGGTATCCTTTTTGGTGCAAAGCAATTGCTAAATTATGCATCGCACTACCTCCAATAGCAATAAAATGAATGTTCATATACAAGGTTTATAAAAGAGTAAAAATACAAAAGCTTTCTACAATATTAATTATCTTTAAAGCGAAACTAAAATAAAAATTAGGTTTAATAACACAAAAGAGCAGTTTACTAACTAATGATTTTTTTTAAAACTGATGAAAGCGCACTTTGGTCGCAAAAATCTATTAGTTATGAAAGCACAAAAAGAGGTTTCCACCATTTTCTTTGTTGAAAGATTACCAAAAAGAGTTTATGTTTTTGAAGATGATGTTCGAATTAATAATGCTGGCAATTTTAGTAACAGAATTTAGCAGTCATTCAAAAGGAGTAAGAATTAATGTTTCAAAAAAATAGTTTGGCATATTTATTGTCCAATTATCAACATTAAAAATAATTAAAACTATGAAGAAAACACTTTTATGTATTGGTATAGTATTTACCACATTTTTCACAATGAATGCTCAAGATATTTCTGACAATGCAATTGGATTGCGTTTTGGCGGTGGAAATGGAGTTGGTGGTGAGATTTCTTACCAAAAATCTTTAGGAAACAATAATCGACTAGAAATAGATTTAGGTTTGGCAAATGAGTTTACGAATTTTAAAGCAACTGGTTTGTATCAATGGATTTGGAATTTAGAAGATAAATTTAATTGGTATGCTGGCGTTGGAGGCGGTCTAGTATCTGCAAACGGAACCGGAATTTATGGAGCTGGTGTTGTGGGAATTGAATATAATTTCGATGCACCTGTGCTACTATCCTTAGATTATAGGCCAGAAATTGGTGTTGCAGGTGGTATAGATGGATTAAATTCTGATATTGCTTTAGCTGTTAGGTATCAGTTTTAAATAATAACCTTTAATCAAATAAAAAATCCTCTAAATTAATTTTTAGAGGATTTTCTTATGTTCAAACATACTTTTTTAAATAAAACATTATGAGATTCTATCTACTAAACCTTACCCATATACCATTATTTTCTACTATTGTCTAAAACAACTCTTGTGGGAGTATCTATTCCATTAATAATACTTTCTGTTCCTTTTGCAACCGCTTGAATTGTTTGTGTAATCACTGTAATATTTAACGTTTCGGCTTCATCTGAAGCTTTATGGTAATCTTTATCCACATCTATTGGTGTTGTAGAAAAAGTATGAGAGGGCACACCTAAACGTGCTAAAGAAGCATTGTCTGATCTGAAAAATAAATTAAAATTTTTGTAGGGATCAGGAAACAATTGATAGCCTGTTCCTTTTAAATTCTTCTGAATAATCTTGCCAAAATCTGAACGCTCAAAACCTGTTAACCATGCAGTATTAGGCCCAAAACTTGGTACTTTACCAATCATTTCTAAATTAATTCCTGCTACAAATTTACTGGCATCAATACCTTTTCCAAAATAAGTAGAACCAATTAAGCCCATTTCTTCAGCAGTAAAAGCAACAAAAACAATCGTTCTTTCATTACCAACTTTCTTGAAATATTCTGCCAAAGCTAAAACTGCTGTAACTCCAGAAGCATCATCATTTGCACCGTTATAGATACTATCCTCCTCTTTTCCTATGATTCCTAAATGATCATAATGTGCAGAAACAATTACATATTCATCTTTTTTACTTTTACCATCTAGGACCCCAATAATATTGGCACTAGTAATCTCTTCTTTAGTTCTTCTCGGCGTAAAATTGAAGGTTTGTCTGTATGTTTCTAAATTTTCAAAAGTGGTTAAACCTATTCTTTCAAACTCATTTTCTATATATTTTGCTGCTTTTTCAATACCTAAAGTTCCTGCTTTTCTGCCTTCCATCTCGTCAGAAGCAAGTGTATATAAATGTTTTTTAACAGTTAATGAATCTATAAAAAATGCACTCTCAACTATTTTCGTCTTTACAAAACTTACAATAGATTGATTTACATTTTTTTTACCATTACAAGAAATTATAAATACTGATGCAGCTATAGTGATAAATATTTTTTTCATTTTATTTCGATTTTAAAAGGATAAATATAATCAATATAATAGAAAAAAAATTCTAAATAACATTACGAAAACAACATAACTTGTATTTCTGAACTTCCGTCAAAATTGAAAAACCTATCGTTTTATAACACCTAATTTTTATGTATTTTTGTCAAAAATTTTTACAAATGATTTTATCTGAAATTCCAAATATAAAACACACAGACGCTAACAACTTTTTTCTTTTAGCCGGACCTTGTGCTATTGAAGGCGAAGAAATGGCTTTAAGAATTGCTGAAAAAATAATTACGATTACTGATAAATTAGCAATTCCTTTTATTTTTAAAGGAAGTTTTAAAAAAGCAAACAGAAGCAGAATTGATAGTTTTACTGGAATTGGAGATGAAAAAGCACTAAAAATTTTACGCAAAGTTTCTGAAACGTTTAATGTACCAACGGTAACAGATATTCACGAAGTTTCTGATGCTATAAAAGCGGCAGAATATGTCGATGTTTTACAAATTCCTGCTTTCTTAGTGCGTCAAACAGATTTAGTTGTTGCAGCGGCCAAAACTGGAAAGGTTGTCAATCTAAAAAAAGGACAATTCATGAGTCCGGGTGCGATGAAACACGCCGTGCAAAAAGTAAAAGATGCGGGTTCTAATAAAGCGTGGATTACAGACAGGGGAACCATGTTTGGCTATCAAGATATGATTGTTGATTTTAGAGGAATTCCGGAAATGCGCGAATTTGCTCCAACAATTTTAGATGTTACGCATTCTTTACAACAACCAAATCAAACTGCCGGTGTTACGGGTGGAAGACCAGAAATGATAGAAACTATTGCTAGAGCTGGAATTGTAAATAATGTTGACGGACTATTTATAGAAACTCATTTCGATCCTGCAAATGCAAAAAGTGACGGTGCAAATATGTTGCATTTAGACAACTTAGAAACCCTTTTAACGAATTTAGTTGCTATTAGAAAAACTATTAATAATTTATAGAGAATCTTTTTGTTCTCACTGTTGGATTGTCGCTCCCTTAAAACAACTATTATTTAGTTCCTTCTAAAACTCAATTTCTACAAGATCGTTTAAAAATTAAAATAGCAACGTTTTTACAAAGAATAAAAGTCGTGTGTAAATTTTGTATATTAGCCTACGTTATAAAATCATGAGCAAAAATCACTATTTACACGATAATTACGATGTAAACCTAATTATAAAAGGATTTACAAGTGTTCTTGTTGGCTTTTATATAATTGGTGGTGCATATTTAATAAAGAGTATTTTAAATGGTTTTTTGATTGATGACAATCCGTTAGGTATGCTGTCTGCAGAAATAATTGAAATTCTTTTTTTAGCGATTCTTTTTTTAGTTTTTATATTCTCATCCATGGCGGTGATATTGAAAGGTAGAAGAGCTGCTAAAAAGTATCAATTCAAATTATGGAATTCTAAGACGAAAAAAGTAGCTTTTAAATATTTATTACTCATTACGTTACTATTCACCTCACTTATTTTATTAATGAATGCTGGTTTTATTAATTATATAACACCCTCTTTTTTACTCCTATATGGGGTAATGCTATATATATTAAAAAGCAAATACCGAAAACAACTACTTATTCTTTCAGGTTTAGCTTTCGGTTTAGCTTTATTGTGTTTTTTAATACCGAACTATTGGTACTCTGCACTATCTATTTTAGGAATCGCACATGTAACTTATGGCATCTTAGTCAAATAATTAATACCTCCTTCTAATCTCTCTAACAAGATCTTCTAAACCATTTAGTTGCAGCTCGTGTACTAATCCCATTTGCTTACCCAATTTACCCACAGGAAAACCCTTAGTTTTGTACCAAACAATATAATGTTCTGGCAAATCGATTAAAAAAGTGCCTTTATATTTACCAAAAGGCATTTTCATTTTTGATAAATCGATTAGAAATTGCTTGTCTTCCATCATTTATTCTTTGCCATCAACATAATCTTGTAAATATGAAAAACGGTCAGTAAGTTTTCCATTCTCTGTCATTTTAGCACGCTCTAAAACACCATCTTTGTCATTATTAAAAAAAGCAGGAATTACATTTTCTAAAAATAGTTCACCAAAACCTTCACTTGCATCTTTGGGTAATTCACAAGGTAAATTATCTACAGCCATTACTACAATAGCATTTTCATCTTTATAATCAACTTCAGATTCTGTCTGCGGGTTATAACCATAAATAGGTTCAGCAATTGTCGAGGCTCTTAGTGTTGAAGCTACGGGTCCATCAACATCACAAGAAACATCTGCCACAAGTTTTATCTTAAAATCTTTAGACTTTGCATCTTCTCTAGTAAATAAATAAGGAGCTCCAGTGCCATAAAAATGACCAGCAATAAAAAAGTCCGTTACTTTCGCAAAACGCATAAAATCTGATTCATATTTTTCTGGATGTTTATAAAAATCATTATTATCAATTACTTGTCCGTTTTTACGTCTGTTATAATCTAACACATCCAACAAACAATAAACAGGTTCTTCAAATGAATTATTTAGATAATCATCGACAGAAACTTGTTTTAGATGCATGCCATCTAACATTTCTTTAGCACCATAAGCAACTTTACCATTTCCTGTTAAAAGAATTTTAATGTTTGATAAGTTGATCTTCTTTAATGCGGTTATTAATTCTTTTTGACAGTCTAAAGTTGCTGCTTTTGGTAAATTGAATGTTTCATTTTTCAAACCAAATGCTCTAAAACCATTATAAACACCGACGATTCCAGCATAACGCCCAAAACCAATTAAACGTGCACCATTTTCTTTAATGATGGTTTCGTGATCAAATAATTCAATATTTTTAGCTAAAATTGCTGCTAATAATTCTCTGTTATAAGGTTGCTTTTTAATCGTATGACTAAAGAAAAAGTATTTTTTATTACTGATTAAAGCCTCAATTGGAACTTCTTTTACGCCAAATAAAACATCACAATCAGAAAGATCAGAAGTTACTTCAAAACCTTCTTTTCGATAAGCCTCATCTGTAAAAACTCTGATAGGAGAAGCTTCAACTTCAATGGCAGCAGCAGGAAACTTCTCTTTAAATTCTGATAGCTTTTCTGGTGAAAAAACAACTCTTCTATCAGGTGGGTTTTTACGTTCTTTTATAATGCCAAACTTCATAATCTTCTCTTTTTTTAATCCTAAAAATGGTGCTGTTTAAATAGAATAATATTTCCTCGAAGATATTAGATTTTATAACGATAAACAACTGTATTTTTTATACTTTTGTACTCGGTATTTTAATTTAAAAAAATACTTCTTTGATATTTTGGGGACGACTGGTTTTGACAGCAAGGACAGTGAATTTGTAAGCATATCGAGTTATGAAATAACACTCGTAAAACCTAATTTCAACTTTTTAAACGGCGAAGATAACTACGCTTTAGCTGCATAATCCGAATTATAGTAGGATTGGCCTCGGCACACTAGGTGTGCAAGCTTTATGTCCACGAACAGCCTTGATTTACGGCGTTTCACTTTTGGATATCGTAAAAGTAAATATAGAAAACCTGGTACTTTGACGGGTTTTTGAAACTAAAGAAGTTAAGTTTAAAGTGGATTGTTCTTAATCAGCTTTTAATCGAAAATTAAGAAAGAACTATATATGTAGAAAGCTTCTTGGCTGCTTGTTTGGACCCGAGTTCGATTCTCGGCGTCTCCACT
>CAXMOR010000063.1:0-5973 GCA_964195455.1 uncultured Acidimicrobiia bacterium
TTTTTGATAACCAGAAGATTAATATTGTTTACTCTGGAGCTCTTGGTGAAAAGCAAAACCCATTAAAGTTGTATCAATTTTTTTCTAAAGCTTCCAAAAAAATTGAGAATGCAGTATTTCATTTTTTTTCTGAAGGAGAAACATTCAGAGATCTAAATCAGTTGAACGAAAATGGGAAAATTATTTTTCACAGTTTAGTTAATAAAGAAAATCTAGAAGAATTATATAGTAAAAGTGACGTACAAATAATTCCTCAAAAAGAAAATACATCAAAAGGTTCTTTGCCTTCAAAATTACCTAATCTTTTAGCGTCAGGGTGCAAGGTTTTAGTAATAACAGATGTCAACAGCGAAATCGAAAAGCTATTTATTAAAAATAAGTTAGATTTAATTGTTACGAATTGGGATATCGATTTTTTAGTTGAAAAATTGGTATTTTTAATAAACAAGCAAATTGATGCGGAGCACCAAAAAGCAGTTGCAAAAAAAATATTTACAATTGATGAAATGATTCTTAAACTTCTACGTTAATACAATATATTTGTATTAAAAAACAAAACCAAGCTTGAAGAAAAGATACTCATATTTAATAAAGCCATTACAGATTTTTTTGGATGTTTTTATTATTAATTTTATTGGTTATTTAGTATACGATACAGTACATTTAGATACGTATTTCTTAGTATACATCACTTTATTTTGGCTTTTTGAAAGCTATTTTTTTGGATTCTATAATGTATATAGATATACAAGGGTGCTTCGGATTTTTAGCCTTTTAGTAAAACAATTTTTAATATTCATGCTTGGGTATTTTGCTTACTTCGGCATTTTTAGAGAAGGAGCTTTGATAGACAAGCAGTTTTTAAGTTTAACGGCCATTATTTTAAGTATTTCTATCGTAAAGTTGTTGTGGCTTTTATTGTTAAACAAGTATAGAGCACTCGGTATGAATTTGCGAACTGCAGTTGTTGTTGGCTTTGATAACTCTTCAAAAAATATCATTAATCTCTTTAAAAGTAAATCTAATCTAGGGTATAAATACCTAGGTTTTTTTTCTGGTAAAGCCTACAAGAATAAGGAATATTTAGGGAACCCAGAAGATGTTTTCGAGTATGCTACAAATAATATGGTGGATGAAATTTATTGTTCATTATCCTCCTTAAGTAAAGACGAAATAAAAAAGATAAACAAGTTTGCAATCAATAAAGGAATTTTTTTGAAGTTAATTCCAAATTCGACGGAATTATATAGTAAAAACAATAGTGTAGAGTATTATGAGGATGCTTTAATGGTTTTAAACGTTAATAAACTTCCATTTGAATTTTCTGAAAATTTTTATACTAAACGAATTTTTGATGTCATTTTCTCTCTATTTGTTTGCGCTTTTATTCTTTCTTGGTTAATGCCTATTTTATGGGTTTTAGTGAAATTAGAATCAAAAGGGCCTTTAGTTTTTAAACAAGAAAGAGAAGGTATTAAGAGTGAAAGCTTTGTTTGTTATAAGTTTAGGTCTATGGAAGTTAATGTCTTATCAGATAAAGTTCATGCTGTCGAAAATGACGCTCGAGTGACTAAAATAGGTGCTTTTTTAAGAAAAACGAGTATGGATGAGTTACCTCAGTTTTTTAATGTGTTGCAAGGTAATATGAGTGTTGTAGGTCCAAGACCTCATTTAGGAAGTCTATCATTGGAGTATCAAGAAGATGTAGATGATTACCTGAAAAGACATATTGTAAAACCAGGTATTACAGGTTTAGCCCAAATAAGTGGTTATAGAGGAGAAGTAAAAACGAAATCAGATATTAAAAATAGAGTGCGTCTAGATATTTTTTATATAGAAAACTGGTCTTTTTTATTAGATGTTAAGATTATCATACAGACTGTTTTAAATATATTTAAAGGAGAAGAAAAGGCATATTAATTAGAATGAGAGAAAAATTAGACATCACAGCATCGATCGTTCTTTACAATGAAGATTTAGAAGAGCTTACAAAAACAATAAATTGTTTTTTAAGAGTACCTTTAAAAAAGAGACTTTATTTAATCGATAATACCGACGGGAAACTTTTTCAAAATATTTTTAACCAACAAGAGATAGAGTATATAGCTGTTGGCAAGAATATTGGTTTTGGAGCGGGTCATAACGTAGTTATAGATAGAATTAATTCTAATTCTAATTTTCATTTATTATTAAATCCGGATGTTAATTTTAAAGAAGCAGTGATACCAAATTTAATATCAGAATTAAAGAAACATGAAAATGTTGCTATGATTGCTCCTAAAGTATTGTTTCCTGACGGAAGGCATCAAGATTCATGTAGAAGGTACCCTCTTGTTTCAGAGTTATTTGCTAGAAGATTCACCTTTCTGAGACCAATATTTAAATCAACAGTTTTTAAAGGACAGTATAAAGATATAGATTTAAATAATTCTTTCTTTGCAGAATTTATTACTGGCTGTTTTCATTTGTATAAAACCGATGATTTTTTAGAATTAAAAGGTTTCGATGAACGTTATTTTTTATACATGGAAGACGTAGATATTTGTAAAAAAATAGATGACTTAGGTAAAAATAAAATATATTATCCTAAAGAAGAAATAGTACATGTACTAAAGAAAGGATCCTCAAAAAGCATGAAATTATTTTTTATTCACTCCGTATCCGCAGTTAAATATTTTTTAAAATGGTGATTCTAGATTAAATGGCGGTTTTTTTCATATAAATGAACATTTCAATGAATTGTCATTCTTAAGAAATTGAGAATCCAAAGAATTTAAAATATATTTGCATCCACAACAGCACAATAGCACAACAAATATGAATGTACTTATTTTAGGTTCTGGAGGTAGAGAGCATGCTTTCACTTTAAAATTATTAGAAAGCAATAAAATCAATCAGCTTTTTGTCGCTCCTGGAAACGCAGGAACGCATAGAATTGCAAAAAATATCAACATAAACCCAACAGACTTTCAAGCCGTAAAAAATACTGTTTTAGAAAATGATATTCAAATGGTTGTGGTTGGTCCAGAGGCACCTTTAGTTGAAGGAGTTCATGATTTCTTCTTAGCAGATGGTGCATTGAAGAATATACCAGTTATTGGCCCTAAAAAAGACGGAGCTTTATTAGAAGGAAGTAAAGATTTTTCTAAACAATTCATGCAAAAACATGGCGTGCCTACGGCCAGATACCAGTCATTTACAAAAGAAAATTTAGAGGAAGGTTTTGCTTTTTTAGAAACGTTAGAGCCTCCATTTGTTTTAAAAGCAGATGGTTTAGCAGCAGGAAAAGGGGTTTTAATTTTAAATTCTTTAGAAGAAGCTAAAATGGAACTAGAGGAAATGGTTGCCAATCAAAAGTTTGGAGAGGCTTCCTCGACAGTAGTTATTGAAGAGTTTTTAAAAGGAATAGAATTATCAGTTTTTGTTTTAACAGATGGTAAAAACTATAAAATTTTACCTTCAGCAAAAGATTATAAAAGAATTGGTGAAGGAGATGCAGGTTTAAATACTGGCGGAATGGGAGCAATCTCTCCTGTGCCATTTGCAGATGAAACTTTTTTAAATAAGGTAGAAGAGTTGGTCGTAAAACCGACAATTGCTGGCTTGCAAAAAGATGGAATTGATTACAGAGGCTTTATTTTTATTGGATTGATGAATGACAACGGAAACCCTTCTGTGGTAGAATATAATGTTCGAATGGGAGATCCAGAAACAGAAGTTGTTTTACCAAGAATAGCATCAGATTTATTTGATTTATTCGAAGGTGTTGCCAATCAAACTTTAGATGAAAAATCGTTTTCAGTAATAGAAAATACGGCTGCAACCGTTATGTTAGTTTCTGGAGGATACCCTGAAGCATATGAAAAAAACAAAGAAATTACTGGTTTTGATGCTGTAGAAGAATCTATTGTTTTTCATGCAGGAACAACAATTAAAGAGAATAAAGTAGTTTCTAACGGAGGTAGAGTTATGGCAGTTACTTCTTTTGGAGATACCATCGAAGAGGCTTTAAGAAAATCTTATAGAAGTATTGATGCCATTCATTTTGATAAAATGAACTATAGAAAAGATATTGGTTTTGATTTAGTATAGTCTTATAACTTATCTCGCGTTTTCAAGAGTAAAAGAAAATTCAGATCCTTCTCCATACGTGCTTTTTAATAAGATATTTTCATTGTGTGCTTCTATGATATGCTTCACTATAGAAAGTCCTAAGCCAGAGCCTCCTTGTTCGCGAGACCTACTTTGATCTACTCTATAGAATCGTTCAAATAAACGTGAAATGTGTTCTTTTTTGATACCTTCTCCATTATCAATAATTTTAATAATAAATTTTGTGTCATTGTAACTTTCAACTCCAAGCATGGTCCTGCCATTCGGGTTTCCGTATTTAATAGAGTTTACAATTAGGTTAATCAGTACTTGTTCAATTTTTTCAATATCACCTTTTACGAAAACAGGAAACTCATAAACCTTATCAAACTGCAGGGTAATGTTTCTTTTCTTTGCTTTCATTTCGAGCAAATCGAATACATTTTGAATAAGTTCAAGAATATTAAATACATCAATATTTAGTGTCATGCCATCATTTTCTAATTTAGAGATCATGTCTAAATCTTTTATAACAGCAACCAGCCTTTCTGCACCTTTATTTGCTCTTTCTAAATACTTCATGCGTATTTGCTTATCATTTACAGCACCTTCCATTAAGGTTAGAATGTATCCTTGTACTGTAAAAAGAGGTGTTTTTAATTCATGAGCAACATTTCCTAAAAAATCGCGCCTAAAAGAATCTCTTTCCGTTAAGTTTTTAATTTCTAAACGTTGACCTTCTACAAATTTCTGCATGCTTTTAGAAATTTTTTCTATATCTGTGGTTGCAGATTCTCTTTTCAGATCATTTACATTTAAAATAGAAACATCTTCATATATTTTTCTTAATCGTCTGTAAATAAAGTGTTCAGCTCTATATTGGATTATAAAGAATGAAATTAAAAAAAGCACAATTATAGCAATTAAAATACTGCTTACCCCTAAGTGCTTGCTAGTAAAGAAGTAGGTAATAGTTGCAATTATAGCAGAAAGAAGCGTTAAATACGTTGCCGACCAAAGTGCATAAGAATATGTTTTTTTAAATTTCATAAAAGTAAATCTATCACTCGGCTTCTTCTAATACAAATTTATAGCCAACTCCTTTTACAGTTTTAAAATGGTCATCACCTATTTTTTCGCGCAATTTTCTAATGTGTACATCTATAGTTCTACCGCCCACTACTACTTCATTTCCCCAAACAGTATCTAAAATAACTTCTCTTTTAAATACTTTTCCTGGTTTAGAAGTTAATAAAGAAAATAATTCAAATTCTTTTCTTGGAAGGGTGATTTTAGTACCTGCTTTATAGACTACATATTCATCTCTGTCTATAACGATATCACCAATCTTATAAGTTTCTTCGTTTTCTTCTTCGTTTTTCAGCCTTCTTAACAAAGATTTTACTTTACTAACTAAAACTTTGGGTTTAATAGGTTTTGTAATATAATCATCTGCACCTGCTTCAAAGCCGGCAACTTGAGAATAGTCCTCGCCTCTGGCACTTAAGAAAGAGATGATAACATTTTCTAGCGATTTTATTTTTCTAATTTTTTCGCAAGCTTCTATGCCATCCATTTCTGGCATCATTATATCTAATAAAATTAAATGTGGCACATTTTTTTTAGCAGACTTAATGGCTTCTTGCCCATTTGCAGCTGTAAATACTTGATAACCTTCATTTTTTAAATTGTATCCAACAATTTCTAGAATGTCAGGCTCATCATCAACCAATAAAATTTTAATATCGTTTTTATTCATAACTTATTTAAAAGATAGATATCAAAAATACAGCTAATTCTATTAGAATAACAAGTTCTTAACAATCATTTAATGTTGTAAGTTTTCCTTTACTTTTTATTAACATTACCTATAAGTCTGAA
>CAXMOR010000064.1:0-53660 GCA_964195455.1 uncultured Acidimicrobiia bacterium
TTTTCGGAAAATTTGTAAATGCAAAGTCTATGAATAATTTTGGTAAAAGAAATATTTTTAATTCTTTTATTTACAGAAAATCAATGAAAGCTTCTGTAGCAGTTTAAGAGCTTTTCTTTAAAATATATTTGAATAAAAAAAAGAGATTACCATATGGTAATCTCTTTTTTTTATTCAAATAATTGAAGTCTTATTCTAAAGCTCCTAAATAACGCTCTGCGTCTAAAGCCGCCATACAACCTGTTCCTGCAGCAGTTACAGCCTGTCTGTATTCTTTATCTTGAATGTCTCCAGCAGCAAATACTCCTGGCAATTTTGTCTTTGTCGTTTTTCCTTCTGTAATTAAATAACCTGTTTCATCCATATCTAAAACACCTTTAAATAAATCTGAATTTGGTGTATGCCCAATAGCTATAAAAATACCAGTTACAGAAATATTGTGTGTCTCTTTCGTTTTGTTATTAATTGCTCTAACCCCTTCAACAACAGTATCTCCAAGAACCTCATCAATTTCTGTGTTGTATAAAACTTCAATGTTACTCGTTTTATTCACTCTATGCTGCATTGCTTTAGAGGCTTTCATAAAATCTTTACGAACCAATACTGTTACCTTATTACATATATTTGACAAATAAGTTGCCTCTTCAGCAGCAGTATCTCCTGCTCCAACAACCACCACATCTTGACCTTTGTAGAAAAATCCATCGCAAGTAGCGCATGCAGAGACTCCTCCACCAATCAAGCGTTGTTCACTTTCTATTCCTAAATATTTTGCAGTTGCTCCAGTACAAATAATAATTGTTTCTGCCTCTATATGTTTAGATTCATCAACAATAACTTTGTGAATTCCACCAACTTCAACACTCAGATCTACACTGGTTACCATTCCAAAACGCACATCTGTTCCAAATCGTTCTGCTTGATGTTTTAAATCTTCCATCATTGCAGTTCCATCTGTTCCATTTGCATATCCCGGGAAATTATCAACCTCAGTAGTGGTGGTTAATTGACCTCCCATCTGCATTCCAGTATACATGATTGGTTTCATATCTGCTCTTGCTGCGTAAATTGCTGCAGTATATCCTGCCGGACCAGAACCTATAATTAAACATTTAATTTTTTCTATTGTATCTGACATAATTTTCTGTATCAATTTTAGAAGCGTAAAAATATAGTTTTTTGACACTTATATTAACGAATGTTTATAAGTTTTAATAATGAGAATATAATTAGATTTAATGAACCATTTACCATGAATAATAATTAGTAATTTAATTGTTATTGTATAAAAAGAATGTATCTTTGCAGACCTTAAATGAGCAATCATTTTCGGGGTGTAGCGTAGCCCGGTCATCGCGCCTCGTTTGGGACGAGGAGGTCGCAGGTTCGAATCCTGCCACCCCGACTAAAACTCCAGATATTTTTTCTGGAGTTTTTTTAATTTAGACAATTCTCTAACTTTTAACTTTATCTTATGTTTAACTTAGTCGAAAATAAGTTGAACAATTTGTATCTTTGTTTTCATATTACAAAAACAAAGAAATGCAATTTTTTGACAATAAAGACATCTTCAATCTCGATAAAATTTATAGAATTAACTTAATAAATAGTTGCTCTGGTTTTAAGTCAGCAAATTTATTAGGATCAATTTCTGTTGACAGTACTCCTAATGTTGCTGTTTTTAGCTCAGTCACTCATTTAGGATCAAGCCCACCAACTTTGGGTTTTATTTTAAGACCCACAACAGTTCCAAGAGATACTTATAAAAATATTAAGGAATTTGGTGTTTTTACGATTAATCATATCTGGGAGGATGTGATTGAAGATGCGCATCACACATCCGCAAAATATCCAGAAGGAATCTCTGAATTTGATATGACGGATTTAGAATCTGAATTTAAAGGAAAATTCAAGGCTCCTTTTGTCAAAAATGCACCCGTTCAAATGAGCATGAAATTTATAGAAGAAATTTACGTACCTTCTAACGATGTAATGTTAATTGTTGCTCAAATTCAAGAATTATATGTTTCAGATGAATTACTTCAAGCCGATGGGCTTATCAATTTATCAAAAGGAAATATTGCGACCATTAATGGTTTAGATACCTATGCAATTCCTAAATTTAAAAAACAACTATCATATCAACGTCCAAAAGATTTAAATAAAATGTCATGAAAATTCTCGTAACAGGTTCAACTGGCTATATTGGCAAACGTTTAATTCCGTTATTATTAAATGATGGTCACACGGTCGTTTGTGCAGTAAGAGATAAAGGTAGAGCAAAAAGTTATTTCAGAGATCGAAAAAACATTGAACTAGCAGAAGCTGATTTTTTAGATTTTACGAGTTTAGAAAACATACCGAAAGATATTGATGTTGCTTATTATTTAATTCACTCCATGTCTAATTCTGCTAAAGAATTCCATATTTTAGAAGAAAAGTGTGCTTTCAATTTTAAACGTTTTGCCGAACAAACTACTTTAAAACAAGTTATTTATTTAAGCGGAATTACAAATGACACAAAACTTTCTAAACATTTACTGTCTAGAAAAAATGTAGAAAACACCTTAGCATCAGAAAAATATGCATTAACCACGTTTAAAGCAGGCATTATAGTTGGCTCTGGAAGTTCATCATTTGAAATTATTAGAGACTTGGTTGAAAAACTACCTGCCATGATTGCCCCAAAATGGTTAGATACAAAAACACAACCTCTAGGTATTCGAGATGTTTTATCATTTTTACACCGAGCAATTGGCAAAAAAGAGTTGTACAACAAATCTTTTGATGTTTTTGGTCCAGAAGTTTTGACTTACAAAGAAATGTTATTGCAATTCTCGGAAGTTAGAAAATTAAAAAGATGGATTTTAACTGTGCCAGTCATGACACCAAAATTATCTTCTTACTGGTTATATTTTGTAACATCTACCTCCTATAAACTGGCAAGTACCTTGGTGAATTCTATGGGTGTAGAAGTTATTGGAAACAAAAGTGACATCAATAAAATATTAGATGTACAACCAATGTCTTATAAGCAAGCTGTTGAGTTTGCTTTTGTCAAAATAAAACAAAACAGTATCGTTTCTAGCTGGAAAGACTCCTACATCAGTAGCGGAAAATTAAAAAACTATGTGCATGAATTTATTAATGTACCAAAACATGGTTGTTTTAAAGATTTTAAAAAAAGAGATGTTAAAAATCGAGAACGAACTTTAAATAGAATATGGGCAATTGGTGGTGAAACTGGCTGGTATTACGGGACTTTTCTATGGAAAATTAGAGGGTTTGTAGATCAGTTATTTGGAGGCGCAGGTTTGCGAAGAGGAAGAAGGCACCCATCAGAATTAAATGCTGGTGATGCCTTGGATTTTTGGCGTGTAATTTATGCAGATAAAGAAAAAGGCAAACTACTACTCTATGCAGAAATGATCTTACCTGGTGAAGCTTGGTTAGAATTCAAAATTGAAAAAGGGATCTTATACCAAACAGCAACTTTTAGACCTCATGGCCTTGCAGGTAGATTATATTGGTATGCTGTAATGCCTTTCCATTGGTTTGTTTTTAACGGAATGATTAATAATATCAATAAATAATTTTGAAAAAAGAACATCTTCCAACAAAAGATTGCCCCGTTTGTAAACGCCCGTTCACATGGAGAAAAAAATGGGAAAAAAATTGGGATAATGTTAAATATTGTAGCGAAAAATGCAGGAGAAACAAAATACCACAGGTTTAATATGGTTTCGTAATAATCTACGAACAAACGACAATGCTTCTCTTGAAAAAGCAGTTAAAAATTGTGATAAAGTAATTGCCGTGTATTGTTTTGATCCAAAATTATTTACAATTGATGAATTTGGGTTTCAAAAAACAGCAAAGTATAGAGCGCAGTTTTTGATTGAAACAATTACCGATTTAAAGAAAAATTTAGCAAATTTTAACATTACGCTTCTCACCTATTTTGAAAGTTCTGAAAACAGAATTCACAAAATTTGTGATGCTTATTCGGTAAATACTATTTACACTCAAAAAGAATGGACAAATGAAGAGATTACCACAAATAACCTCATCAAGTCCACCCTAACAGAAAAGATGAATTTCGTAGAAGATTATGATCAGTTTTTATATCATCCAGATTCTATTTCTAAAGATTTCTTCAACATACCTAATATATTTACCGTTTTTAGAAAAAAAGTAGAAAAAACAGTAAAAATTGAAAAAGAATTTTCTGTTCCCAAACTTTTAAAAGAAAATCTAATTGAAAATGAGACAAAAATCCCAACTTTAGAAAAATTGGGTTTTGTAGACTTTGAACCGAATATAAAATCGGCTTTTCCTTTTTCTGGTGGCGAAAACGCCGCCCTAGATAGGTTAAATAACTATTTTTTTGAAACAAAGAAGGTTGCTTTTTATAAAAAAACAAGAAATGGATTAGTTGGTACAGATTATAGTACAAAATTTTCACCTTGGTTAGCAAATGGCAGTTTGTCTGCCAAAACTATTTATTGGAAAATAAAAGAATATGAAGCTCAATATGATGCGAATCAATCTACGTATTGGGTGATTTTTGAGTTGATATGGAGAGATTATTTTAAATATATTTCTTTAAAATATGATTCAAAAATCTTTAAAATTGGTGGTATTTTAGATAAAGAGTACCATTGGAATACTGATAGCGCAATCATTCAAAAATGGATTAACGGAGAAACCAAAGACGATTTTGTAAATGCAAATATGCTAGAACTCAAAGAAACAGGCTGGATGAGCAATAGAGGGAGACAAAATGTGGCTTCTTACTTTACGAAAGAACTTTTGCTAGACTGGAGAATTGGTGCCGCTTATTTCGAATCTATGTTATTAGATTATGATGTGCATAGCAATTACGGAAACTGGATGTATGTCGCCGGTGTTGGTAATGATCCGAGAGACCGAAAATTTAACACACAATTACAAGCTGAACGTTATGATACCAATCACAAGTTCAGAAAACTTTGGTTAGAAAAAACATTATTTTAAGATGAAAAAATTACGTTTAATTTTAGGAGATCAGCTAAACAGGCAACACTCTTGGTTTCGAGAGATTGATAACAATGTAACCTATTGCTTGTTTGAAATGCGACAAGAAACAGATTATGTAACGCATCATATTCAGAAAATTGTTGGCTTTTTTGCGTCAATGAGAAACTTTACAAAAGAATTAAAAGCAGCAAATCATACTGTCATATATTTCAATATAAATGACAAAAAAAACACGCAAAGTTTAGTCGAGAATTTAGACTCTTTAATAATAGAGAATAACATTCAAAAATTTGAATATTTATCTCCTGATGAATATCGACTTGACCATCAATTAAAAGAGTTTTGTAAAGATCTTAATATTGAATCTAATGTGTTTTCAACAGAACATTTTTATACAGAAAGAGAGGATTTAGAAACCTTTTTTAAAGGTAAGAAACAATTTTTGATGGAGAACTTTTATCGCAATATGCGAAAAAAACATCAAATTTTAGTAGTTGATAACCAACCTGAAGGTGGAAAATGGAATTATGACGCTAGTAATAGAAAAAAATGGAAAGGCGATGCTTTAATTCCGCAAGAAATTAGTTTTGATAATAATGTCGAAGATATTCTTTCTGACATCAAAAAAGCAGAAATACATACGATTGGAAATATCAATCCTAAGTATTTTGAATATCCTATTTCTAGAAAACAGGCAATAGTGCAATTAGATTATTTCTGCGAACACTTATTAGTTCACTTTGGTGATTATCAAGATGCAATGCATACAGATAAAATTTACCTTTTTCATAGCAGAATTTCTTTTGCTATGAATACAAAGATAATTTCTCCTAAAGAAGTAATTGACACCGTTCTAGAAACCTATAGGAAACAAGAGGAAAACATAGATATTTCGCAAGTTGAAGGATTTATAAGGCAAATTTTAGGTTGGCGAGAATACATGAGAGGAATGTATTGGATGTTAATGCCTGATTATAAAAAAGAAAATTTTTTGAACAACAAAAATAAATTACCGAGTTTCTTTTGGACGGGTAAAACAAAAATGAATTGTTTAAGAAACTCCATCAATAATTCTCTAGAAAATGGCTATGCCCATCACATTCAGCGTTTAATGATCACGGGAAATTTTGCTTTATTAACCCAAATAAATCCAGATCAAGTAGATGCTTGGTACTTGGGAATTTATGTAGATGCAATTGAATGGGTTCAATTACCAAATACACGTGGAATGAGTCAGTTTGCAGATGGCGGCAAAATTGCAACAAAACCCTATGTTTCTAGCGGAAGTTACATTAGTAAAATGAGCAATTATTGTGATGCTTGTGTGTATAAAAAAACAAAAAAGTTCGAAGATGATGCATGTCCTTTTAATACACTTTACTGGAATTTTTTAGATGAAAAACAAGAAAAACTTTCTTCGAATTTCAGAATGAAAATGATGTATAGTTTACTAAACAAAATGTCACCAGAGGATAGAGCAAAGATAAAAAAGAAAGCAAATCATATTATAGAAAATTTAGATGAATATTAATAAAGAGGAAATACATATTGTTTGGTTTAAACGTGATTTACGTTTGCAAGATAATGAAGCAATTCACAATGCTTTGGAATCTAACAAACGTGTACTTTTTTTGTATGTCTTTGAAAATTCTTTATTGGAAGACCCTCATTACGACATTCGCCATTGGAACTTTATAAAACAATCTTTAGTAAATTTAAATACTGATTTAAAAAAGTACAATACCAAAATTCTCTGCGTTCAAACAGAAGTTGTAACTGCCTTTAATCAATTATTTAATAGTTATAAAGTTAACACTGTTTTTTCTCATCAAGAGACTGGCTTATTAATCACCTTTAATAGAGATAAAGAGTTTACAAGATATTGCAGAAACAACTCAGTCAATTGGAAAGAAAGCAATAACAATGGAATTTTAAGAGGCTTATTAAACAGAGAAGATTGGTTCGAGAAATGGGATGATTATATGTATGACTCTCAAATTACCAATCAGTTTGATGGAGACAATTTTATTTCTATTGAAGAAATTACTCAATTAGAAAAATACTTTCAGATTGTAGATTTAGAAACACCAAAACATGAATATTTTCAAAAGGGTGGCACAAAAATGGCATGGAGATATGCTGACACTTTTTTTGAAAAACGCCATAAAAAATATATGTCTAACATTTCGAAACCCGCTTTAGCAAGAGAGAGTTGTAGTAGATTATCGCCATATATTGCTTGGGGAAATGTTTCTATTCGACAGATCTTCCAGGAAGCTCTAAAACACAAAACAGAGGCTAATAAAAGACATTTAGGAGCTTTTATTTCTAGATTGCGTTGGCAAGCACATTTTATACAGAAATTTGAAATGGAACATAGCATGGAAAATGCCAGTATTAATAAGGGCTATCAAAAATTAAAGAAAAGCATTTCTGTAAAATATCAAAAAGCATGGGAAGAGGGGCAGACTGGCTTTCCTTTAATTGATGCATGCATGCGTTGTTTGCAAGAAACCGGTTATTTGAATTTTAGAATGCGTGCTATGTTAGTTTCGTTTTTTACACATATTTTATGGCAACCTTGGCAAGCATCCTCTCAACATTTATCTAAATTATTTCTAGATTTTGAACCTGGAATTCACTTTCCACAATTACAAATGAATGCTGGAGAAACAGGCATAAATATTCTTAGAATTTACAATCCTGTAAAAAACAGTTTAGAACATGACGAAGATGGTACTTTCATAAAAAAATGGGTTCCAGAATTAACACATTTACCAACTCCTTTTTTACATGAACCTTATATAATGACACCCCTAGACGAACAATTTAATAATTTCGAACTTGGTGTAGATTATCCACAACCAATTGTAGATATAAAAATTGCTAGAAAAAAGGCAAGCGATACGCTATGGAATATGAAAAAGAACTCTGAAGTAAGAAAAGAAAGTGAAAGAATTCTAAAAAAACACACCATCTCTGACAGAAATAGAATGCTTAAAAATAATTGATTCTTAGACTCTTAGCAAATTATAATATTGTGTTAATTTTTGTTTAAGAATAACTTGTTTACGTTAAACATTCTTATCTTTGTGTATATATGATTTATAATACAACACACATCAATAAAGAAGCAAAAGCAATTTTTGACGACTTACTAAGTAAATCTTATTCTTTTTTTCAAGCAATTAAAATGGGAGGGGTAGGCTCAAAAAGAATGATAATAGATGAAGTTAGTCCAGGTTTTCTAATATATATGAATGCAATTTCTGATATTAATTATGGGAATATTGAACTGCGTGAAAAAGGTATTATTGTTCATATAACGAAAGGACTGAAAAGCTTTAGTTGGGCAATTCCTTTTTATCAATTACATACATACAAAACAAATGGTCTAAGCATTCATTCTTGTGGGAACTTTGTTCGTTTTAAAAACAATAAATTATTGAAAGAAAACAAGAAATTTATTGACAAAATAATAGAAATGAAAATAGAAAATAATAAAAACTATGATTTCCACAACGTTATCACTTAAATCTTTTAACAATGGATATTGATAGTATAGCAACTGATCGGATTATCGAAATGGCTTGGGAAGACAGAACCACTTTTGAAGCAATTGAATTTCAATTTGGGCTAAAAGAACAAGAGGTCATTAATCTCATGCGCAGAGAAATGAAGTTAAAAAGCTTCAAAATGTGGAGAAAGAGAGTTCAGGGAAGAAAAACAAAACACGAAAAATTAAGAACATTTGCGAAGGGTAGATTTAAATGTACAAGACAAAAAGCAATATCAAATAACTCGATAGCCAAAAGATAAATCGTGCTTTGCTTTCAAGAATAAACCACTTAAAGACAGCATCTAAAAAGAAACAAAATGAATAAAAAAGCAGCCATAAAAGAGAAAAAAGTTTCAGAAGAATTAAATGACTTTTCATTTGAAGAAATTGGAGATAATCATTTATCTACAGGTTTAGAAACCCCCATGAAAGTAGATGCTTTTAAAATTTCGGATGAAGAAAAGAAACAAAAAATTGAAGGCTTATTCTCTGAAATTATGGATGTAATGGGTTTAGATTTGACAGATGATTCTTTAAAGGGAACTCCAAAAAGGGTTGCTAAGATGTATATTGATGAAATTTTTTCTGGATTAAATCCGGCTAACAAACCTAAAGTTGCTCTGTTTGATAATAAATATCAATATGACCAAATGTTAGTAGAAAAAAATATCACTTTTTATTCAAATTGTGAACATCATTTTGTACCTATAATTGGCAAAGCACATGTTGCTTATATTTCTTCTGGTAAAGTTATTGGTCTATCAAAAATAAATAGAATAGTACAATACTATGCGAAAAGACCTCAAGTGCAAGAAAGATTAACAAATCAAATTGCAGCCGAACTAAAAACTATTTTACAAACCGAAGACGTGGCTGTGATTATAGATGCGAAACATCTTTGTGTCTCTTCGCGAGGAATAAAAGATGAAACATCCTCTACGGCGACTGCCTTCTTTGGTGGTAAGTTCCAAAATCAATCAAAAATAGCAGAGTTACAAAACATTTTAAAATATTAAGTTATGGATTTAATACACAAAGCTTTAGAATTTGAGACTAGAAAGATGAGATTTCCAACGACTAGCGATCGTATTATGGCTGCTAGAGAAGCTAAATCATTAATTTTAAGTCTAAATGAAATTTATAAAGAAAATAAAGATTCAAAAATTATGGATATCATGAAACGTTTAACCGCGATTAAGCAAAGAATCGAAAAACGTTTAAAGGGTAAACCATTAACTGCATAATAAGTTCAGATTTCTCTTGCTCTTCTAACTTTTATAATTATATTCGAAAATTATAGAATAAAACATAGAAACAAGTAATGGACGTATTAGAAAGAGCTTTAGAATTTGAGCATAGAAAATTCTCATTTAAAACTACAAGTGATAGAATATTAGCATCAAGAGAGGTAAAATCTTTAGTGCTAGAGCTTAATGAATTATACAAATTAGAAAAAGATCCAGAAATAATGGATCAAATGAAGCGCTTGACAGCTGTCAAACAGAAAATTGAAAAGCGCTTGAAAGGAAGAAGATAAACGATATGAATAAAATTTTAGTTATTGGAGGAAGCAAAGGAATTGGAAATGCAATTATAAAATCTTTAATTGATGAAAATTTGGTTATAAACATAAGCAGAACTGCACCTTTGCTTTCCCATACTAATCTTACTCACTTTTCTTGTGATATTCTTGCAGATGATTTACCAGAGATTGAAGCAATAGATTCATTAATCTATTGCCCTGGAAGCATTAACTTAAAACCTTTTTCAAGGCTTAAATTAGACGATTTTAGAAATGATTTTGAAATTAATGTTATTGGAGCTGTAAAAGCCATTCAATATTATTTACCTTTATTAAAAAAAGGAAGCAAGCCTTCTATTTTATTATTTAGCACTGTTGCTGCAAAATTAGGAATGCCTTTTCATGCAAGTGTTGCTGCAGCAAAATCTGCAGTAGAAGGTTTAACTAAATCTTTAGGTGCAGAATTAGCTCCTTTAATTCGTGTAAATGCCATTGCACCAACTGTAACCGATACAGAGTTAGCTTCTAAATTGTTACGTAATGAACGAATGATCGAAAGTATCACAGAACGTCATCCTCTAAAAAAATACTTAGATCCAAAAGAAGTTGCTGACTTAGCTACTTTTTTAATCTCAGAAAAAGCAAGTTCAATCTCAGGTCAAATTTTTGAGTTAGACTGCGGAATTGTAAGTTTTAAAATTTAATTAAACCTCAACAAAATGAATATTTATGATATCGAGATTAAAAGTCTCCAGAATAACCCTATTCTTTTATCAGATTTTGAAGGGAAATATATCCTTTTTGTAAATGTCGCCTCGAAATGTGGCTTTACTCCTCAATACAAAGGTTTAGAAGAATTACAACAAACCTATAAAGACAATTTAGTAGTTATTGGCGTTCCCTGTAATCAATTTGGAAGTCAAGAACCAGGATCTTCATCCGAAATAAAAGAATTCTGTGAAGTAAATTATGGTGTTTCTTTTTTAATTACTGAGAAAATTGATGTAAAAGGATCCGATCAGCACCCTTTGTACGAATGGTTAACCTCAAAAAAATTAAATACTAAAAAAAGTTCTTCTGTAAAATGGAACTTTCAAAAATATTTAGTTTCTCCTGAAGGCCAGCTTATTGATTATTATTTTTCAATCACGAAACCATTAAGTTCAAAGGTAACAAAACACTTAAAATCGTAAAATATATGTTTGGTTTATTTAAAAAGAAAAGTGAAGTAGAGAAATTGCAAGACTCTTATAAAAAAATAATGGAAGAAGCGTATAAATTACAATCCATTAATAGAACTGATAGCGACAAAAAATATTTAGAGGCTGACAATGTTCTAAAAAAGATAGAAGAAATTCAATCAAAAAAATGAAACAACTTAAATTAACATTACTTTTTTTAATGATTAATTTTGGAGGACTAGCCATTGGACGCTGGTTAATGAATAATGGACCAATGACAGATTGGTACACTAATTTAAATCAAGCTCCTTGGAGCCCTCCAGGCTGGGTTTTTGGTATTGCATGGACAATAATAATGATATGTTTTTCAATCTATTTGGGAAATCTTTTCATAAAGAATTATAGTTTAAAATTGACGTATATTTTTTTTATTCAATTTATTTTAAACGTTAGCTGGAACTACATTTTCTTTAATCAGCATCTCATACTAATTGGTTTCATAACCATTACATTATTAACAACACTTCTATTTTATTATTTCCTCAAATTAACCAACAAAACTGATAATTATAAATATTTATTGCTGCCTTACATGATATGGTTATGTATTGCTACTTCGTTAAACCTTTACATTCTAATTCATAATTAAGATGAAAATTTACACACTTCATAAAAAACAAAAACTACCAATTTCATTAGAGCAAGCTTGGGAATTTTTATCAAACCCAAAGAACTTAAAAATAATCACTCCAGATTATATGAGCTTTAATATTGTTTCTAATATAGACAAACCTTTATATACCGGACAAATTATTCAATATATCGTGACACCTCTTTTAGGGATTAAAACAAAATGGGTTTCTGAAATCACACATATAGAGAATAAAAAATATTTTGTAGATGAGCAAATGTATGGGCCTTACGCTCTTTGGCATCATAAGCATTTTATTAATGAAATAGATGGTGGTGTAGAAATGGAAGATATTATTGATTACAAAGTTCCTATGGGACTTTTAGGCCAAATGTTACACCCTATATTAGTAAAGCCAAAATTGGAAGAAATTTTTGCTTACAGACAAAAAAAATTGATTGAACTTTTTGGTGAATACAAATAATTAATAAAAACATCTAAGACTTACTTAGAAATAAAAGCGATACTTTTCACTAATTATTACATTTAAAATTTACACCTTTTTTATATCTATGAAATTATCAATACATATTTTTTGGTTCAGAAGAGATTTACGTTTGGATGATAATTGTGGGCTATTTCATGCTTTAAAGTCGAATAAAAAAGTTTTACCCATTTTTATCTTTGATGAAGAAATCCTCAGCAAACTTCATAAAGATGATGCTCGTGTTTCTTTTATTCATCAAGAACTAGAAAACATCAATAATCAACTTACAGAAATTGGAAGTTCCTTCGCTATTTATTATGGGAATCCGATAGATATTTATAACTCTTTACTAGAAAAATACACAATCGATACTGTTTTCACCAATCACGATTATGAACCTTATGCTAATAAAAGAGATTTAGAAATCAAGGAATTTTTAACATCAAAGAGCATACATTTTAAAACCTATAAAGACCAAGTGATTTTCGAAAGGAATGAAATTGTAAAAAAAGATGGGACGGCTTATAAAGTATATACTCCTTATTCGAAAAAATGGCTGGAAGCTTTACAGTTTAAAGGAATTCAGTTTTTTCCTTCAGAAGAAAATTTAGACAATTTAATCAAAACTTTAAATCATCCATTTTTAACTTTAGAAGAAATTGGGTTTACAAAATCTTCTATAAAAGTTCAATCATTTAAAGTTTCGCCCAAACTTATTGATGCATATGAAGAAACTAGAAATTTTCCTGCAAAAAATAGCACATCGAGACTAGGAACTCATTTACGATTTGGAACTGTTAGTATTCGTAAGATGGTTTATAAAGCATCTAAAAGCAACAATATCACTTTTTTGAAAGAATTAGTTTGGCGTGAGTTTTTTATGCAAATCTTATGGCACTTTCCTCGTACAAATAAAGATAGTTTTAAGCCAAAATATGATAGAATATTGTGGAGAAATAATGAAAAAGATTTTGAATCTTGGTGCAAAGGAGAAACTGGTTACCCTTTAGTGGACGCTGGTATGAGAGAGCTTAATAAAACTGGCTTTATGCACAATAGAGTTAGAATGTTAGTGGGCAGTTTTCTCTGCAAACATTTACTAATTGATTGGAGATGGGGAGAAGCTTATTTCGCAGAAAAGCTGCATGATTACGAACAATCTAGTAATATTGGAAACTGGCAGTGGGTTGCAGGTTGTGGTGTCGACGCTGCTCCTTATTTCAGAATTTTCAACCCTACAACACAAATACAAAAGTTTGATAAAGACTTAGAATATATAAAAAAATGGGCTCCAGATTTCCAAGAGCTTACATACCCCACTCCAATAGTGGAGCATAAATTTGCAAGAGAACGTTGTTTAAAAATATATAAAGAGGCGCTGCAATAGTGCTAGTATTTCAACTTCAACCATCAGTTCTAAACCACAAAAAAAAGAGCTATTCGCTTTAAAACATTAGAGAGGTAAAATATATTCTAAGGAAAATATTTTATCAAATTTATATCTTGATTTGATAAAATACTTTTTTATCAAAAAAAATCAAATTTATCTTGTTATATATCAATTTTTGCACTTTATTTGCGCTCACAAATTTAAAAGCCGATGTAGCTCAGCTGGCTAGAGCAGCTGATTTGTAATCAGCAGGTCGTGGGTTCGAGTCCCTCCATCGGCTCAAGTTTCAAAAGTCTCAAAAAAAATAATTTTTGGGACTTTCTTGTTCTACAAAAATATACACAACTCTAGTACTTTCAGATTAGAAAATCTAACTAAATTTATTTATCTTGCAGTATAGAGAAAATATAAGACGAAAACTCTTTAATTTTCTTTCAACTTCGAATAAATAAATTTTAGAAAAAGATGGCTAAAAAGATAATAAAAGATCTTTTGCAAGATGTCTTAGATAGTTCTATTCAACAAGTATCTGGGCAAGATGCAACTTTTTTATATGCAGAATCACCATCAAGCCCAATGCATGTTGCTACTTTAACTATTGTAGAAGGATCTATAGCATTTGATGATTTTAAAGAAATAGTTGCTTCCAAGCTTCATTTAATTCCAAAATTCAGAAAGAAACTTTTAAATGTTCCACTGAATTTAGACTATCCATATTGGGTAGATGACCCAAATTTTGATATTGATTTACACATCAACAGATTAAAACTTCCTGATCCATCAAACTGGAAGACATTAAGAGAAACGACTTCTTCCATTTTTAGCAGCCCATTGAACTTAAAAAGACCTCTTTGGTCCATTAGTTTTATTGAAGGCCTAGACGCGGTCTCACAAGTCCCTAAAGGTTCTATTGCTATCGTTTCAAAAATTCATCATGTAATGATTGACGGAAGTTCTGGCGTTGGAATTATGGGAATTTTATTTGATAAAAATGAGAAAGATAAAGACAAGAAGATTTCTCCACCAAAACCGTATGAACCAGAACCCTTGCCTGACGGGATTAGTTTATTATTAAAAAGTTCTTATGGCTTTTTTAAAAACCCTTTAAAAGTTCCGAAATTAATTGGTGAAACCGCTTTCTCTTTAATCAAAGGAAAAATGAAGAGTCAATTGAATAGTAAAAGGACAATTCATAAAAATTCTTTTTCTACTCCAAAAACCATTTTTAATGAATCTGTCTCTCCTAGAAGAACTTGGGGAGCTGCAATTTTAGATTTCGATAGAATAAATACGCTTCGTAAGATTATGGACGTTAGTATTAACGATATAATTCTAGCCATTTGTGCGGGCGGAATTAGACAATATTTGGAAGAAAAAGAAAAGTTACCGGTTCAACCATTGGTTGCAAATGTCCCAATTTCCATACGTGTAAAAGGAGATAAACAAAAAATGAATAATCAGATTTCTAATATGTTAGTTAAAATTGCTACACACATTAAAGATCCTATTAAACGTTTAGAGTACATTCAAGAACAAACTAATTTAGGCAAATCTAGACATAAAGCTGTTGGTGCAAAAGCCCTTTCTAAAATGGCAGATGCTGTTCCTTTTGGGTTGGCAAATTTAGCGGCAGGCTTGTACACTCGATATAATATTAAAGAATTTCACCGACCCCCATTTAATGTTACCATTACAAATGTTCCTGGCCCGCAAAATCCTTTGTATCTAAAAGGTCATAAAATTGTTGGAATTTTTGGGTTGACTCCTGTTTTGGATGGGTTTGGATTGATTATTGCTGCATTTAGTTATAATGGTGTGGTTTCGATAACTACAACTTCTGATGCTAAAACTATGCCAGATGCAGACAAGTTTTCTAGATATATAAGAGAATCTGCAAACGAACTAGAAAAAGTTATTTTAGCAAGAGGAAAAGAAAAAAGTACAACAAAGATTGTAAAGAAAAAAAGCATAACTTTCTTTTCAGCTTTTAAAAAGTTTTTAAATGAGCATGAAAAATTAAGAAAACAAGCAATAGGCCTGTATGATTTTCAATTAGATTTAGGAGAAAATAAAGTCAACTATCAACTTGACGTTCTAGCAGATTCTGTTTCTATAAAAAAGAAAAAAACAGTAAAACCTACCGTTAAAATAGAAATAGATGATGTAACTTTATTTAATCTTTATAAAAAGAATTTATTAATAGAAGAGATATTAATTCAAGAAAGAATAAAACTAATAGGAACTAAAAAGAACACGAACAAGTTACTAGAATTACTGACTAAATTTTTAGAATCATAATTGATGAGTTTTACAACCAACACATATAAAACCATTGATGATGTGACCATTTTTTATTACAAATGGCACTCAAATAAAAATATTCCCACAAAAGGAGTTATACAAATTTCACATGGAGTTGGGGAACACGCAGGCAGATATCAGCCAATAGCAAAAATATTGCAAAACGAAGGTTATGCAGTCTACGCTAATGATCATAGAGTTCATGGTAAATCAGCAAAAAATGATGCCTTTTTAGGTTTTTATGATGGTGATGATTACTTTTCTGATGCTTTAAATGACATGCGCCAACTTACAGAAATTATCAAAAAAGAAAATCCAAATAAAAAAATAATTTTGTTTGGTCATAGTATGGGCTCTTTACTAAGCAGAGAATACTCAACAAAATACGGTGATGACTTAGAGGCTTTAATCTTATCGGGAACCGCGAGTTTTATGAAAAGACTAGGTTCTTTTGGACTTTTAAGTGCAAAATTTTTAGGAAAATTGAATGGAAAACATAGAAGCAATGAATTGCTTAAAAACTTGTTTTTCTCACAATTCAATAAAAATTTTAAGCCTAACAGAACAAAAGTAGATTGGATTAGTCGTGATGAAAACCAAGTTGATTTATTTGAAGCAGATCCATTAAGAATTGAGGATTTTTCTTTGAGTGTTTTTTTAGATCTTTTAAAAGGAAGCAAGAAGATTAACAAAGCGACTACATTTCTGAATACTCCGAAGGACTTACCTATTTTTATTTTTTCGGGCGAAGAAGATCCGGTTGGAGAAATGGGAAAGGGAGTGCAAAAAGTTGCAGAAAAATATAAAAGGGCAGGGATTAAAGATCTAACTTTAAAATTATACGAAGGAGGAAGACATGAAATGCTAAATGAAATAAATAAAAAAGAAGTAGAAAAAGATGTTTTAAATTGGTTACGCAAAACGATTGAAGCTTAAATAAAATGGAGAAAAATAAAACATTATATAAAACTTTTACTGAATTAGCCCTCAAAGTGGTGCTTACGAAGGGTATGGATTTATCAGAAGCAAAAAAAGTAGTCGTTCAAAAATTTGAAAACCATCCTTTTGAAAAAATGATTATTGAGCTTATAGATGACAAAGAGTTGAATGTAAAAGATGTTAATACTTTATTATACGATTGTATTTCTGTTTGTGAAGATTTTGGACCAGATCGAGATTATATCACACTAGAAATTGTTCTTAAACGTATAGATGATATTGTTCCTTTGGAAAATGGAACGAATGACGTATCCCAAAAAGTTTTGAAAAAATTTGTAGATTTTGTTGAGGTAATCAATAGGAGAATTGATGCTCCTCCCCTTTTCAATATGATTCTAGAAGGAAGATGTATTTTAGAATGGGTTACAATATTTGGTATCTACCCAATAATACCTAAACATAAAGAAAGTAAAAACAAACCTGTTTTATTAATGCCGCCTTATCTAGGCAATGATTTATCTACAACATTTGTAAGAAATTATTTAAAATCAGTAGGATTTGCAACCTATAAATGGGATCTCGGCGTGAATACAATTAATTCAAAATCTTTACCAAAACTGATTGAAAAATTAGATGACATTTACGAGAGACACCAAGAAAAAGTTAGTTTAGTTGGCTGGAGTGGAGGTGGTATTTTTGCGAAAATAATTGCGAATAGATACCCTGATAAAGTTGAGCAACTTGTTACAATTGGCTCTCCTGTTTGGGGCGTTAAAAATATGAAAACACCCCTCGTAAAAATTTTAGAGTTTTTAAGGGGTAGACATCTAAAAGAAAGGAATTCGAAATTTTTAAAAGAGCTCGAATTAATCCCTGAAGTTCCTATCACTTGTATTTACACTAAAACAGATGGACTATTGCCCTGGAAACATTGTATGGAAGCTGAAACACTAAGACATGATATTAACAACATAGAAGTCTTTGGAAGTCACTGTGGCATGGGGGCAAATGCTTCCGTTTTATTGACTGTTGCCAACGCACTAAATGCAACAATTACTGGAAAAAAACCTCAAGGATTTTTACCAAAAATAGAATCTTTATTTTTTCCAGAATTCTGGGAGAAAAAAGGATTATCAAAATTTAAAAACATCTTTTATAATTGATGATTATGGAACATCGTATACAAAACATTATTAATGATTCTAAATTTCAAGAAAAACTTCAGCGAATTGCTAAAGAACAAAAATTAGAGTTTTCTGAAGTTCAAAAAGAAGCATCAGATTGTATTAATGAGTTGTTTTCACAACAACACCCTATAGCAAAAATGCTCTCTGTTAAAGGATTCCAATTTATGCTATCTAAAGCATACAATAATAAGATAGATATTGATCCTAAAGAAATAAAAAACCTCATGAAATTAATGCGACAAAATTCTGTTGCATTCATTTTAACCCACAAAACATATTTAGATACCGTTGTTTTAATAACCACCTTAGCAAGTTTTGGAATGCCAATTCCTTATACTTTTGGAGGTATTAATTTAGCCGTTCCTGGTTTTAAACAACTAGGAAAAAATTCGGGCTTGATTTTTATTAGAAGAAGTTTTAAAGACAACCAAATTTACAAAGCAGCTTTAAGACATTATATCTCTTGCATGATTGAAAATGGAGATCATTTAACATGGAATATAGAAGGAACTCGATCCAGAACAGGTAAAATTGTGTATCCACAAATGGGTATTTTAAAATACATCATGGAAGGTGAGCAAGCCAGTAACAGAAACTTAAAATATGTGCCGGTTTCTATTGTATACGATTTGATTCCTGATGTAAAAGAAATGACTGAAGAAGGAAAAGGAAAAACAAAGCAGTCTGAAGATATTGGCACTTTTATCAACTATTTTAAAAAGTTAGGAAATGAATACGGCAAAGCAGCCATTAGATTTGGGGAACCAGTTGATGCTAGTGCTCATCAAAATGCCATAATTCCAGATATTGAAGAAGACAGTTATTCAGATAAAAACACATTGCCACGTTTTGCTTTTGAGTTGATTCATAAGGCAAATATGATTACTCCAGTAACGACAGTTTCATTAGTTTGTAATGTGCTATTGAATAATTTTTCGCTTACAAAACAAGAAATAGAATTCAATGTTATTAAATTGATGAATTACATTGAACAGCGTAAAAAAGACGTATTAATAGAACGTGGAAAAAGTATAAGTGCATCCGTACAAAAAGCATTAAACTTATTAAAAAGTTCTGGTATTATTCAGAAAAATAAAGCGGGTTACAAAACACAATATAGTTTAGCTTCCACAGAGTTTTTACCAGCAACTTATTATGCAAATATGTCTGCCGCACATCTGTACCACAGAGCATTTATAGAAATGGCCTTGGTTAAAATAAAGGATGAAAAAACTTCGGATAGAATTATCTCATTTTGGAAAGAAATAATGCGTCTTCGAAACCTTTTCAAATTTGAATTTTTCTACACAAACAAACCAAAATTCAGTAGTGAAATTGAGGCAGAATTAAATTTGTTTGATCAAAATTGGAGGACAATACTTAGCGATCCAAATGGAGATATCGAAAATTTATTAGCAAGGCAAGAAATGTTTGTCTCTAAAGGCTTGTTACTTATTTACCTAGAAGCCAATAAAGTAGTTTGTCATACTTTAGACACTTGGGATTTAGAGGATGATTTTTCTGATGCAGAATTTATTGAATTATGTCTTTTTAAAGGTAAAGAATTGCATTGGGAAAATAGAATTAGTAGATTAGAGAGTATTTCCAAGCCATTCTTAATAAGCGCCTTAAGACTAGCTAAAAACAGTAAACTTACTCCTTTTGACAAAAAAATAGATTTCAAAGAATTGGATATTTGGATGAATTTATTAGATAACCTTACGGATCGTTTACATTTTTTACAAAAAATGGAAATTGTAAACACAAAGAAGACGATCAATATAGAAACAGAAGAAAAAGAAGTTGTCCCTGGGGCAGATTTAGCCAGTGTTCCAGAAAGGATTATTGAAAACGAGGAAGGAAACCATATAGCCGCTTTCTTTGATTTAGACAGAACTTTAATCAACGATTTTTCTGCCAAACAATTTTTAAAGACCCGTTTGTTAAGTGGAAAATCTACTGCAAAAGAATTACTCTCTCAATTTGCTGCGGTTTTAGTTTATGCTGCTGGAAATAGAGATTTTGAAACACTAACAAAAATTTCTGCTTTAGGATTAAAAGGAATCAAAGAAAAACAATTTATTGATTTAGGGGAAGAAGTTTATCACGATCATTTGGTAAACACAATTTATCCTGAAGCAAAAACTTTAATAGCATCCCATTTAGAGAAAGGACATCAAGTTGTTATTATTTCTGCTGCAACTCGTTATCAAATTACTCCAATAGCCAATGAGCTTGGTATCAAGGATATTTTCTGCACACAGATGGAAGTCAAAAAGGGAAAATTCACAGGCATAATTACCGAAGTGTGTTGGTCAGAGGGGAAAGCCAGAGCTGGAAGAAAATTTGCAAAAGAAAATAATATTGATTTGTCTAAAAGTTTTTTCTACACAGATAGTATAGATGATTACCCTCTTTTAGAAATTGTTGGAAAACCAATAGCAACAAATCCGGATCATAAATTATCACAATTAGCATTTGAAAACGATTGGAAAATTCTTCGCTTTAAAGAAAACAAAAGAATCCCATTTGTAAATGGACTAAGAACCGGCTTAGCAGCAGCAAGTATTTACCCATCTGCACTAAAAGGTTTACTCACAGGCACGCTTTCCATGTCTAGGCGAGAAGGTGCAAATACAACCATAGCAAGTATCGGTGATTTAGGAACTAAATTGGCTGGTTTGGATATTGTTATACGAGGAAAACATAACCTAGAAGACCATAGACCAGCAGTTTTCTGTTTTAATCATCAAAGCTCAGCTGATTTTTTCATCATATTAAAAATATTGAGAAAAGATATTGCTGGTGTTGCTAAAAAAGAATTGGAATACACACCTCTGGGACCCGTTTTTAAAGCTATGGGTGCAATCTTTATTGATCGTTCAGATAAAAAAAAGGCAATTGCCGCTATGAAACCTGCTGTTGAAGCTCTAAAAACTGGAACATCTATTGCAATTGCTCCTGAAGGCACTCGAAGCGGAAGTAAAAAACTAGGCAAATTTAAAAAAGGAGCCTTTCATTTAGCTATGAATGCAGGAGTACCCATTGTTCCAATTGTGATAAAAAACGCATTTATGGCGATGCCTAAAGGAACCAAAATGTTTAAACCCACTCATATTGAAGTAGTCGTTCTTGATCCCGTTGACACTTCTGAATGGAAACCTAAACATATAGACATCTATGTAAACGATGTAAGAAATTTATATTTAAAAGAATTGGAGAATTAATCACCAAAAAAAATAACTATGACACTAAAAGTTGGATTATTAGGAGGTGGCTCTTGGGGAACTACTGTTGCTTCTTTAACAGCAAAAAACAGCTCCACTATAATTTGGGCCAGAAATCCAGAAACTGTAGAAGAAATCAACGAACATCATTCAAACGAAAAGTATTTACCAAATGCAAAACTAACTCCATCTTTAAAAGCTTCAAATTCTATAAAAGCAACTGTACAAGATGCTGATGTTATTGTTATGGGAGTTCCTGCACAAAGTTTTAGAAAAGTTTTAATGGAAGCAAAACCTCATATTAGACCCTGGATTCCAATTATAAACTTAGCTAAAGGATTAGAAATCAGCACAAGGATGAGGATGACCGAAATCATTGAAGAGTTGATGCCTGGTCACCCCGCAGGTGTTTTAACAGGTCCAAATCTAGCAAGAGAAATACATTTTGGAAATGCTGCAGCTGCTGTTATTGCAATGGTCGATAAAACAATTGCCTCAAGACTGCAATCCATTTTTAGTTCTGGTTTATTTCGTGTGTACACAAATTCTGATGTTATCGGCTGCGAATTAGGCGGAGCTTTAAAAAATATTATTGCGATTGCTTCAGGCATGGGAGATGGAGCAAATGCCGGTGACAATACACGTGCTGCAATTATTACAAGAGGTTTATCAGAATTAACAAGATTAGGAATCGCTATGGGAGGTAAAGAAAGAACCTTTGCTGGTTTAGCTGGTATGGGCGATTTAGTTGCGACTTGCTCTAGTGCAAAAAGCAGAAATCATCATGTTGGTTTTCAATTAGGAAGAGGTAAAAATCTCAAACAAATTATTAATGAAATGAGTGAAGTTGCAGAAGGTGTAAAAACAGCAAAAATCATAATGGAACTTTCTAAAGAATACAAGGTTGACATGCCAATATCTAAAGAAATCTACAAAGTTCTATACGAGGGAAATAGTGTAAATGCAGCTTTTAAAGGGTTATTAAAATACGAAATAGGTTCAGAAAAAGAACCTGGATAAAATTAAATATATGAGCAAGAAACAAGAGCAAACAGCTTCTTTTTTGGTTCGCTTTCAGCAACGAATTTTTGAAGAAAATGGCGAATCTAAAGTACAATGGCGTGGAAAAATCTCTCATGTTCAAGATGGTGAAGAAAAACGCTTTTCTGATTTTAATGATGCACTTACTTTTATGCAACAAAAATTAGGAGAATTAACCGAAGAAGCTACCAAACATCAAACTTCTGAAGAACAAGAAAGTATCATTCAGAAAAGTCTTTCTATGTGGAAAACCATTAAAGATGTTGGACCCAAAGTAATCAGAGATACTTTAAAAGACCCTAAAAAACAACTCACCCATTTGCAAGATGAAATTCAAGATAAAATAATTACAATAGGTGAAGAAATTTCAGAAAAGGTACATATTAATCAATGGAGAAATGCTTCCAGATCTGATTTCAATAAAATACAGAACCAGATAGAGAGTTTATCTTCAGAAATACAAAAACTTTCAATAAAAATAGATACTTTAAAGTAAAATGGGAACTCGATGTCAGACTTTCTTCAAAAATTACTAGCATTACAAACATTTCAAAAAAATGCTCAAATCCGGATCGAAACTTTGGGTAATTTTTCTGTTTGGCGCAATCATCAGAAAATAGATTCTAAAGAATGGGGAAGAGATAAAACCATTCAATTATTACAATATTTAATTTCTAATCGACAACGAAATGCACTTCATAAAGAAAAAATTATAGATGGTTTATGGGAAGATTGGAACGATCGTGATTTTAAAGTAGCGCTGCACGGAATTAACAAAGCTCTAGAACCTGCAAGAGCCTCTAGACAAGAAGCCATCTACATTATTCGACAAGGTGTTAGTTATCAAATTGATTTGGATAAAGTTTGGATTGATATTGAGGCTTTAGAAAAGTATATTATTATTGGCAATGAAGCATTAACGGTAGACACAACGATTTCAAAAAAAGCTTATAAAGCAGCATTAAATTTATACAAAGGTTCTTATTTACCCAACAGAATTTATGAAGATTGGACATCTGGAGAAAGAGAAAAAGCACAACTTTTAGCTTTAAGTGCTTATATCACTTTAGCAGAACTTACTCTTAAAGAAAATCCTTTAGAAAGTATTCGTTTAGGACAAATTGCATTGGCCATTGATGCAACTTGGGAGGATGCATACAGAATACAAATGCGAGCTTATATTGCAAAAGGCAACAGACCTCAAGCTATAAAAACATATATGAAATGCGAAGTGATTCTAGAAGAAGAATATGGAATTTCTCCTCTTCCCGAAACAAAACAACTACTAAAAGAAATAGAAGAAATTATCTAGTTATCCGTTAGTTAAACTACTTGCAACTCATTTGCAACCCCTCTTTTTTATATTTGTATTAAAATTACTAAGAATACTAAAAAGATGAAAAAGATTTCTAAAATAAAGATTAAAGAGAATACCTTAAAATTTAATCAAATTGCATTAAACGCTGTGGAAAAAGTAATTTTAAAAACTATTTATACTGCAGAAAACTTGCAAGAAATAACTTCTAAAAAAATAAAAAGCAGTTTTAACTTTGCAACAAAACAGGAAGATATTATTTTTAATAACATTGAAAAAAGAAAAGGGATGGTTTGGAAAAACCTGAATAAAACCTTAGATTTTTTCACCAGAAACTAACTTGCAACTCATTTGTAACTCGCACAAATTATATTTGCACTATAAATATTAATAATAAGTAAAACACATATATTATGGTAACTAAAACATCGATAAAAGAAAACACATTTGGAAAAGCTAAAGCAATCGTTAAAAAAATAAATAACGATCTAATCGACGCTTCTTTTAATGCTATTGAAACTACAGTAAAAACTGGAGAAAAATGGCAAAACTTAACTGTTAAATTAATAGAGAAAGCAGAACCTTTAACAAAACAACAAATTAATATGGTTGTTGAAACTGCAGAATCTATCAAAGGTCAGTTCGAAAATAGCACAGAGCGTTTAAAAAACTTGGTAGGTTATAATGCAAAAATAGTTCAAAAAGCAAAAAAAAGGGTTACTGAACACCCTCTAGTTGAGAAGGCTGAAGTAATAAAGGATAAAATTGAAAAAAAAGTTTCTAATAATAAATTAGTTCAAAAAGCAGAAAAAATGTCTGCTAAATTAAAAGAGAACATTTCTGAGACTATTGAAAATGTTAAGGATAAAATTGAAGATTATACCGAAGATATTCTTGATGATGCCAAAGAAAAAGTAACTGGTGCCAAAGCAAAAAAAGATTCGAATAAAAAAACACCAACAAAAAAAACAGCTGCAAAAAAGAAAGTGGTGCTTAAAGAAAAAGAAGTAGTCATAGAAAAAATAGTAGTTGAAAAAACAGATATTATTAATGATTTAAAAGTTATTAAAGGAATAGGTCCTGTGTTAGAGAAAAGCTTGAATGATTTAAATATTACAGCTTACGATCAAATTTCAAAATTAACAGTTAAAGATTTAACTAATTTATTAAATGGCGCAGGAATCAATGCTAAAATTTACGATTTATCTGGATGGAAAGCGGAAGCAGAATTAGCTTTAAAAGGAGAATTATAATTATTAAAATAAAATATTATGAGCACTAAAAAAATAAACTTCACAGAAAAAGTGAACAATGTTGTAGAAACAGCTAAAACCTCTGTGAAAAAAGTAAATGATTATGCTTTAGACACAACAGAAGAAATAGTTACAGAAACAATTACTGTTGCCGGCCAATGGCAAAGCGTTACAATAATGGCTTTAAAAGGAACTGTTAAGCTATTAGAAAACCAACAAAATTTAATTTTTGATGCATTAGAAACTTACAAAAATCACTTTGTAAAAGGTAAAAAAAGATTTACGCAAATTTTTGCATAAACTATGCCCAACATTTCTAAAAACCAAGTTAAAATTTAACTTGGTTTTTTGTTTTTATATACTCTGTTTTCATATAAACCATAAAACGTTTCGTATTTTTGTTGTATAAATCTACACATGACAAAAGAGAAAAACATTTCTAAAATTGACATTCTATCATTGTACATGGATTTTGTTACAGAAAACCAAACGAAACCAGTCGATATAGAAGATTTTTGTCAAAGAGTAAATTTAGAAGAAACCGACTTTTACAAACATTTTAAATCTTTAAAAAAAGTTGAAAAAGCAATTTTTAAAGAACTTTTTACGAACTCATTAGAAGTCTTAAGTGAAAGTGAAGAGTTTATTTCTTTTGATAAAAAGAACAAACTAATTAGTTTTTATTTTACTTTTTTCGAAAACTTAAACTTAAATCGAGCATACATCTTAATTGCCTTAAAAGGATGTGAAAATAAACTCAAATCTTTTAGTACCCTTTCTAGTTTAAAGAAAAATTTCATTGCTTTTATCGATAATTTAGACTTATCTGAAAGTATATTACCTATAGAAAGTTTAGAAAAAACACAACGAAAACTAATCAACGAATCCTCTTGGATTCAACTGTATTTAACCATTCAATTTTGGTTAGAAGATACATCTGACACTTTTGAAAAGACAGATATTCTAATAGAAAAATCAATCAATACCAGCTTCGAACTTATAGAGAACAAATTTTTAAAAAACGCCTTTGATTTGGGCAAGTTTGTTTACAAAGAAAAATTTCAAAAAAAGTACTAGATAAGAATGAAAAAAGCCAGTAAAATCCCAATTACAAAAATTCAACGGGCATCTAAATTAGTAAAAACAGGTGCTAAAGTTGGCATAAACTACCTAAAGTATTATGGCGATAAAATCACCAATTCTGAAGAAACTGCAAGACAGAAATTAAATGAGTCTAATGCAGAAGATATTTATGACAGCTTAAAGGATTTAAAAGGAAGTCCTTTAAAAGTGGCACAAATGTTAAGTATGGACAAAAGCATTATGCCAAGAGCATATGTAGAAAAGTTTTCTTTAGCACAATTTTCTGTCCCTCCACTCTCCGAAGCATTAGTAATAAAAACCTTCAAAAAGAGTTTTGGGAAATTTCCATCCGAAATTTATGATAAATTTGATGTTAAGGCTTATAATGCAGCAAGCATAGGTCAGGTTCATAAAGCCGAAAAAAAAGGTAAAAATTTGGCTGTAAAAATTCAATATCCTGGGATTTCGGATAGTATAAAATCAGATTTAGCCTTACTCAAACCTTTTGTTATAAGGATGTTTAATATGAAGGGTAAAACTTCTGATGAATATTTCTTTGAGGTTCAAGATAAATTACTAGAAGAAACAGATTATATTTTAGAGGTGAAACAAAGTCAGGAAATCGTAGCTGCTTGTCAACACATTCCTAATCTTTCTTTTCCAAATTATTACCCTGATTTATCATCAAAACAAATTATTACGATGGACTGGATGCAAGGAGTGCATTTATCGGAATATACCAAGGTAGCAACAGATCAGGAAAAATCTAATAAAATAGGTCAGGCTTTATGGGATTTTTACATGTTTCAAATACATAATTTAAAAAAAGTACACGCAGATCCTCATCCTGGGAATTTTTTAATTTCTGAAGACGGAAAATTAATTGCATTAGATTTTGGTTGTATGAAAACCATTCCTTTAGAGTTTTACAATCCGTATTTTGTATTAGCAAAAGAAGAGACACTTTCTAATAAAGTTCTTTTCGAAGAAAAAATGTATGAATTAGATATTTTATTAAAAGATGACAGTAAAGATGAGTCAGAATTCTTTAGTGCCATGTTTCATGAAATGTTATCTATTTTCACCCAACCCTTTCATTCAGAAACATTTGATTTTTCTAATGAAAAATTCTTTGAGAAAATGACTGAATTTGGGGAACGCTACGCTAAGAATGCAGAGTTAAGATCATACAATGCAAGTAGAGGTTCTAAACATTTTATATACATGAATAGAACCTTTTTTGGCTTGTATAATTTAATGTTCGATTTAAAAGCAAAAGACATTAAAATTAATAATTTTACTGCTTTGTAAAATCTTTATTATTTTAGTGGTGTAAATATTAAAAAAAAGAAACAACCCATATGTTAATTATTGGAATTGCAGGAGGAACTGGTAGCGGAAAAACAACCGTTGTAAATCAAATTATAAAACAGTTGCCAACTGACGAAGTGTGCGTGATTTCGCAAGATTCTTATTACAAAGAAACCATCAATCTCTCTTATGAAGAAAGAACAAAAATAAATTTTGATCATCCAAGAGCTATTGATTTTGAGTTATTAATCAAACACTTAGTAGCATTAAAGAAGGGTGAAACTATAGAACAACCTGTTTATTCTTTTGTAACACATAATAGAACGAAAGACTCTGTAAAAACGCATCCTAGAAAAGTAGTAATTGTTGAAGGAATTCTAATTTTTAATAGTGAAGAATTAAGGAATCTATTTGATATAAAAATATTTGTGCACGCAGAAACCGATGAACGCTTAATACGCAGAGTTCGAAGAGACATTACCGAAAGAGGAAGAGATATTGATGAGGTTTTAAATCGCTACCAAACCACCTTAAAGCCTATGCATCAGCAATTTATAGAACCCACGAAAAACTTTGCTGATATTATAATTCCAAATGACAGATACAATACTGTTGCCATTGATATTGTAAGAAGTGTAATCAATGAACGACTATAAATGAGTTTTTTAAATCGCTTAAAAAAGAGTGCTATTTTTAAAATTTTTACAAATGTTTTTGTAATTATTTTAGTACCATTTATTATTTGGATGCTTTTTTTTGATGAAAACTCATATCTTATACATCGAAAATTTGACAAAGAAATTGAAGATTTAGAAAGTACTATTTCGTTTTATGAAGGTAAAGTTACAAAAGACAAGGAAACCATTAAGAAGCTGCAAGATTCTCTAGAATTAGAACGTTTTGCAAGAGAACAATATTTAATGAAAAAAGAAAATGAAGACATCTATATTATTGAATTTGATACCATAAAAAAATAATGAACAATTTTCCACTTGATGAGTTTGAACCGATGCAGGCTGCTGCATGGAAACAAAAAATTCAAGTAGATTTAAAAGGAGAAGATTATAATGACACTTTACTTTGGAAAACTGACGAGGGTATTATTGTAAAACCTTTTTACACCAAAGAAGATAGAACAAACACCGCATTAAACTTACCAAAAAAAGGATTTAATGTTTGTCAAACTATTTTTATTGACGACGAAAAAATAGCAAACTCATTAGCTTTAGACGCTTTAAAAAGAGGCGCAAATTCGATTCAATTTAAAGCTTCAAAGAAGTTTGATTATCAAAAGGTTTTAAGAAATATTGAGCTAAAAAAAAGAACTATTTATTTTCAATTTTCCTTTTTGAATGCTGATTTTCAAATAGAACTTTCAAACTTTTGTAATTCAGAAAACTGCTATTTCCAAACAGATATTATTGGCAATTTAGCCGAAAATGGTAATTGGTTTATCAATTTAAAAGAAGATTACAAAAAGTTAGAAAATATAGTTACTTCAACAAAAAATTGTCTTTCGGTTTCTGGTGATTTATATCAGAATGCAGGAGCAACAATTACACAACAACTAGCTTACGCACTTGCACATGCCAATGAATATTTAATTTATTTTGGTAACGCTGTTGGTCCTAAAATTCACTTTACATTTTCTTCAGGAAGCAATTACTTTTTTGAAATCGCAAAGTTAAGAGCATTTAGGATTTTATGGGAAACCCTTTTAAATGAATATGATATAGAAAACTGTGAAACTCATATTTTTACGCAACCAAGTTTGCGCAACAAGACATTGTATGATTATAATGTAAATATGTTGCGAACTACTTCTGAATCTATGAGTGCAATTTTAGGTGGCTCAAATACAGTTTCCACTATTTCGTATGATGCAACCTATCATAAATCAAACGAATTTGGCGAACGAATTGCAAGGAATCAGCTTTTAATTTTACAACAAGAAAGTTATTTGCAAGAAGCACAAAAATTTGCTGACGGTGCTTACTATATAGAGGCAATTACGCAGCAATTAGCAGAAAATGCATTAACTCTTTTTAAACAATTAGAAAAGTCAGGTGGATTTTTAAAGCTTTTAAAATCAGGAGTTATCCAAAAAAAAATAAACGAAAGCGTCTTAAAAGAAGAAGGACGTTTTACTAATAAAAATATTGTTTTATTGGGTACAAATATGCTGCAGAATAAAGATGATAAGATGAAATCTGAATTAGAATTGTATCCCTTTGTAAAACAACGAAATATAAAAACATTAATTACACCAATTATCAGAAAACGTCTTTCTGAAACTCTAGAAAAAGAAAGATTAGCTCAAGAAAATGACTAGAAAATCCTTTGAACATATCAAACTAAAAAGTTCTAAATCAGAACAGCAGCAAAACTTCAAGCATGAAGATTTTGTTGCAGGAATTGCGCCAAACTTAAGAGGCCCATACTCCACGATGTATGTAAGAAGACCTTGGACCATTAGGCAATATGCTGGTTTTTCGACAGCTGAAGAAAGCAATGCTTTTTATATAAGAAATTTAGAAGCAGGCCAAAAGGGATTATCTGTTGCTTTTGATTTGGCTACTCATAGAGGTTATGATTCTGATCATGAACGAGTACAAGGTGATGTTGGTAAAGCAGGTGTTGCCATAGATTCTGTTGAAGATATGAAGGTTTTATTCGACCAAATTCCTTTAGATAAGATGTCAGTTTCTATGACTATGAATGGTGCCGTTTTACCCATTTTAGCCTTTTATATTGTTGCTGCAGAAGAACAAGGAGTTGCACCTGAACAACTTTCGGGAACCATTCAAAATGATATTTTGAAAGAGTTTATGGTCCGAAATACATACATCTACCCTCCTGCCCCATCCATGAAAATTATTGCAGATATTTTTAAATATACCAGTAAAAATATGCCAAAATACAATTCAATTTCTATTTCTGGCTATCATATGCAAGAAGCTGGTGCAACTGCAGAAATTGAATTAGCGTATACTTTAGCAGACGGATTAGAATACATTAAAAAAGGAATTGAAGCGGGAATGGATATTGATTCTTTTGCGCCAAGATTATCTTTCTTTTGGGCCATTGGTATGGATCATTTTACAGAAATAGCAAAATTAAGAGCTGCGAGAATGTTGTGGGCAAAAATAGTAAAGCAGTTCAATCCAAAAAATCAAAAATCGTTAGCTTTAAGAACACACTGTCAAACTAGCGGCTGGTCTTTAACAGAACAAGACCCTTTTAATAATGTTGCCAGAACTACTATCGAAGCTATGGCTGCTGTTTTTGGTGGTACTCAAAGTTTACACACAAATGCTCTGGATGAAGCGATTGCTTTACCTACAGATTTTTCTGCAAGAATTGCCAGAAATACACAAATATTTTTACAGCAAGAAACACAAATTACAAAAACAGTTGATCCTTGGGCTGGAAGTTATCATGTTGAAAAACTAACAGCAGAAATTGCGAACAAAGCTTGGGATTTAATGAAAGAGGTCGAAGGTTTAGGAGGAATGACTAAAGCCATCGAAAAAGGAATTCCTAAATTACGTATTGAGGAAGCTGCTGCCAAAAAACAAGCAAGAATCGATAGTGGAAAAGACGTTATTGTTGGCGTTAATAAATACCAACTTAAAAAAGAAGATCCTTTACATATATTAGAAGTTGATAACGAAGCTGTTCGTAAATCTCAGATAAAAAGACTGAATCAGTTAAAATCGAATAGAAATTCTGAAGAAGTTGAAAAATCTTTAGTCGCTTTGACTGAAGCTGCTAGATTTTGTATGAATTCAAAAGATTCTGATGAAGATCAGAACTTATTAAGTTTGGCTGTTATCGCAGCAAAAAAAAGAGCTACTTTAGGTGAAATATCTGACGCTTTAGAAGTTGTTTTTGGCAGACATAAAGCAGTTACGAAAACCATATCTGGTGTGTATAGTAAAGAAATAAAAGACGACAAACTCTTTAAAGAAGCTTCTAAATTAGCAAACCAATTTGCTGATTTAGAAGGTAGACGTCCTAGAATTATGATTGCCAAACTAGGACAAGACGGGCATGATAGAGGTGCAAAAGTTGTTGCAACTGGTTATGCCGATTTAGGTTTTGATGTAGATATTGGGCCTTTGTTTCAAACCCCCAAAGAAGCAACCAAACAAGCCGTAGAAAATGATGTGCATATTTTGGGAATTTCTTCGTTAGCAGCAGGTCACAAAACCTTAGTTCCTCAAGTTCTCGCAGAACTCAAAAAACATGGCCGGGAAGATATTATGGTTATTGTTGGTGGTGTAATTCCTGCTCAAGATTACCAGTTTTTATTTGATGCCGGAGCAGTTGGTGTTTTTGGTCCAGGAACGAAAATTGCGCAAGCTGCTATTGACTTAATAACTATTTTAATTGATAGTATCGTAGAAGAATAAAGTAGAAAAATCGTTCTTAACAACTATATCTCATATCATATTCATTAAAATGTACTAACTTACTCCTGGAATCAAGATAATAAATGATTCATAGTCTGCAAATAAACATCTACAATGAGTACTATCTTGAAAATTAAAGAAATTTATATCCTTGCATTTTTAGCACTTATATCTTGTTCTGAAAAAAAAACTTCTCTTTTAGAAACTGATTTTTGTTCTAGTATTCACAGAAATGAGACTACAACACTCACCAAAGAGTTACAAGATGTATCTGAACTCATGCAAAATAAAACGGGAGTTTATGTTTTAGAAGATGGCAGTGGTTCTATGGTGGCTAGAGCTTGGTTAACGGAATATGCAGAAAAAACAATAGATATTCAATACTTTATTTTTTCTACAGATAATGTCGGACTTATTGCTTGTGATTATTTAGTAAAAGCTGCTAATCGTGGCGTAAAAATAAGAATTATTGTAGATGATATTATGGTAGATGCTGATGTCGAAGATATTTTAACATTTAGTTCTCATGAAAACATTTCAATAAAAATTTATAATCCTGGAGTTAATTTAGGCAAAAACATCTTTCAAAAATTAGGAAAATTTACAACCGATTTTAAATCTGCCAACCAACGTATGCACAATAAAACTTTTATTGTAGACGACAAAGTCGCGATTACTGGTGGAAGAAACATTGCAGATGAATACTTTGATTATGACCATGAATATAATTTTAGAGATAGAGATATTCTTCTGTTAGGAAAAGAATCTGGTGAAATAAAAAAATCATTCAATGCCTTCTGGAATAGTTCACTGAGTCAAGATGTAAATTTAGTTCTTAAAGGCAACCAAAAAAACAGCACTTTAAAAAATCGTTTTAAAAATCTTCATGAATACGCGTGCAACCCAAAGAATTTTTGGCCGCAAATAAGAGACCGAATCAAAAACTTACCGAAAGCATTTTCCGAAATTAAAAATTCTGGAGATCTTGTTTGGTTAGATGATGTACAATTTATATCTGATATCCCCGGTAAAAATAATCAAACAGAAAGCTTTACAGGGGGGGGGAAATCTACATCAGTTCTAATTAATTTAACTAAAAACGCAAAATCGTCTATAGACATTCAAACCCCTTATTTAATTACCACCGAATTAAGTCAGAAATTATTTAAAGATGCCATAGATCGAGGAGTTAAAATTAGAATATTAACCAACAGCTTGGCATCTACAGACAATGTCGAGGCTTTTAGCAGCTATCAATCTGATAGGCAAAAATTACTGAATACTGGAGTTAGAATTTTTGAATTTCGCCCAGATGCTGCCGAAAGAATGCAAATAATGACTGGAGAGTTACAAATAAAATTAAAACACAAACCTATCTTCGGTTTACATGCAAAATCCATGGTCATTGATGGAAAAATGACTGTAATTGGCACTTTTAATTTAGACCCAAGAAGTGCTAATTTAAACACAGAATGTATTGTTATTGTTCCATCTGAAAAAATTTCTAAAGGAGTATTAAAAGGCATGGAAGAAGAGTTTAAACCAGAAAATTCGTGGGAAACAACATTAACCTTTAACCCAGATTCTAAAGTAGGAAAATACAAAAGGTTAAAAACTTGGACAAGGAAAATAATTCCTAAAAAAATACTATAATTTCATTTAAGAATAACACTTCATTTTTAACAATTCTTAACATAAAAAACTAATAATCAGCAATCATTATTCCTCTATTTATCCTTAAATTTGTGAGACTTTTAAAAGCACTTAATTCGGATGAAAAATATTTTTAATTTCCTCTATTCCACACGTTTAACGGCAATATTATTTATTCTTTTTGCTACAGCAATGGGGATCGCTACTTTTATAGAAAATGATTTTGGAACACAAACTTCTAAAGCACTAGTATACAATGCTTGGTGGTTTGAAGCTATTATGGGATTTTTTATAATCAACTTTTTTGGAAACATCTTTAGATATAGATTGTACAAAAAAGAAAAGTGGGCAGTTTTAATGTTTCATTTATCTTTTTTATTAATCATTATTGGTGCAGCTGTAACAAGATATATAGGCTATGAAGGCATTATGTTAATTAATGAAGGGGAAACTACCAATCAATTTTTATCAGAAACTACCTTTGTTAATGTTATCGTTGATAACAATAAAGAACAAAAAAAAATTCATAAACCTATTTTATTATCTGCTTGGGGATCGAATTCTTGGTCTTTCTCTGATAATTTTAGAGAGAATGAGTATTCAGTTGAATTAGTGAAATATATTCCTTGGGCAGAGAAAAAATTAGTGGATGATGAAAATGGAGCTGAACATTTATTTTTAGTTGAATCCTCTAGCGGAAGTAGACATGAACATTACATAAAAGCGGGAACCGTTCAGAATATTCACAATGTTTTAGTTGGTTATGAAGCGAAAGATAATAATGCCTCTATCAATATTTTTAAAAGAAATGATTCTTTAAAAATTATGACTAAATCTGATGGTGATTTTCAGGTGATGGCAACAAGACAAACTGGAAAATTAATAAAAGATAGTATTCAAGATTTTAAATTACGCTCTCTTTATAATATTACTGGATTGCCTTTTGTAGTTCCTCAATATCCTACAAAAGGAACTATGAAAACTATAAGTGGACCTAAAGATGATAAAAAATTAGATATTATAGTGTTAGATGTTACTGCAAACAATGAAACTAAAAGAATTGAACTTTCTGGAGGAAAATTTAATAATGATAATTTTAAAGAATTAACCGTTGATGCTTTAAATTTCAGAATGTGGTATGGATCTAAAATTAAAGAAACTCCATTTCGTGTGAAGTTGAATGACTTTCAGTTAGAAAAATATCCAGGTTCAGAAAGTGCAGCTTCTTACTCCAGTGAAGTAAGTGTAATTGATACCAATGAAACTTTTGATTATCGTATTTTCATGAATCATATTTTAGATCATAAAGGCTATAAATTATTTCAGTCAAGTTATGATTTATCTGGCGAAAAAGAACAAACCCATTTATCTGTAAATCATGATTTCTGGGGAACTTTTATTACCTATTTAGGCTACTCCTTTTTATACATAGGTTTAATCTGTATTTTGTTTGCTAAAAACACCCGCTTTGATGATTTAAAAAATTCATTAAGAAAAATCAGAAAAAAGAAAATGACGATGTCTGTGATGCTTGCAGTGTTTTTATCTTCTTTTAGTTATGGTCAACATACTGATAACGATGTTCATGAGGAAGATAAAATCTCAAACCAACAAATAGATTCTATTTTAAAAGCTAATTTAGTTTCCTTAGAACACGCAGAAAGCTTTAATAAACTAATAATTCAAGATGCTGGAGGACGGATGAAGCCTGCACATACTTTTGCCTCAGAATTAGTAAGAAAAGTTAGTCAGACAGAAACTTTACATGGTATGCAACCAAGTCAGGTTTTGTTGTCAATTATAGAGAATTCAAGACTTTGGTATGAAGTACCTGCAATATATTTAGAGAAAAAAAATACAAAAATTAGAAAACAATTAGGTATTCCTGATACCACTAAATATGCAAGATTATCTGATTTTTTCACCCCTAGAGGTGAATATAAAATTAGAGAATTGGTCGCTGAAGCTCAAAAAAATAATATTAAAAATAATTATGAAAAAGATCTTATAAAAATTGACAGACGTTTAGGTTTACTATACAATGCAATTGGTGGTGGAATTTTAAAAATTTATCCAATACCTAACGATGAAAACAACAAATGGATTTCTCAACCAGAAACCACTTCAACGAAAGGTTTTATACCTGCAGATACCATTTTTGTGCAGAAGTCTTTACCGCTGTATGTGCAATTATTGCAAACTGCGAAAAAGACAAATGACTACTCGAAAGCAAATGATATTTTAAACGGTATTAAAAAATATCAAAAGAAATACGGAGCTGCCGTGTATCCTACAGATAAAAAAATAGCTTTAGAAATTGCTTACAATAAATACAATGTATTTACCAAATTAGTTCGCTACTATGGTTTGGCAAGTTTACTTTTAATTGGATTTGTAATTGCTCAAATATTTGTCACAAAAAAATGGCTTAATCGTGCTGTAAAAATCTTAATTGGTTTGGTTATTGGCTTATTTCTATTGCATACTGCTGGGTTAGTTAGTCGCTGGTACATAAGTGGAAACGCACCTTGGAGTAATGCTTATGAGTCTATAATTTATGTTGCTTGGACCACTATGCTTTTTGGTTTTTTCTTAGGAAGAAAATCTGCTTTAACAATAACGGCCACCACATTTATAACCGCTATTATATTATTTTTTGCAAGTCAAAATTGGCTAGATCCAGAAATCGCTAACTTACAACCTGTATTAAATTCTTGGTGGCTACTCGTGCATGTTTCTATCATTGTCGCCAGTTACGGCCCTCTAACTTTAGGGATGATTTTAGGAATTTTCTCTCTCTTTTTAATTCTTTTCACGAATGAAAAGAACAAAAAGAAAATGGATTTGAACATCAAAGAGATTACCATTATTAATGAAATGGCCGTTACTGTTGGTTTAATCATGTTAACTATCGGAAACTTTTTAGGTGGAATGTGGGCCAATGAAAGTTGGGGACGCTATTGGGGATGGGATCCAAAAGAAACTTGGGCTTTAATTTCTATTATGATTTATGCTTTTGTTTTACATATGCGTTTAATTCCTGGTTTAAGAGGAAGATATACTTTTAATTTATGGACAATCATTGCTTATTTTTCTATTATGATGACCTATTTTGGAGTGAATTTTTACTTGTCTGGCTTGCATTCTTACGCAAGTGGTGATCAAGTAATTACACCAACTTCTGTGTATTATTCTATTGGATTTGTGGCCGTATTAGGCACTTTATCTTGGTTTAAGTACAAAAAATATTACAAGAAGTAAATCGTTACATTTTTAAGAGAAAAATGTATTTTTGCTTTTTAATGAAAAACAAATAACATCTAGACTTTACTCGAGATGGCAAAAAAAAAAGAATAATTACATATGTTTAATAAAAATATAAAATTAATTTTAGCTGGTTTAATTACAACCTGGTCGGTATACCAATTGAGCCAAGGAAACATTTTGAATGGAATTTCTATCTTATTATTGGCTGGAATTTTTGTTTTCCTTTATTTTAAGAATGAATTCATTTTACTAGCATTTTTACAATTGCGTAAACAAAATTTCCCTGGAGCCCAAAAATGGTTAAGCTACATCAAAAATCCAGAAACTGCTTTAATAACTAAGCAACAAGGCTACTATAACTATTTACAAGGAATTATGTTAAGCCAAACAAACATAACGCAAGCCGAAAAATTTTTACGAAAAGCCGTAAAATTAGGTTTAGCTATGAATCATGATTTAGCCATGGCTAAACTGCAGTTAGCAGGAATTGCGATGACTAAAAGACGTAAACGTGAAGCAACTAATTTAATGGCTGAAGCTAAAAAACTAGACAAACACGGTATGTTAAAAGAACAAATGCAAATGATGAAACAGCAGATGAAAAAAATCTAGAACTTCGTTATTTTCTGATATCATAAAAAATCCGCTAAAAGCGGATTTTTTATTTGTAGAGATTTATCTAATTTAACTTGGCATAACTTTAACCGTATAACTAATTTTTATTTCAACTTGGTTAAAGTTAAATCTTCATTATACTGCACTATAAACAATCCCTGATTAGCAGTATTACTATCTCTGTAATCAAATTTTGTTTCTATTCTCGAAGATGCTCCTTGATTAAACGTTGTTTTTAAATCGTTTCCCGATGCTAATCTTATTAATATATCATATGTAACATCAAATCCTTTAGTTGCATAGAAAGAAGGCAATGCTTTGTTCTTTTCTAAATATTGCTTTCTAAAAATACTTGCGCCCAAAGAACTTTCATCAATAAACTCCTCACTTACATATGTAAAACCAACCTTCGCTAATTTTCTGTTATCAATCTTGTCATATACCTGGGCTTTATCAAAAGTAAACACCTTAGCCGTGGTTTCCTCTGGCAGACTTATTAAACTATTAATAGCATCTGCAACAATTACATTGTTATCTGTTGCCAAAATAACCCAGTTATTTGAATTTGGTTTTAGGATTTCTAAGAATCTAGACTTTTCGATATATCCATTATCCGGACTTAAGATACTTACACTATTAATAGAATCTTCACGCTCTAATGAAGATTTTAAAAGTCTACTAGTTTGTAAGTTTTCAAATTTATCGTCACTCACAACAATAATATTTCCTAAACCAAAATTATCTTTAATATACCTTTCTAATTCCTCTCTAAAAACACTTTTTTCTGGGGAAGTTTTTATAATATTAGATAAAGAAAAACCTGACTGATTGTTAGAATATACAGGAAAAATAACGGGTATATTTACGCTACTTGCTACCATTTCGACTTCTTCTGAATATAATGGACCAATTATAGCGTGATTACTGCTTAAGTCTTTATTCAAAATAATACTTCTAATACTGTCCGATCTTCTGTTTCCAGTATCGAAAACATTTAATTCTATCTCTAAACCTTTTTTTCTTAATGAGTCTATAGCAATTTCTGCCCCCATATAAAAATCGGTTGCAATGTTTACTAAAGTTGCATTTTTAGTAAAAATCTGTTGCGGAGTAATGGTATCATTATTATAATTACTCGTTCTAAAGGGCAATAATAATGCTATCTTTAAAGCTGTTTCTGGTTGAATATAATCATCATAAAAAACTTCCTCTAAAATTAAATTTACCGGTATTTCTTTAATTTTTATAATTTGTCCAACTTTTAAGCCATCCTTCAGCGCTGGATTTAAAATTAATAATTCTTCTCTAGTAACATTAAAGTTATTTTTAAAACTGTAAAAAGTATCTCCTTTTTGTACCTCATAAACAATAAACTTTTCTTTTAATTCTTCTAAAAGCTTCGCTTTTTCATCTACAATATCGTCTTCATTTGGTGAAACCTTAAAAACATCTTTTGGTTTATCTTTTATTATGTTTTTATAATTACTCAAGTTTTTTTCTGGTACAACAATAAAAGAATCTGTTTTAAGATCAATTGCTACATCTGGATTTAAACGCAATAAATCTTCCGTTTTCATATTCAAATTAGCAGCAATAAAGCTTATCGTTTCACCCTTTTTAACTTTATACTGAATGTATTTTTTTTGTTGACCACAAGAAACTGTGAAAGTTAAGATACACAGAAAAATAAAAAACTTTAAATGCTTCATATATGTTATTCCCATTCTATAGTTGCAGGTGGTTTAGAGCTAATATCATACACAACTCTATTTACGCCTTTTACTTGATTTATTATTTTGTTTGATATTTTTTGCAAAAATTTATATGGTAAATCTACCCAATCTGCCGTCATTCCATCTGTACTCTCTACAGCTCTTAAAGCGACTACCTTTTCATACGTTCTTTCATCACCCATAACTCCAACAGAGTTTACTGGTAATAACATAGCACCCGCTTGCCATACTTTATCGTACAAGCCATCTTCTTTTAATCCATTGATAAAAATAGCGTCTACCTCTTGCAAAATACGAACTTTTTCTGCAGTAATATCTCCTAAAATCCTGATTCCCAATCCTGGACCAGGAAAAGGATGACGTCCTAATAATTCAGGGTCAATTCCCATAGATGCTCCTACTCTTCTTACTTCATCTTTAAAAATCATTCTTAAAGGTTCCACAATTTTCAACTTCATATAATCTGGCAAACCTCCAACATTATGATGACTTTTTATCGTCGCTGATGGACCTCCGTTGACAGAAACAGATTCAATTACATCCGGATAAATAGTTCCTTGCGCTAACCAATTTACATCCTTAATTTTATGAGCTTCATCGTCAAAAACTTCAATAAAAGCATTCCCAATTGCTTTTCTTTTTTTCTCAGGATCTGTGAGACCTTCTAATGCTTTCAAAAAACGTACGGATGCATCTACACCTTTAACGTTTAATCCCATGCCTTCGTACCTCGCTAATACTGTTTCGAACTCATTTTTTCGTAAAAGTCCATTATTCACAAAAATACAATATAGGTTTTTACCAATTGCTTTGTTCAATAAAACTGCCGCTACAGACGAGTCTACACCTCCTGAAAGTCCTAAAACTACTTTATCATCCCCAACTTTTTCTTTAATCGCTGCCACTGTGCTTTCTACAAAAGAATCTGGCGTCCAAGTTTGTGCAACACCTGCAATTTTAACTAAAAAGTTTTCTAATAACTGCTTTCCGTCTTTCGAATGATATACTTCTGGATGAAATTGAATAGCGAATGTTTCTTCACCATCAATTCTAAAAGCAGCATTTTCTACGTCTTTTGTACTCGCTAATAAAACGCCATTTGTTGGTAAATCTTTAATCGTGTCTGAGTGACTCATCCAAACTTGGCTTTCTTCAGAAATATTCTGAAAGAAAGTTTCCTCACTTTTTATAAATGATAAATTTGCTCTTCCGTATTCTCTTGTATTTGAAGGTGCTACTTTTCCACCAGCAAAATGTGCTAAATATTGTGCTCCATAACAAACGGCTAACAAAGGTTTTTTACCTCTAATTACTGATAAATCTGGATGTAAGACATTTTCTCCTCTTACAGAATTTGGGCTTCCTGATAAGATTACAGCTTTAAAACTCTCTAAATCCTTTGGTGGGTGGTTATATGGATGAATTTCACAATAAATATTTAATTCCCTGACTCTTCTTGCAATTAATTGAGTGTATTGCGATCCAAAATCTAATATAAGTACGTTGTGTTGTTGCATGCGCAAAAATACTATTTCAGATTAAATTTTAAATACTGAAATTGATATTTTTTAAGATAAATTTTAAATTATTGAAATCTACTATAATTTTCAAAAAACTTATTTAAACACTTTATTGATTTCTAAACTTAAAAATACTAATACCTATATACAATTGCATTGATATTCATGCCTGCTCCAACGGAAGCTAACATGATTACATCTCCTTTAAGTATCTGTTGATTTTCAATTTTTCCTTTTAAAACCAAGTCCAATAAAGTTGGCACCGTAGCCACAGAGCTGTTTCCTAATTTATGAATACTCATAGGCATTACCCCTTCTGGGACTTGTTTTTTATACAACCTATAAAACCGTTTTATAATCGCTTCATCCATTTTTTCATTAGCTTGATGAATCAGTATTTTCTTGACATCATCAATTTCAAGACCACTTTTTTCTAAAGCAGCTTTCATTGCAGCCGGAACATTTGTAATTGCGAATTCATAAATTTTACGTCCAAACATTTTTATATAACGTATATTTTGGTCTTCATCTTGCTTATAAGACCCTCCATAATGTAAAAAATATGCTTCATCTTTTGCAAAAGTTTGCGTTGCATGACTTAAAATTCCTGCATCTGATTCCTCCGTGTTTTCTACAATACAAGCTCCTGCTCCATCACTATAAATCATTGAGTCTCGATCATACTCGTCTATAACTCTCGATAAAGTTTCTGCACCAATAACCAAACACTTTTTAGCAATGCCAGATTTAATAAAAGCTTGCGCTTGAATAACACCTTCTATCCATCCAGGGCATCCAAATAGAATATCGTAAGCAACACAATTAGGATTCTCAATTTTTAATTTATACTTTACCCGTGTTGCTATACTCGGCAACATATCTCCTTGAATAGTTCCTTGCTTTATATCACCAAAATTATGTGCTACAATAATATAATCTAATTCTTCTTTATTTATGTTCGCATCTTCTATTGCTTTTTGGGCTGCAAAAAAGGCTAAATCTGAAGTTGTGTATTCATCTTTTGCGTATCGTCTTTCTGAAATACCCGTAATTGCTTTGAATTTTTCGATAATAACAGTATTATTAGCTGAAAAGCTAGAACCATCGTTATTTAAAAATTCATCTTCTAAAAAATCTGCATTCTCTTTTCTTAAAGATGGAATAAAAGTTCCTGTGCCAGTAATTTTTGATGCGATCATTTTTTCTAATTATCAATTTTTTTAAAATTACGGAGTTTAATTATCAAAAAAAAAGTAAATTCTTTAAAAAAACGAAATCCAACCGATTAGACCACTTTGATTTATGCTACTACAAATTGATCTTCAACTGCATAACTGCCGCAATAGATAGCACAGTAGACTTCCTTTTGATAGAATTATCACCGAAATAAAAGGGCTCAATTGTTTCAAAAAAATACGATAGCCAAATGGTAAAATGTTCTTTTTAAGAATAGATAAATATGTTTTTATGAAGGTGTTTTTACATCAAATTATGCTGACATACATGCGTTTCTAAAATAAGATCATTTCAAAAACCTGTTATACATTCTAAATAATATTGTAATTGATTTTAGTAAAAATGACTTGAAAGAAAGAAACCATTTTTTAAGCAATCATAAAATTTAGTAATAAAACGCTTGATGTCCTCTATTGAAGAAATATCTCCTTTCATATTTTAAAAGTAAAACCTTTCACTTGTAAATTATGATTTACAAATAAGAACTATCAAAAGAAAAAGGCAATAAAGAAAGTAATGATTCTGTTTTTACAATCTCCCCAACTTCGCCCATAAACAAGACTTCAAAAGGTTGTTTTTGTTTGATCTCATATTCTGATAATGATTGTCGACAAGCTCCACAAGGGCCTACAGGCTTATCCACTTTATTAATTGATGAACTTGCAGTAATGACTAATTTTATAATTTTCACATCAGGAAACTCGGAACCAGCTTTCCAAATAGCTACACGCTCTGCGCACATTCCCGAGGGGTAAGCAGCATTTTCTTGATTGTTTCCTAGAATAATTTGGTTATTTTCTAATAACAAAGCTGCACCAACTTTAAACTTAGAATAAGGTGCATATGCCTTTTCTCTTGCTTCTACGGCTTTATCCATTAACATTTTATCTTCTGAAGAAAGTTCTGATACATCATTAAAAACAATTACTGATGTTGATATTTCAATTTTTTTCATAAATAACAGCGTAAAAAAAAGCAGCCTTTTTTGACTGCTCTGAATATGGTAAACTTACTAAAAATTTATCAATCTTAATAATCATTATAGATTTCTCCTAAATCAAAAGATAAAGAAAAACGCAATGAATTTTCTAATGGATTATTTACATCCGAAGAATTAATTAAATAAGATAAGTCTATATTTAAAGAGTTGGTTTTAAAACCACCACCTAACGTAAAATACTGTCTATTTCCTTTGTCTTCACTTTCATGAAAATACCCTCCTCTTAAAGCAAAAGCATCGTTATACAAATATTCGGCACCTAAAGCATAAGTAAATTCTTTTAACTCTTCACTAAATCCTCCTGGAGCATCGCCAAAAGAACTAAACATCCCTTGAATCCAACCTATATTTTCATCATCTTTTCCACTAACAATATTCCCATCACCATCTCTAATTGGTGGAGTTGGTACTAATAATTTTGTAAATTCAATGGTTGTGGAAATAGTATTATAATCGTCTAAGATAAAATCAAAACCACCTCCCAGCTTTAAATTTGTTGGTATAAAATCTTCTTGACCAGGAACATAAGAAACTTTTGGACCGATGTTAGAAATATTAAATCCGATTCTATAACGCCCATTAAAATTACCATAATTTTCTTCAAAAGACTGATAGTATCCCGAAACATCAACTGCAAAAGAATTGATCGGTTGTAAGTTATTTCCTTGAGTTCCGTTAAATGCTAAATTTGACCGTATATATTTTAAAGAAACTCCCATAGAAAAGGTTTCACTTAATTTTAAAGCATAAGAACCTGTTGCAACCAATTCATTTGGGTTTATTGTTCCATTGGGATTTCCTTGGTCGTCTGTTAAGTCGATTTGACCTAAAGAAAAATATTTAAAATCTGCACCCCAAGCTGAATTTTCACTAAACCTATTAATGTAGGAACCACTTCCTATAAAAATATCGTCTGTTAAATTACGTAACCAAGGCGAATAAGTAAGTCCTGTTTTTATTTGTCTAGAACTAAACACCATTTTTGCTGGATTGTGAAATAAAGAAAAAGCATCTGCTGTTGTTGCAACACCCATATCTCCCATACCACCCGCTCTAGCATCGGGTACAATTAATAAAAAAGGGGTTGCAGTTGTAATTCCTCCCGTTTGTTGTGTATCGGTTTGAGCGTTTATTTTTAAACTTACTAAAGCACATAGTGCAATAAAAAATCCTATTTTTCTCATTTTCTGTTTTTCTCGTTAGTTTCGTTCTTTTAGCAAATATCTAATTTTTATTGGAGTATTACTAATTTTTCATACTTCTCTGACACTAGATTACTTGCCACTGATTTTACTCTTAATTTATAAATGTATACTCCTTTTCCTATTTTATTGCCAAAATCATCTAAACCATTCCAAATAATGTTTCTTGATAAATTACCTGTAGTTTGAACATTTTGATTAATGGTTTTAACCAACTTCCCAGAAACTGTAAAAACCTGAACAGAAACCTCTAAAGGCTCATTTGGCTTATTATGGTTGAACCAAAACTCTGTATAATTAACAAAAGGATTTGGATAATTCAACACATTTTCTAAATTTAAAATGGCATCACTCACAACCACAAAGTTCAACGTGCTTTCTGATGAGTTATTGTAAGTATCCCAAACTTTTAATTTTAAAGTATGTGGACCCACTTTTAAATCTCTTAGCCGATACGTAACTTTTCCTTTAGAAAAATCATTTAATTCTGTTTGGTAAAAATCATTTAAAATAATTGGGTTTGAGGTATCTCCATCTAAAACACCAACTATATCATGATCTACAGCGGTTATAGAAGTATTGATTCCGCTAGCATCAGACAAAACAGCAATTAAATTGGGTGATGCATTTGTGTTGCCTCCATCCATGAAAGATTCATCGTTCATGAATAATTTTATTTCTGGCCCCACAGTATCTTCTGGGGCGTTTTCATTAATACCGCCAACAAACACCTCAAAATTAGAACCTGCTTTATCTATTTCGCCATTTTCTGCGTAAAAACTTATTTTTCCTTGTCCGTACGCAACTTTAATATCTTTAGGCACAATAAAATCGAAACTAAAAACACCATTTTTTACAGTAGATTTACCTCTAAACAACTTACTATCTTGGGAATCAAAAGACATTTTAACTCCAAACCCGTCATTATCTAAGGTTGTTTTTTTTATTATTTTATCAAAAACGGTGGTAGAAAGTGTGCCGTTAAAATTGGTTAAAACGGCATCTAATTCATCCGTAACAATACCTTCAAACTTTACTTTTGACAATGCTCTTATTGTGTCTAACCCTTCTGTAATAGGCACATCATTCATTTTTGTGATGCGAATATCTGTTTTTGGAGCCGCTAGTTTCATAGCAGGATCTCCGAAGGAAAAGATAAAGAATTTTTGATTACTAGAAACAAACGAGTTTTTAGTTGCCATTAAAGCTTCTGAAATTGTTAAATCTTCATCATTAAAGGCTAATACTTTTTTAATTAACTCTTCGTTAAAACGCTGACCTTGATAAATGTACACCTCTCTAGCCGTCGTAATCATACTTGCTGCACCACCTGTTGCATTTTTTAAAGTAAGCTCACCGGCTGTAATTCTATTCGGGTTGTCGAATCTAGAGAAGTCGCAGGTAACCGTGATTAAAAGCGGCAAGCTATTAGGATTGTTAAACCCTTGAATTTGAGGAACGGTTAAAATTCTTTCTGATGCAAAGCCACTTTCTCCTCCATGCCCAAAATAATCAAATACTAAAGTTCCTTTTTCAATGGCATTTGTAATTGCTTTGTTTACTTCCGGATACCGTTCTCCACCAGAAGAGTTCTGTTGCACGTATGCGTCTACATAAATTTGATTGACATTAAAAATGGGCTTTTTTTCTTTTATAGATTCCGCGATCTTTTTGACTGCTAGTTCAAGAACTTCTTCACCTGTTTTATCAATATCATCTGCTAATAACGTTATAGTGTTTCGCCAATCTCCAATGGAGTTTTTACTGTAATAACTTAAAATTTTATCTACGACAACGGTTGCTTCAGAAATCGTAGAAATGGGAATTCTACTGGAAGCAACATCAATCGTATGAGATTTTGCCATCGTACCTTCATTGTCCTCTAACATAACAAAATAGTCATCTGTAACCCATGATTCTGCTAAGTTGAAACTACGGGTTGCTAATTTTACAGGAACGATATTATTGTTTCCTTGAATTCTATCCTTGTAATCATAAGAAGCATCCCCAAAAAAACAAACATATTTTAGTTCTGTTTCTTTGGATGAATTTGTGATATATACGTGCTTTAGAAAATCTCGAATCCCTGTAATGTCTTTGGATCCCGAAGAAAACTCGTTATAAATTTCATCTAACAAAACAACTTTAGTCGTTAAATTTGAGTTCGTTTGATGATAATCTGCCAATCTTTGCGCTTGTACAGAAAGTTCAGAATTTGTAATTACAATATAATTAATGTCTTTTAAAGCGTGTAAATTTTGGTTTTTCACTTTAGAATCTTGCGCTGTCTCTGGTCTGTAAAAATCGGAATCATCTAAAATTATATATTCTCGCAAAGCACCTGCATTGTCTTTAAAGGTGAAATTATTTGCAGTACTCTCATTGGTAATTATTTTCGGAGCAATAGGATTCGTTACATCCCAAACTTGAAAAGCAGCACTACCATTCGCTATTTGATACTCTACAGTACCTGCTGTATTTGCTTGTTCAAAACTTCTGAATGAAAACTGAAAATCGGTAAATTTTAATTGTTTTTTTCCAACAATTTCTATGTAGTCTAAAAACGCATTTGCAGAAGGGTTTCCGTTGTTATTATAGGTAATAGAAATATCTATATTATCAGCACTATTTGCAACATTACCGCTTTTCTCCACTGTTTCTGCCTTTGTTAAAGATTTTGAACTTATTGCTGCATAATTCATGGAATACAAATCTTGACCGTTCAATGTAACATCCATAAAAGATGAAACCACAGAATTGCACACCCCTCTTACTGTTATATTTATGTTCTCGTTTGGCACTGCATTCGGAAAAGGGATTTTAAAATTTTGTGTATTTTCTATATTAAAATCTTCTTTAAAAAACCATTGTGTGCCCACGGCATACATGCTTTTTTCCTCTTTTTCATAAAAAACATAATCATCAAAAATGTTTATCGGTGTGTCTGGGCTACTTGTAACTGCTGTTTTTTGACCAATTCTTTTACCATCCGCATTATTTACAGTAATAAAATAATAACCTTTGTCAGAATAAATATTTTGCCTGTGTTTTATCGCATTATTCGCTGTGTTTATCTCCCAATCATGAGGGCCTTTTGCGTAAAAAAGGATGTAATCATTATTGTCAAAAGAACCATCATTTTCGCCAGCTACGTAAATGGCATTTTCTTGTAAATCCTCATATCTAAATTCGCTATTTGCAGCAGGTAAAAGTTGCCCCCCATTTCCGTAAACATGCAATTTCTTAGGATTTAATCCACTTGTAGAAACACCTATTTGCTGTAATAAGCTTTTATCAATTTTAAAAACACCCGTTGTATCTATTGAGAATTTAAACCATGCACCCTCTGATAACACAGAAGTAGTAACTTGAGAAAGGCTAACCTGTATTAAAAATCCACAAAAAAGAAGTAATAACTGTTTTTTCATATGAGTAATCAAATAACGCAAATAATTATTAGATATTTTAATGCAAAGAAAGATAAATTATACTAAAGTAAAAAAGCAATCGTTAATAACAATAGGTGGAAAAAATGATGCGTTAATTTTCATAAATTACTTGTAAGAAATAATATTTATTGTAAATTGCATAACTATAAAAAAACCTCTCAATTTTTAAATTAGGAAATGAAAAACATATTTAAAATAACTTTAGTAGTGTTAACCGCACTGCTTTTATTTAATTGTAAAAGTTCTAATAATAGTAACAATAAATCTAGACTTACCGGTTTACCTTTTAATGATGCTAGATATGGTAACTTTATCAAAGGAAAATTTGATGCTGGCCAAAAACCACCTTTGGGAATGGTTGCAGTAGAAGGAGGTTCTTTTACAATGGGTCAAGTTCAAGATGATGTAATGTTTGATTGGAATACAACTCCTAAAAAACTGCATGTTCGTTCGTTTTTTATGGATGAAGCAGAAGTTACAAACTCAGAATATTTTTTATATGTACAATATATGAAGAATGTTTTTCCACCTTCAGAAGAAAATTACAAGCATATTTACAATTCTATTCTCCCGGACACTTTGGTATGGAGAAAAAGTTTAGGAAATACAGATCTTTTATCAGAAAACTATTTCCGTAATCCAGCCTATTCTGATTATCCAGTAGTTGGTGTTAGCTGGTCGCAAGCGAATGAATATTGCAAATGGCGAACCAATGCTGTAAATTTAAAAATATTAATTGACAAAGGACATCTCAAAAACATTTTTGAAACAGACACCGTCAGTAACTTTTTTGATACCGATGTTTTTTTAGCTGATGATTCTCAATTATTTGACGGAGATACCACTGTATATAAAAGAGGTGTAGGAAGAACTTTAAGAAAAAAAGGAGACCCAAAATTAAGTAGAGATGATTTTCAAGGAAGAAAAATTTCACAAGCTGATGGTATTTTAACGCAACGATTTAGATTACCTACAGAGGCTGAATGGGAATTTGCTGCGAAGGCAAACGTAGAAAATAGAGAATACAACAATATTAGAGGAAGAAAAAAATATGCTTGGAATGGAAAATATTCTAGATCTACAGCCAAAAGAACTAGAGGAGATCAGTTAGCAAACTTTAAACAAGGTGAAGGTCAATACAGCGGTTTATCTGGCTGGAGTTCTGATGGTGCTGATATTCCAAACAAAATAAAATCGTACCCACCAAATGGTTTTGGGTTGTATGACATGTCTGGTAATGTAGCTGAATGGGTGTCGGATGTTTATAGACCTATAATTGACAATGGAGCTAATGATTTCAATTATTTTAGAGGAAATATATTCACTAAAAAAATGATTGACAAAGAAGGTAATGTTGTAATTGCGTCAAATAATGCTAGCGAAATAGCAGAATACAAGACTTTACCTAATGGAAAAATTGTTCCTATACAATTACCAGGAACCATTAAATACGAGCCAATTACAAAAGATGATACGACTTTAAGAAGAAATTTTACAGCTGCTAACAATACTAATATTGGTGATGGAGACTTAAACTCCTCACGCTTTTATGAGGAGGATGCTAATGAATTTGCATCAAAGCCTCGTATGTATAACTCACCTACAGCACCAGAGAGAACAAGAGATTCTGATACAGGGCAAGTTGATGTCACCATTGATGAGAAAACACGTACTACGTTAATTAGTGATAATACGAGAGTTTATAAAGGTGGGGCTTGGTCCGATAGAGAATATTGGCTAGACCCAGCACAAAGAAGATATTTACCAGAGTATATGGCAACAAGCTTTATTGGTTTTAGATGTGTATCTGACAAATTGGGGCCAATGACAAACGGTAAAAGAAAAGCAAGAAACCCAAGTAGATAAAATATACTTATTAAAATTTAAGCCTCATTATTATAAAATATAGTGAGGTTTTTTTTTATATTTAAAAAATGAAAATAGCCAGCCTATATAAATTATATCGTCAATATTTTCTTGTAGATACAGACACAAGAAATATTCGAAAAAACACACTTTTTTTCGCTTTAAAAGGGGCAAATTTTAACGGAAATAAATTTGCAGAAGAAGCACTAAAACTAGGAGCTAGTTTCGCTATTGTTGATGAAAAAGTATACCAAACAAAAGAGCATATTATTTTAGTTGACAATGTTTTAAAAACATTACAAAAGCTGGCGAATTACCATAGAAGACAATTAAACATCCCCATAATTGCTTTAACGGGTAGTAATGGTAAAACAACCACAAAAGAATTAATTCATGTTGTGCTCAGTAAAAAATATAATACGCAAGCGACAAAAGGAAATTTAAACAATCATATAGGGGTACCCTTAACACTGCTTTCTATGACGGATAAAACTGAATTAGGCATTGTAGAAATGGGTGCGAATCATCAAAAAGAAATAGCTTTCTTATGTACTATTTGTGAACCTGATTTTGGTTACATTACTAATTTTGGAAAAGCACATTTAGAGGGTTTTGGAGGGATAGAAGGTGTAATTAGAGGAAAAAGCGAGCTGTATACTTTTTTGCAAGAACAAAACAAAATTGCTTTTGTAAATCCTGATGATGAAATTCAAATTGAAAAAACAAAGGCAATACAAACTGTCAATTTTAAGGTTGCTGAATTAAAGTTTTTAGAGGTAAATCCGTTTGTGAAGTTTTCTTATAAAGAGAAGTGTATACAAAGCAAGTTAATTGGGTCCTATAATTATCCAAACCTGGTTGCTGCAATAACCATTGGTACCTATTTTAACGTTTCTGAAGAAGCTATTATAGAAGCTATAGAAAGTTATGTGCCTAAAAATAACCGTTCACAAATTATAGTAACAAAAAAGTATAAAATTATTCTAGATGCTTACAATGCGAACCCTTCTAGCATGAAAGTGGCTTTAGAAAATTTTGCTGCTATAAACCCCGAAAAAAGCCTTGTTATTTTGGGAGATATGTTTGAATTAGGTACTGAAAGTTCGCCAGAACATCAGGCAATTGTTGATTTAGCAGCTTCCTTCAACTTTGATAACACCTTTTTGGTTGGTGAAAATTTTCATCAAACCAAGACTAAAAAGCATCAATTTAAAAAATATGAGCATTTGGAAACCTATCTCAAAAAAAACACGATAACACAGCAATCCATTTTAATTAAAGGTTCTAGAGGAATGCGTTTAGAAAGAGTTTTAGATATTATTAATTAAAACGACTAGCATTTCAATTACCAGTACTATATTGTGTCAGGGAGCGTACAATTACCGTTCACCTATTGCTTAACTTTCTTTACTAAATACATACAACTATTTAATTGATGTTGTTTTTATGATATTCTAACAATTTATCAATCGGTCTTTGAATCACATCTGTAACTTTTAGATTGTTTTTTTCTGCAATTTCTTCAAGAATGTCTCTAAAGTAATGCGCTATAGACCCTATGAAATAGATGGGCGTTTCAACCGTTTTGTTGAAAGGTAAAATTCTATATTTAAAAAACTCTTGAAATCCGTGTGTGATAATTCCTTTAATGTAGCCATTGTCTTTAAAATCGAACATAAATTTTGCAAAAGAAGCTAAATACATATTAGGGTTTGGCACTCTGTACAAGTTTTTCTTAATCTCATCTGCGTCTAAATTAAACTCTTTTTTAAATTTTTGGGCAATCTCTAAAGGCATTTGATTGTAGAAATAATCTATAAGCAACCTTTTACCGAAGTAATTACCACTCGCTTCATCCATTAAAATGTAGCCTAAAGAAGGCACTAACATTTTCATGTGTTTACCATCAAAATAACAGCTATTAGAACCTGTACCTAGAATACAAACAATAGCTGGTTTTTTACCAGAGGCAGCATACACAGCAGCTAACATATCTTCAGAAATCATAATCTTCGCATTTACAAAGATAGATGCTAAGATTTTTTTTAAAATTTCAATTGGCTTTGGAGTTCCACAACCTGCACCATAAAAATGAATTTCTTCAACATCATCTTTAACCTTAATCAATTGAAACATGTTGATAATTCTGTTGTGCAATTCTTTTTCAGGAACAATAGCAGGATTTAGACCTAGAGTTCTTACTCTAAATTCTTCCTTTTTTTCCTTATTTATAGCTATCCAATCCGCCTTTGTGGATCCACCGTCTGCGATTAAAATCATACCTCTTTTTTGTTCAAATATATTACAACTAAAATTACTATACAATAGCTATGAAAACTTCAATCGTTTTCGCGTAAAAAATTTAAAATTCTAGCGATATCTTTTGATGAAATAATGTAAATTACCCCTATATCTATAGTGCGAAACACATACCATAGATGTCTCAATACCTATTTTCACGCCTGCATTAAGTGCAGATACGGTTACCTTGCGATCAAACTAATATTATAGAAAACATTATACCTAAAATTGACAACGGATTAAGAATGAAAATTTTAAATTTGCATAAAAACTATTAAATGTTATTTTTTAAGAAAAATAAAATTCCTTTAAATGATTTTTTTTCTGAAGGATTTGTAGATATCCATTCACATTTACTTCCAGGAATTGATGATGGTGCCAAAAATTTGGATACTTCAATAGCATTGATTCAGAAAATGTCTTCTTACGGAATTAAAAATTTTATAACGACACCGCATGTCTTAGGCGATGTGTATCCAAATACTCCTGAAATAATTAAAAGTAAACTAAAAAAGGTTAAAGCAGCATTGCAGAAAAGAGGTATTACTGACATTTCAATTGATGCAGCTGCGGAATACATGCTGGATGAACAATTTTCTGAATACTTAGATAACGATGCTATTCTCCCTTTAAAAGACCAGTATATTCTTGTAGAAATGTCTTATTTTAATGCTCCTATAAACTTATATGAACTATTATTTAAAATTCAATTAAAAGGCTATAAACCTGTATTGGCACATCCTGAACGTTATATTTTTTACCACAACGATTTTAACCATTATTATAAATTAAAAAAAGCGGGGTGTTTATTTCAATTAAATTTATTGTCTTTAACCGATCACTATGGTAAACACATACAAAAAACGGCAGAAAAACTTTTAAAAGAAAACGTATATGATTTTGTAGGAACCGATGTACATCACGAAAACCATCTACTATTACTCCAAAAAATCAGTACCTCAAAAAATTTAAAAAAATTAGAACCTTTATTATTGAATAATACGAAATTTTTAAAATAAGCCGTGAATTAACTCATTGAGTTTATTGAAATATGTCTTAAAGAAAAATTAACCTTTGATAATAAAATATCTTTTTACCAATAGCAAGAGACATTGCCATTGCCGAGATACATATAGGATCAAAAATATACAAGTTACATGTAACAAGAAATTCTTCTTTTTTCAACAAATAATTGGCATTTTTATTACATAAAAAAAAGGAAGCTTACTGCTTCCTTTTTTTTCTACTATTTAAATATTCTTTTGAACCAGGGTTTTTTACGCTGTTCTAAGTACTCATTCCCATACCCATAACCATAGCCATAGCCATAACCATAGCCATAACCATAACCTTTAGTTACGTCAGTATCGTTTAGAACAATCGCCATATTGGGTAATTTTTTCTCGGCATATAACGTTTGTGCTACTGTTAACATACCCTTATCTGAATAATTAGCCCTTGAAACATATAAAGTCATATCTCCGTATTTAGACAATAATAACGTGTCTGTAACTAAGTTAATAGGCGCAGTATCTATAATGATGTAATCATAATCCTTTTTAACTTCGTTCATTAATATATTAACCTTTGGGTGTAAAAGTAATTCAGAAGGATTTGGAGGAATCACACCGGAAGAAATTATATCTAGCCCTTTTATTTCTGGAACTGAAAACTTAAGATCATTTATATTCAATTTATTATTTGTAATATAGTTTGTAATCCCAGTTCTTTCTGATATTCCTAAATATTTAATTAATTTAGGTGCTCTTAAATCAAACCCTATTAACAACACTTTTTTATTTGCTAAAGAAAGCGCTGCTGCTATATTAATAGCTACAAACGACTTCCCTTCACCACTTGTTGTTGATGTTACAAAAATAGCTTTACCTGCCTCTTGCTCTTTCGTTGGCAACATAAAATCTAAATTCGTCCGTATCAATCTAAAAGCCTCGGCAAT
>CAXMOR010000065.1:0-3487 GCA_964195455.1 uncultured Acidimicrobiia bacterium
ATGTCAAATTATTTTCATAAAATCTTCTGCCAATACTTTTTGAAGATAAAAAATAACTTCTTTTGCATTTTCTTTTGTAAAAGTAAGCGGTGGTTTTATTTTTAGTACGTTATGATGGGGTCCATCAGAACTCATTAAAATTCCAAATTCTTTCATTCTATTGACCACATAAGCTGTTTTTTCTGCAAGCGGATGTAACTCTTCGTCAACCAGCTCAATGCCTAAAAACAATCCTTGCCCACGAACCTCCCCAATGATTGGAAATTTTTTGGATCGTTTTTTTAATTCAGATTTTAAATATTCGCCAATTGCCAGGGCATTTTCTTGCAATTTTTCTCTTTTTACTTCGCGTAAAACTTCGGTGGCAATGGCACAAGAAACAGGGTTGCCGCCAAAGGTGTTAAAAAACTCCATACCGTTTGCAAATTTTTCTGCAACCTCTTTTGTGCAAGCAATTGCGGCAATGGGATGTCCGTTTCCTAATGGTTTACCTATGGTAACGATATCAGGAATAACATCATGCAATTGAAATCCCCAAAAAGTTTTCCCCATTCTTCCAATGCCCGTTTGTACTTCATCAGAAACACAAAAACCACCCGCTTTTCTTACTTTTTGATACGCTTCTTTTAAAAATCCGAAAGGTAATTCTACTTGTCCGCCACAAGAAATGATAGGTTCTATAATAAATCCGCCTACTTTTTTGTCTTGCTGGTGAATTTCATCAATCAATAGTTGCACTTCATTGGCATATTGTTCTCCCGTATTTTCGCCTCGATACTTTCCTCTAAAAGCATCAGGCATTGGAAAAATATGCGTGTTTTTAGGTTTCCCTTTTCCACCTTTTCCGTCAAATTTATAAGAAGAAATATGTATCGTTCCGTTTGTATTACCATGATAGCCATGTTCGCTTGCAATAATTTCATCGGAATTTGTACATGCTTTTATCATTCTAATGGCAAGTTCATTGGCTTCGCTTCCAGAATTTACAAAATGTAAAACAGACAATTCTTTGGGGAGCGTTTCGAGAATTTCTTTTGCTAGTGTATTGATGTTTTCATGCAGATAACGCGTGTTTGTATTTAACAACGCCATTTGCTGCTGTCCTGCTTTTACCACCTTAAAATTTTCATGGCCAACATGGGCAACATTATTTACGGTGTCTAGATATTTGCGCCCAACAGCATCAATTAAATATTGATTGGCACCTTTTACAATGTGCAAGGGCGTTTTATACTGCACACTCATGCCTTTGCCCAAATGCTGTTTTCTATACGCTATAATTTCATCAGAAACAGGAATTAAATTTTCTTTAAATCCGTTCATTTTAAATAATAGATTCGGGTTTGGGCACATACTTTTCCAAACATCAATTTGATTGAAATACGCAACGCCAGGAAAGTCTGTTTTATAGTCTAATAAAGACAGCATTACTTGAAAATGTAAGTGAGGAGCCCAATTTCCGTTTTCAGGATAATTGGCTAAAACAGCAATTTGTTCTCCTTTTTTAAGGGTACTTCCAATGGGATGTTTTAAAACACTTTTAGCTGTATTATGACCGTACAAAGTATAAAAACAAAAATCTTTTTGTTGATGCTTTAAAACAAGTAAGCCACCATATTCTTTATCCCCAATATCATTTTCTGCGATTACAACTTCCCCATCTAAAAGTGCATGAACTGGCGTGTTTTCTGGCAACCAGAAATCGATTCCTATATGAATTGTTCTGCTTTGTTTGCCGTAATTACCAACCGTATCATATTCTGTTGAAGTGTATAGATTTCTTGGTTCTAAATAACCACCTGCTAAAATTTTATTCGGAACTTCTTTCTGTAATTGATCAATTTTAAATTGAAATAGATCTAAATTATTAAAATCTTGCTGATGACCAGGAAATGTGCTTGATACACTTAAGTCTAAATGATGAATTTCAGTTCTGTTGATTGTAGGGAATAATTCTGATAAATTAAAAGTATTAGCTGCTGCCCAATCTTTAAATTCAGTTTCATTCGGGTGGGCAGAAAAACCACAAGCGTCTCTAAAAGAATAATGTGCAAAATCTTCAGAAATTTTAGACCATTTTTTTAATACTTTCCAGGCTGGTTTTTCACTAATCCATAGATATTCATTGTCTGGTTCTTCAATTTTACTCATTGCAGCTCTCGTAACAATAATTACCAATCTCATAGCAATGGCATTGTATAAATGTGCTATTTCTTTTTCTAATAAAGGAAAAGAGAAATGATAGCCTTTTATAAATGCAAGAGCCGCATCTAAAGGATCATTATGCCCCATAATACCATAGGCACAAAGTATGGCAGCATCATTAATAATTTGGGTATGTATGGCGTCTCCATAATCAATTGCTGCTTTTGCTTTTGGCTGCAATCTATTTTGTGTAACAATAATGTTATTGTCATTTGGGTCATTGTGAACAATACTTTTTCTTAATGCAATATAAGAGGGTTGGCAGGCTTCAAACTTATTTTGATACTGCATTAGTAGCTCCTTTTCGGTAGCTTCAAATAGATGCAAATGCTTTTTTGTCCAAAGAGATTGGGCAATATCCCATTCAAAGTTATAATGCGCTTCTGGATGCTTAAAACCTTGTAATGCTTTTGTTAGAGTTCCACATTGTTCTCCTATACTAAAACGTAAGTCTTCTAATTGCGGGTTTACAGCACTCCAAAGGTTACCAGAAACCCAGGTTAATAATCGTACACATCGTATTTTTTTATGACGATCTGTAATTTCAGAAATTAAATGATTGTTTTTATCTGTAACGGCCTTTGGAGCAATCAATTCTTCATCACTGTTCTCAATAAATTGCAACAAGTGCTGCTGGTATTCTAGGTACTTTTTATTTTCTTCAATTCTAGAAATTTTTAGAATATACCCTTCTTCATTCTCTATTTTAATTCTAAAATTAAAATCAACATAACCAGGCAAAGGAGATGCCGTTCCTTTGATATTATAGCGGTCAAAAAGAATTTTTTCTGCTTCTGGTATTGAGATTTTCTGTTGCGTGTACTTCATAAATTAAAAATAGCATTAAACGAGTATGAAAACCCTTTTTATTCTTTGTAAATTTGTTCTAAATATAGCAAGATTATGAGTGTAAAAGGGAACATTGTAGATATTCTTAATAAAAGAATTTTTAAAGGTGAAGTTGTTATAGAGAATGGACATATTTCGGCTATTCGAGAAGTAGATCATTCAGAAGAAAATTATATTTTACCCGGTTTTGTAGATGCACATATTCATATAGAAAGTTCTATGTTAGTGCCTTCTGAATTTGCTAAAATTGCTGTTGTGCACGGAACGGTAGCTACGGTTTCTGATCCGCATGAAATTGCCAATGTTTTAGGAGTAAAAGGGGTTGATTTTATGATTGAAAACGGAAAGAAAGTTCCGTTGAAATTCAATTTTGGAGCACCAAGTTGTGTGCCCGCAACCTCTTTTGAAAGTGCTGGTGCAATTATTGATGCTG
>CAXMOR010000066.1:0-6463 GCA_964195455.1 uncultured Acidimicrobiia bacterium
AAGCATGAATCCGAGTCCTTCAGGATATTTTAACGATCCAAATTCTCCTATGACCTCTTCTCCTCAAGAAATGCAGCGGTATTTGAGTAAAATCTCTGGGCCTTTACTAGACAGAATCGATATTCATATTGAAGTTACTCCTGTTCCTTTTGCTAAATTATCAGAAGAAAGAAAAGGAGAATCTAGTGTAGCCATCAGAAAACGAGTAACTGCCTCAAGAGAACTTCAATCTGAACGTTTTAAAGATTTTGAAAACGTGCATTATAATGCTCAAATGAGTGTAAAACAAATTCGTGCGTATTGTAAATTATCAGAAGAAAGTTTAACCCTTTTGAAAACGGCGATGGAAAAATTAAATCTTTCTGCAAGAGCCTATGACCGAATTTTAAAAGTTTCTAGAACTATTGCAGATTTGGCAAATGAAAAAGATATTTCTCCAAATCATATTGCAGAAGCTATACAATACAGAAGTTTAGACAGAGAGGGTTGGTTGGGTTAAAAAATATATTTTTTTACTTTTAAGGTAGGACTTTTTAAACTTCGTTTGTTATAGATACAAACAAAATATATTTATTATGAAAAATTTACTAAAAAAAACCCTGTTTATTTTATTTATTGCTTTTGCATCTTGTCAAGAAGAACAAACAATAGAAACCCCAGTTTCAGATCAAAACATTACTCCTGATTCAATAATTTTTGATACATTAAGTAATACCTCAACAGATGATACAATAGAGTGTATCGATTTTGTGTATCCATTGTCATTTTCTATTTACGATTCCAATAATCAAGTATTAAGGAATGAATCTGTTAACAACGACGAGGAACTTAACGATCTTTTAAGTTCTATTAATAGCCCTAGTTTCGATGGCTCCTTTATAGAACTAAACTATCCAGTAAGTTTATTTATTTCATACGATGAAATTATTACTGTGTATAACAATCAAGAACTAGTTAATGCTTTGAGTACTGAAATTGGTTGTGTAGGTATTGATAATTTATTTGACTGTGTATTTGGTTTATTTCAATTAGATTTTAATATTGTTGATTCTGATGAAAATCCTAACGACGGCATTACTTCATTCTCTATAGAAATTGATTTAGATTGTAATGAGATAGACTATGACTTATCCTATTTTGAAACTCAATCTGATGCAGAAGCCAACGTAAACGAAATTGTATTTCCTTACACGAACACATCAAACCCCCAAATACTATATGTAAGAGCAGAAACTAATTATATCAATCAAATTTACAATGAAGTCTTTGAAGTAAATATTAACGTTTCTCCACAACAAGAAAATGATGTTTGCCCTGGAGACTATACAAGTGGCTTTTTAACACAATGTAAATGGAACATTACAAACCACAGTAGCACAGATTATTCTGATTACAGCTTTTCTTTTAGAGATGACGGAACATTTACTGCAGAAAATACTTCAGACAATACTTCTCAAGAAGGTACATGGTTAGCTGCTGATAATGATAATGGAATAGGATCATTTGTTCGCTTAAACTTTGATACTGCAACTGTATTGTCACAAATTGCAGGTGATTGGGATATAAAAACCTGTGATTTAAATCTAGAAACCGCAGCATTTAATCTAGAACTTGGGGCTGAGTCCTTTACATTTATAATTGATTGTGATTAAATTATAAAATTTACATTATATAATTACCATAAAGAATTTGTTTTAGTAGATAGATTCTTTGTGGTTCTTCAAAATTTACATATTATAAACATAATAAAAATTTAATATTTTTTGAAAAATATAGTCATACAATCAGTTTGCGGAGAAAATATGTATAAACAAATATTTTATAATCACGCAAAAAATATTCAAAGTTTTTTGTCTTACAAGTTTGGCTTAAAATATGCTGTAGAAGATAAAGTACAAGAAGCGTATATAAAACTTTGGGAAAATTGCAAAAAAATACCACCAGAAAAAGCAAAATCATACTTGTATAGAGTCGCTACTAATTTGGTGTTAAATGAAATAAATCATCAAAAAGTAAAACTTAAATACAATAGTTTAAAAAAGGAGAATACAAATTACGAATCGCCAGAATTTATTTTTGAGTCCAATGAGTTTTCAGAAAAAATACAAAGCGCTATTGCAAATTTAACAGAAGCGCAAAGAGTCGCATTTTTACTTAATAGAATAGATGGTAAAAAACACAAAGAAATAGCAGAAATACTTGACATATCTACCAAAGCTGTTGAAAAAAGAATATATGGAGCTATAAAATCCATCAAAGAAAATTATCAAATTAAAATCTAAATTAAATATCATGAAAAAAGAATATTTAATAAAAAAATGGTTAGACAACGAGCTAACTTCAGAGGAAGAAATTGCTTTTAATATCTCAGAAGACTTTTCATTCCTTACAGATTTAACGAACGACTTAAAAGAGGCTAAATTAAAATCTAATTTTAATGAAGATCTAGAGTTTTCAAAGCTAAAAGATAAACTTCCGCTTAAAAAAACTAAGAAAACTAAGAAAACTAAAGTAATATCTTTCAATTTAATTGCAAGAATTGCTGCAATATTTGTTTTAGCTTTTAGTACATTATTATATGTTACTAGTAAAAAAGAAGTATCCACATTCATAGGAGAAACAACAGTCTTGACACTTCCAGATAATTCAAAAGTCTATATTAGTGCCTCTAGTAGTGTTCAAATAAAAAGACTTAATTGGGAGAGAAATATTACTTTAAAAGGTGAAGCCTATTTTGAAGTTGAAAAAGGTAAAAAATTTACAGTTGCTACTAAAGATGCTTCAGTAAAAGTTTTAGGCACAAAATTCAATGTAATTTCTAGGGATAATTATTTTGAAACCATTTGCTATGAAGGGAGAGTTTTAGTTACTTATAACGATACAAAAAGGGTACTAAATGTTGGTGAAAAGTTTCTAGTAATTGATAATAAAATTATAGAGACAAGAAATACCGAAAAAGATCTTCCAAAATGGAACGGTGGTAAAAGTTCATTTAAAAACACACCTATAGAATATGTTTTAAAAGAGTTTGAAAGACATTACAATATAAAAATAAAAGCAAATTTTAATGTTGATGAAAAGTTTACAGGTTCTTTTGTTCACGATAATGAAAACTTAGCTTTAAAATCAATTACATTACCACTTAATCTAAAAATTAAAAAGAAAAACAACAGCATAACTTTATTTAAAAATGATTAAAATTAAAAAGAAGTTTAGTTTTATATGTTTCCTTTTTTGTTTACAAATTTCCTTTTCTCAAAACACAGAAAAAAAAATTTTATTGATTGACGCATTAAATTTTATTGAAAAAAAACACAACGTATCTTTTAATTATTCTAATGATGTTTTGGAAAATATTTTGGTTGGCAAACCAAAAAAAAATCTTAGAATTGAGTTATTATTGGAAAAACTATTTATCGAGACTAATTTAAAATTCACACTTTTAAAAGACGGACAAATAATCATTTCTAAAAAAGAAGAATCAGAAAAAGTCACAATTCTAGATGAAATTATTTTAAATAACATTCTTACAAAAGGAATATCTGTAAAAAAAGGAGGAAAAATAACCATAAGACCAAATGAATTTAAAATATTACCTGGTTTAGCAGAACCTGATATTTTACAATCTATACAATCATTACCTGGAGTTTTAAATGCAAATAAAAAACTCTCTGATATTAATATTAGGGGAGGAACTCACGATCAGAATTTGTTTTTATGGAACAATATTAAAATTTACCAAACAGGGCATTTCTTCGGTTTAATTTCACCTTTTAATCCTTACTTAATAAAAGAAGTTAATCTTCTTAAAAATGGCACAAGTTCTAAATATGGCGATGGGGTTTCAAGTATTATAGAAATGAATAATAAAAAATCTAATACCAAAGAAACTAAAGTTGGGTTTGGTACGGATTTAATTAGTTTAGATGCTTTTTTAATTACTCCTATGAGTAAAAAAACAGAGTTGCAATTTTCAGCAAGAAGAGCATATACAGATGTTTTAAGAACTATTACTTATAACAATTTTTTTGATAGAATTTTTCAAGATTCGGACTTGAACCCAAATAATGCTCAAAATACATCAGAAAATGAAAAGTTTTTTTTCTATGATATTTCTGCAACTATTTACCATAAATTTTCAAAAAAACATCAATTACAAGTTAATTTTTTAAACATTAATAATAATCTAAAATATAGCAATACTCAAAATACCAATTCTTTTTTAGTTCCTAATAATTTATCACAAAACACATTTGCTATTAGAACAGATTATCATTTTAAGCAAAATAATTTAAAACTTGATGCACAGCTTTTCTTTTCTAAATATTCTCAATTTTCTACAGAAAATAATTTAATAAACGGCAATAGAAATCAAATCTTAAATCAAGAAAATTTAATTCAAGAAAATGGATTAAAGTTGCATGGAAAATATCAATTTTTAGATCGTTTAGATCTTTCTTTTGGCTATCAATTAAATGAAACTGGAATCACAAATGCTGAAGATGTAGTTTCTCCTAGTTTTCAAAGATTTATAAAAGAAGTGGTTTTAACTCATTCTTTGTTTTATGAATTGGCTTATCAATCAGTAGCCAATAAGTTTGCTGGTAAAATTGGATTTAGAAATAATTATTTTGAAAAGTTTGATATATTTAATTTTGAACCAAGAGTTAGTTTAAATTATAATTTTTTAAATGACTTTAAACTGGAATTTTTAGGAGAAATGAAAAGTCAAGTTACAAGTCAGATTATAGATTTACCTCAAGATTTTTTAGGTGTAGAAAATAAACGATGGATTCTATCAAATAATGACAATATACCCATTATGAAGAGTAAACAAGTTTCTCTTGCGTTGCGTTACAAGAAAAAAAACTTTATTGTAACTGCAGAAACCTATTTAAAGAGAATTGATGGAGTAACTTCTAGAAGCCAAGGTTTTCAAAATCAATTTGAGTTTTCGAATACTAATGGTAATCAAAAATCTTCTGGTTTAGAACTTTTAGTTCATAATAAATTTAAGAATGTAAAAACTTGGGTAACCTATAATTATAATAATAATTCTATTTTTTTAGAAGGATTGAACAACAATAGTTATTTTCCAACAAATCAAGACATTAGACATTCTTTATCTTTAAATACATCTGTAGAGGTAAATCAATTTAATTTTGCAATTGCCGGCAATTGGCATACTGGAAAGCCATTTACGAGTATAAATACTACAAATCCATTAGAGACAAATAGCACAATAAATTTTAATACTGTTAATAGCAATAATTTGAAGAACTATTTTAGAGTAGATTTCTCCATGAACTATACTTTTAAATTCAAAGGTAGAATTGGTCTATCTATTTGGAATTTATTGGACACTAAAAACATACTAAACACTTACTATAATTTAGATGAAAACAACTTCATTAAAACAATAAATACGAATTCTTTAGGTTTAACACCTAATGTGAGTTTTAGAATAAATTTTTAATAAAAATAATAACTCAGCAGAAACAGATTTAAAGACTCTATAAATTATACTTAATTTAAATAAAATGAAACATAGTACATACTTTACAATTCTTGCCTTAATTATTAATGTATCTCTAAAATGTCAAGTCATTCATAAGAAAGGAGAAATTATTGATATCAGAGATGGAAAGGTCTATCAAACTATCATGATTGATAGCACAATATGGTTAGCTGAGAACATGAAATTCACAACAACTAACTGTCATTTAAACCCTAAAGAAAAGAATGGTATTGCTTTGGATGGTTACTATTACCCATATGAAGAAACTGATCAAGTTTGCCCTAATAACTTTCGCATACCAACAATAGAAGAATGGGAGAAATATTTAGATATGATATTAGGAGAAAGAAATGCTTCTTATAATGTATCTACAAGTGAATATCATAATTCTTCACCATACCAACCTGTCTACGAAGAAGTTGCGAGTGCCTATGGATTTACAGACATAGATTTTAAATTTATTATGAACCCAAATCCATTAAACTTTCGCCCAAGTGGATGGGTGCAAGGAAACAAGTTTAAATTAATAAAAGAAGGGTTAACTTTTTGGTTAAGAAACGGCCAAACAAATGACAATACATGGCATACTCATGTATCATCAACTAATAAAGGAATAATGAATCATTCACACGATCACCATATTAAAGACAAACCAAGAAAAACGAGAAAGTTCGTAGTTAGATGTGTCAAAGAATGAGTTTAGATCGTTCATCTGTGTAAGAAACTCTTGTACATACCAATGATTTCATACTTATATTTTTGTAAATAAAAATATAAATCTACTTACATTTAAAACGCGTACTTAAAGTTTCTAGAACCATTGCAGACTTAGCAAATATTACAGATATTTCTCCAGATCATATTGCAGAAGCTATACAATACAGAAGTTTAGATAGAGATGGATGGTTAGGATAACAAAAGTAAAACAATATTTAAATTAAAAAT
>CAXMOR010000067.1:0-39244 GCA_964195455.1 uncultured Acidimicrobiia bacterium
TATTGAATTTGGAGCACATTTACACACCACTCCTAATTCTTGGTTTGAAAAGGTTGACGCTGCTTATAAAGCAGGATGCATGCGGTTTGATGGTGCCATTAAAGGTTTTGGTGGTTGCCCTATGGCAAAAGATGAATTAACAGGCAATATGCCAACAGAAAAATTATTGAGTTATTTTACAGCAGAAAAGGTTGATACAAATATAAAACCAATGAGGTTTGAAAGTGCTTACAATAAGGCTTTAGAATTGTTTGTTTAAGTATCGAAGCTAGAAGATCGCTATTCTAGGAAAGACAGAAATATAAAATATAATAAAAATGAAAATCACAAAATTACTATTCTATACTTTATCAATTTCCCTTTTATTTTCTTGTAAAAAAGATGATGGTAAAATTGATTTTACTTTCCTTCAAATAAATGATGTGTATGAAATTTCATCAATTCAAGGAGGAGAGTATGGAGGTATGGGACGAGTAGAAACTGTGCGCAAAGAGTTAATAAAAGAAAATAAAAATACAATGTTGTTGTTGGCTGGCGACTTTTTAAATCCTTCTTTAATAGGAACCTTAAAAATTGATGGAGAAAGAGTTCGTGGTAAGCAAATGATTGAAGTGTTAAATGGCATGAAAACTGATTTAGTAGCTTTTGGAAATCATGAATTTGACCTACCACAGAAAGATTTACAGAAACGTTTAAATGAAAGTAATTTCCCCTGGATTTCTGCCAATGTAAAATTAAAAACTAATGAAAAATCGATTCCTTTTTTTAAAGAAAAAGAAGGAAAGCAGCTTCCTCTTAAAGCAACATTTATAAAAGAATTTTCTGATGAAGATGGAACAAATATAAAGATAGGTTTTATAAGTGTTTGTATTCCATCAAATCCAAAAGACTATGTGGAATATGGTAACATATTTGAAGAAGTAATAGCTTCTTATGCAGCTATAAAAGACTCTGTTGATGTTGTATTTGGTTTAACACATGTGAAAATCACAAATGATAAAAGAATTGCAAATTTAATTCCAGATTTGCCCTTAATAATGGGAGGTCATGAACATACAAGTTCATATAATAAGATAGGAAATGTAATAATTTCTAAAGCTGATGCTAATGCTAAAACAGCTTATATTCATAGAATTTCATTTGATAAAAAGACAAAAAAAGCGATTGTAAAATCAGAATTAAAAGAAATAAACTCTTCAATTAAATCTGATGAGAAAGTGGGTGCAATTATAGCGAAATGGCAAAAAATTTTAAAAACAAAAATTAAAGACCTCATTCCAAACCCCGAGGAAGTCGTCTATACTGCAAAAGTTCCTTTAGACGGTAGAGATGCACCAATTAGAAGTGTTCAAACAAATTTGGGTAAAATTATCACAAAGTCCATGTCTTTTTCTTTTGAAGATAAAGTTGATTGCGCTTTGGTAAATGGGGGTTCTATTAGAATCGATGATCAGTTAGAAGGAGATATTAATGCAGTTGATGTTTTCAGAATTTTACCATATGGAGGTGCCGTTTTAAAAGTAGAGATTAAAGGAAGACTACTAAAACGTGTTTTGGATTATGGTCTTTTGGCAGCGGGTACAGGAGCTTATTTACAGCGTTTTAATGCTGAAAAAATAGGAGAGAAGTGGATGATTCAAAACAAAGAATTGAATAATAAAAAAATATATACGGTCGCTTTTTCTGATTACTTGTTAAAAGGTTTTGATATTCCTTTTTTATCATCAGAAAACAAAGAAGTTTTATCAGTATATAAACCTAAAAAAAACGAATTGGCTTTTGATATTAGAAAAGCTGTTTTTGAATTTCTAAGAAGACAATAAGAGTTAACTATTTGGTCGCTAATCAGTTGTTTTCTTTAAACAGAATTTTAAAAAGGTATAAACTTTCGGTGTATAGGTATTATTAATTTCACAAGCAAGACGTTTTTTGCAGTGAAGTTCATTCGTGTGAATTAGACTAAATTACCTTCTAAAATTACGCTCATATTTTCTAATAATAAGATTCTTATTTTAATTCATTAAAGAAATTAGAGACTAGTTCGAGATTTATTAAAAATAGATGCAGGTTATAAATTACTGAGTCTATTTTTTTAGCAAAAAAAAGCCTCACAAAATGTGAGGCTTTATATTATATGGAGATAGATTATCTTTCTCTACGTCTTCTTCCGAAACCACCAGACTGTTTGTCTCCTGAATTCCTATCAGGTCTGTCAGAAGAACGATTTTCTGGTCTTTTTCTTCCTCCATCGTCACTTCTTCTTGAAGAAGAGCCTTCACTGCTCTTACGTCTTCCAAATCCACCCTCTTTGTTTCCAAAAGGTTTTTTACCACCTCTTCTTGCGCCGCCACCGCCGCCTGAACGTTCTTTTTTCGTAATTTCTATGTTCACAGAGCGTCCATCAAAATCAGGTTGATTAGAAGAAAAAGCCTCTAAGGTCTTGTCTTCGAAGTTTTTATCAATTTCAAAGAAAGAAAATGTATCTAAAATATCAATAGCACCAATTTCTATTTTGTCGCCAATATTTTGGTCGTTAATTAAACCAATTAACTTAGCAGGGTTTAAACTGTCTTTTCTTCCAATATTAATAAAGAAGCGAGTCATATTATCTGCTGTAGCTCTTGATCTGGAGGTTTCTTTTGATAAGTTGTTTAAATCTTTAGCATTTTCATAGTAAGCTAACATAGTATTAAACTCTAAAGAAACAAATTTTTTGATTAATTCTTCTCTCTCTAATCCTTCTAGTTTTTCGTAAATACTAGGTAAAAACTCATTGATCTGAGTTTCGTTTACTTCAATATTTTGAACTTTATCAATTAAATTCATTAATTGATTTTGACAAATTTCCTTTCCAGAAGGAACTTTACCTTCTACAAATTTCTTTTGAATAATTTTTTCGATAGGACGTAGTTTTCCTTTTTCTTTTCCATTTACTAAAACAATAGAAATTCCTTTATTACCAGCTCTTCCAGTTCGACCACTTCTATGTGTATAGTTTTCTATTTGATCTGGTAATTTATGATTAATTACGTGTGTTAATTCTGTTACATCTAATCCACGGGCCGCAACATCGGTAGCCACTAATATTTGAATTGATTTTTTACGGAATTTACCCATTACAGAATCTCTCTGTGCCTGTGATAAATCTCCATGTAATGAATCTGCGCTATAACCGTCTTTAATTAAATTATCTGCAACCTCTTGTGTTTCTCTTCGAGTTCTACAAAAAATGATTGCATAAATATCAGGATTTAAATCTGCAATTCTTTTTAAAGCAGGGTATCGTGTTCTTTCTGTTACTGCATAATACTCATGACTTACATTTTCTGATCCTGCATTCTTTTGACCAGAAGTAATTTCTACTGGTTTAGTCATGTAATTTCTTGCAATCGCTTCAACTTCTCTCGGGAAAGTTGCCGAAAATAACAATGTTTGTTTTGTTTCTGGAGTTGCTTCTAAGACTTTATCTAGTTCGTCTTTGAATCCCATATTTAACATTTCATCAGCTTCGTCTAAGACTAACCATTGAACGTTTCCTAACTTTAAAGCTCTTCTCTTAATTAAATCTACTGTTCTACCAGGAGTTCCCACAACGATTTGAGAACCTCTTTTTAAAGATCTAATTTGATCTTCCATACTAGAACCACCATAAACAGTAGTTACTTTAACGTCTGGTAAGTATTTACAAAAATCTTTAATATTATTACCAATCTGAACTGCAAGTTCTCTTGTTGGTGATAATATAATCGCTTGTACGTTACCACTCTTCGAGTCTAAAAGCTCTAGTATTGGCAAACTAAAAGCAGCAGTTTTACCTGTACCTGTTTGTGCAAATGCTTTTAAATCGTCTGTAGATGAAATAATTTGAGGAATTGCTTTCTCTTGAATAACAGTTGGTTTTTCGTAACCTAAATCTGTTAATGCTTTAACTATAGGTTCGTTTAAACCTAATTCTAAAAATGTTGACATTACTGTGTTTTTGTGGATTCACAGAACGCCCTGCTGTAAACCCGATTATAAAATTCGACTTGATTTTTAATGAGTTACACCCAAAAATAAAACGGTGCAAAAGTACTTTAAAATTAATTGATAATGGATTAAAAATTAATTAATTAATTTCATTGAGTAATTTAAGATATGGATTTAAATTATAAGAAGAAAATGAAGCGTATCCATTTGTAACTATTCCTTCCTTATTAACTAAAATACAACGAGGCATTTTACTCGTTAGAAAAGTTTGTGCTTCACTATTTTTACTAATATAGTATTGATTCTTAATATCAAGTTTTTGTATTCTATTTATATTAATACCATTAATTTTTATTTGAACAAATTTTATATTTGGATATGAAATTGATAAATAATTTATTCTTGAAACAATATAATTTTCAGAATAATATTCTGGGTTCCAAAATAAAAGCATTGAGTTCTTACCTTTTATAATATCTTTAATCGATTTTGTAGCATTTAAATAATCAATAACCTGAAAATTTTGAATATTTTGATTTTTCACTACAGCTTTAGAATCATTAATTATTTGTTGAATATGTTTTTTATCCTTTTCACTTGTGCTAAGTTCAAAGAATTTAGCAAAAGGTTCTTTATTAATGTTGCAACTAGATTTATTGTAAAAATGACTGATTACAGTTTGCTTTAAAAGAGCATTCTTTGAATTTTTCGCCACAATTTTTTTATCAATTATATTTAATAAATCTGACGTAAATTTTGATGAATAAGTGTTTTTTACAGGCGGATGACCTAAAGAATAAGTCTCATTGTATAAGTAATTTATAACATATTTAGAGTATGGAGGGTAATACATCAATGAATCCTTATTAATTTTGATGTTTTTTCTATAGTTAAAAAATGTTTCATCTAATTTTGGAAAGATCCTATTTTTCGAATACTTCGCATACAGTATAGGGTATTTTTCTACTCTAGCAAACAAGGGATAAGTTAGCGAAATTTTTAATATTTCAGAAAACCCTTTTGTTTCATTTGGATGATTTTCTAAATAACTGTGATAAGTTTTTAATTTTACAGCCGCTAAGGATCTCGCTATTTCTTTGAACTTTTTTGGTTCTAATTTATTATAATCGAAAAAAACTTTTTTTTCTTTTTCATCCTCTAGAAAACAGTCTATTAAAATATTATTTCTATCTGCCCCTTCTCCCGAAAACACCAAAGATTCATCAAAATCCCATGTGTTGAGACGCAACATTAAGCTGTCTTTTGGTTCTAAATATATATACTGATTCTCATTACCATGAAGAAAGTAATATAAACCTTCATCAATATTATTTAATTTTCCAATAAATTTATTCTTTTTATTTAAGTAAAAAGTATCAATAACTTTATCCATTGAAAAAAGAACAACATGATTAGATTTTGGATTAATAATTTTACCTCCAAAATAAGTTGATGTTTTCTTATCGTTTGAAATACAACTTATTAAGGTTGTTAAAAGTAAAATTTGTAAAAAAGGAATTATTTTTTTTATCATATAATCTTGATAGAATAACTTGGATACAAATTTAAGTATTCAAGGTTGCTGCAGTTGTTAATACGTTGTTAAAAATAGTTTACTAAAAATTATGTTTTGTTTAAGATTTTTTTATAAAAACCATTAGAAATCAGGCAAGAAAAGAAGAATCAATTTACTACTTTTGCAGAAATTTAAAATAATATTATGTTATCAGTTTCTAATTTATCTGTACAATTCGGTAAGCGTATTTTGTTTGATGAAGTAAACACGAAGTTTCAGCAAGGAAATTGCTATGGAATTATTGGGGCAAATGGTGCAGGGAAATCTACTTTTTTAAAGATTATTTCTGGTATTCAAGAACCAACATCGGGTCAAGTTCATTTAGAGAAAGGAAAGAGAATGTCTGTTTTAACACAAGATCATTATGCTTTTGATGAATTCCCTGTTTTAGAAACAGTGGTTATGGGTAACAAAGAGCTATTTAAAATTAAAAAGGAGATTGATGATTTGTATGCTGATTATACAGATGAAAATGCAGAAAAGATTGGTGAGCTTCAAATAATTTTTGAGGAAATGAATGGTTGGAATGCAGATTCTGATGCCGCTGCAATGTTATCTAATTTAGGTATTTCTGAAGAAGTACATTATACTCTAATGAAAGATTTAGATGGTAAACAAAAAGTTCGTGTATTAATTGCACAAGCACTTTTTGGGAATCCAGATGTTTTAATCATGGATGAGCCTACTAATGATTTAGATTTTGAAACAATTGCTTGGTTAGAAAACTTTATTGCAAATTTTGATAATTGTGTAATTGTGGTTTCGCATGATAGACACTTTTTAGATGCAGTTTGTACACATATTTCTGATATTGACTATAGTAAAATAAATAATTATTCTGGTAATTACACCTTTTGGTACGAATCTAGCCAACTAGCAACAAGACAAAGAGCACAACAGAATAAAAAAGCAGAAGAAAAAAAGAAGGAGTTAGAAGAATTTATCCGTCGTTTTTCAGCAAACATGGCAAAGTCAAAACAAGCGACTTCTCGTAAAAAAATGATAGAGAAATTAAATGTTGATGAAATTAAACCTTCAAGTAGACGTTATCCGGCAATTATATTCGATAGAGATAGAGAAGCTGGAGATCAGATTTTGAATGTAGAAGGCTTATCTAAAAAATTCGAGGGAGAAAAGCTATTTGATGATGTACATATCAATTTAAATAAAGGAGATAAAATTGCTATTATTTCAAAAAACTCAAGAGCTGTTACTGCTTTTTATCAAATTATTACAGATAATAAAAAACAGAATGCAGGTGAATATTCATGGGGTGTTACTACAACACAATCTTATTTACCTTTAGATAATTCCTCTTTTTTCCAAGATGGAGAATTGAATTTGGTAGATTGGTTAAGACAATATGCACAAACTGAAGAAGAGCGTGAAGAAGTTTTTTTAAGAGGTTTTTTAGGAAAAATGATTTTTTCTGGTGAAGAAGCTTTAAAGAAAAGTAATGTACTTTCTGGAGGGGAAAAAGTACGTTGTATGTTGTCTAGGATGATGATGAAGAGAGCTAATATTTTAATACTAGATGAGCCAACAAATCATTTAGATTTAGAATCGATACAGGCATTAAACAATGCGTTAATCAACTTTAAAGGAACTGTTTTGTTTACGACACATGATCATGAGTTTGCACAGACTGTGGCCAACAGAGTTATAGAGTTAACGCCAAAAGGTGTCATTGATAGACATACTTCTTTTGATGATTATTTGTCAGATCCAAAAATTAAAGAATTACGTGAAAAAATGTACTCTTAAAATATAGTAAGACATTACTTTTACCAAGTACCAATAATTAAAAAAAAACCTAATCTAGAGTATTTCTGCTTTAAATTAGGTTTTTTATGATATGTCTAGTTGATTTTTAGTACTTTAAACTAGTTTTACTACTTATTTCTTTTTTAAAGGACTAATAATTTTTACATCAGAAAAAGAAATAGCTCCTCTAATAACACCATCAATAGTTTTCTTTAGAGCTTCAATTAATTGCATTTTTAATTGCGATTTATGATAGATTAAACTGACTTCTCTTGCTGGTGGAGGATTTTTAAATTCGCGTAAATACGTTTTATCAACTTCATTCAAATCTAAGGTGTGTAAATAGGGTAGAAGTGTCATTCCTAAACCTTCTTTAGAAAGTTTAATCAACGTATCAAAACTACCGCTCTGAAGCTGAAATCCTTTTTTATTATCAATATTATGAGTCCTACACAAGTTAATTACGCTGTCTTTAAAACAATGACCATCCTCTAATAACAAAATATCTTCTGTTTCTAATTCATCAGCAGTAATAGTTTTGTTTTTATACAATCTATGGTTTGGAGGTATTAAGCCTACAAAAGGTTCATAGTATAAAGGTCTTTCTCTAATAGCTTCGTTTTCTAAGGGTGTCGCCGCAATTGCAGCATCTATATGACCATCAGATAATTTCCGAACAATCTCTTCAGTCGTTAATTCTTCAATAATTAATTTTACTTTTGGGTATTTTTTAGTGAAGTTTTGTAGGAACATTGGTAACAAAGTAGGCATTATGGTTGGAATAATTCCTAGTTTAAATTCACCACCAATAAAACCTTTTTGTTGATGTACAATGTCTAAAATTCTGTTACTTTCGTCCACAATAACTTTAGCTTGTTCCACAATTTTTTTACCTACTTCAGTTAATTCAATCGGTTTTTTAGAACGATTAAATATCTGAATACTTAATTCGTCTTCTAACTTTTGAATTTGCATACTCAATGTTGGTTGAGTTACAAAACTGTGTTGGGCTGCCACCGTAAAATTCTGATATTCTGCAACGGATAATACGTATTTTAGTTGGGTAATAGTCATTAGTATAAAATATTTTGATAAAGATATTAAAACTATCAATATTAATTATAGTTTATTGAAAATAATTTAACCTAATTTGGAATTAAATAAAAAAGATAAAAATGAATAAAAATACTTTAGGTTTAGACCAGAATGAAACAGAAAATTTAGTAAAAAAATTAAATGCATTATTAGCAAATTTTCAAATATATTATCAGAATTTAAGAGGTTTACATTGGAATATTAAAGGGAAAAATTTTTTTGAATTGCATTTAAAATTTGAAGAATTTTATACTGATTCTCAAGTTAAAATCGATCAAATTGCGGAACGTATTTTAACTTTACAAGGTAAACCTTTGCACACTTTTGAAGATTATGTAAGTTTAGCTTCTGTGCCTGTAGGAAAGAATATTTCGAATGATGTTGAAGGGGTGGAGCTAGTAGTAAATTCACTTTCAGAATTATTAAAAAATGAGAGAATTATTTTAGACATTTCTGATGAATCTAGTGATGAAGGTACGAATTCGATGATGAGTGATTTTATCGCTGAACAAGAAAAAACAATTTGGATGTTAAATTCTTGGTTAGGTTAGTAATCAACATAATCGTATCAATTTTTAAAAAAGGTCATTATGCATTTATTTCATTTTGACTTTTTTTTATTTTAAAACATAAGAATAACCAAATTCTATACCTAAAACGTTATAACCATTATTTGGTTTTTGGAAATTTAAGTTTGAAACATGTCCAAAGTGGGTTCCAATATATATAAATGAGTCTTTTAGTATGTGATATGAAAAACCTAGAGATAAATTTTCTATAAATGTAAATCCTTTTGCTAAACGTTCTGTTCTTCTATCTATAAAAGAAAAACCTAAACTTAGAGCTCCTCGTAAATTTAATTTTTCTGTTATTTTTTTATTTGCTCCAATACCAACTTCAAGACCATAGAAATTCATGTTTTTTGATTTTGTGAATTCAGTCCGTTTTTCTAAATAATTTACTTGATCAGGCGTTACGAATTGCTCATTGATTAATTGATGCTTTAAAAATTGGACCTGAGGTTGCAAAATTAATTCGATATCAATTTTTTTCCAATTTCCTAGGTTATAAAAAACCTGAGCTTTATAAGTATTTGAAACAAATGTATAATCTAAATCATTAAAAATGAAATTTTCATTTGAACTAAAACTGTATAAAAACCCAAGTTTATAAGGTTTTAAAATAGCTTTTTTTTTCTCTTGACTCCATGAAAACTGAATAGCAAAAAGTAAAAAAACACTTAAAAAGTTATTTTTCATAAGTTTTAGTTAGCTAAACATTATAGAAACTTTTTCAGCTTTTCTGTTTTCTGAATAATCATAAAATCCTTCATTAGTTTTTACACCTAATTTTCCTGCATTTACCATATTTACTAATAAAGGACAAGGTGCATATTTAGGATTTTTAAAGCCATCATACATCACGTTTAAAATAGACAAACAAACATCTAAACCAATAAAATCGGCCAATTGCAATGGCCCCATTGGGTGTGCCATACCTAATTTCATAACGGTATCAATTTCGGCAACACCAGCAACTCCATTGTATAAGGTCTCAATAGATTCGTTTATCATTGGCATTAAAATCCTGTTGGCAACAAAACCAGGATAATCATTAACCTCAACAGGTGTTTTATTAATTTTTTCGGTAAGTTTTACTATAAAACGCATGACTTCGTTAGAAGTATTGTAACCTCTAATAATCTCAACTAATTTCATAATTGGTACAGGGTTCATAAAATGCATTCCAATTACTTTTTCAGGTCTGTTTGTTATTGCCGCAATTTGAGTAATAGAAATTGAGGATGTATTTGTGGCTAAAATGGTTTCTTCAGCACAAACTTCATCTAATTCTTTAAAAATTTTTGCTTTTAAAACTGCATTTTCAGTAGCTGCTTCAATAACTAAACTTGTATTTAAAACACCTTCTTTAAGGGAAGTAAAAGTAGAAATATTACGTAATGTTTTTTCTTTATCCGTTTCAGAAACTTTTCCTTTAGCCACCATTCTGTCTAAATTTTTGGTGATAGTAGCCATTCCCTTTTCAAGTGCGACTTCAGAAATATCAATCAATTGAACTTTATAATCGAATTGAGCAAAGGTATGCGCAATTCCATTTCCCATAGTTCCAGCACCAATTACAGCTATATTTTTCATCAATATTTATTTAAAAATTTTTAGTAAAAAAATTAAATAGTCCAATCTTGAATTATTTAACTTTTAAGTCTTTTAATATTTATTTTGGCGTTTTAAGGTTTTTTCACAACAATGTGTTTTGTTGAATAACAAAAAATAATAGAGCTAGTCTTTTATACCATATGGCACTATTTTCATTACAAAAGAAAAATTAAAGACTTTCTTCCGTTTTAAAACAGTCAATTATCCATTGTGCAATTCTTAAAGCTTCGGTTCCATTATAAAGAGTAACGATGGGTGTTGTATTATTTATAATAGCATCAGCAAAAGTTTCTAGCTCATCTAAAATTGCATTATTATTTTCAACTTCAGGGTTTTCAAAATAAATTTGCTTTTTAACACCTTCATCATTTTGTAAAATCATCGCAAATTCATCTGGGTCTGCAGGAGCATCTTGAATTCTTACAATTTCAGACTCTTTACTTAAAAAGTTTACAGAAATATAAGCATCCTTTTGAAAAAAGCGAGTTTTACGCATGTTTTTCATAGAAATTCTACTCGCTGTTAAATTAGCTACACAACCATTTTCAAACTCAATTCTTGCGTTTGCAATATCAGGCGTTTTAGAAATAACAGATATACCACTAGCATGTACATTTATAACTTTAGATTTTACTACAGAAAGTATAATATCGATATCATGTATCATTAAATCTAAAACTACAGGCACATCTGTTCCTCTTGGATTAAATTCGGCTAATCTGTGGGTTTCTATAAACATTGGGTTGTTAATCATGTCTTTCGCCGCAATAAACGCAGGATTGAATCTTTCTACATGCCCAACTTGTCCTTTTACTTGATGCTCGTTTGCTAAAGTTCTAATCGTTTCAGCTTCTAAAACAGTTTTCGCAATTGGTTTTTCAACAAATATATGACGTCCCTTTTCGATTGCTTTTTTAGCACAATCAAAATGAGATAAAGTAGGTGTAACAATATCTACGACATCTACAGCGTCAATTAATTCATCAATAGAGCTAAACAATTTGTAGCCAAATTCAGTAGCTACTTTCTGTGCATTTTCTATATATGGATCAAAAAAACCAATTAATTCATATTTTTCAGATTCTTGTAATAATCGAAGATGAATTTTTCCTAAATGACCTGCACCTAAAACCCCAACCTTTAGCATAAATATATTTTTTTTGTCATTAAGAATAAATTGAAGTAGTTTTAAAAAAGAGATACTGCTTCATTTATCTTAATTGTAGAGACGTTAATTTCGTGTTTTCCAATTTTAAAAATTGAACAGTAACAAAGATACAATTTTATAAGAATCTATTTAGATTTATTAGTATTTTTAGCCTTTAGAAACCGAACAAGAATTGAAAGATACAGCAAAACACCAAGGACTTAGAAATCAATTGGCAAACGTATTAAAAGCCAAAGGAATTACAGATGAAAATGTTTTAAAAGCGATTAAAAGTATTCCACGTCATTTATTTATTGATTCTAGTTTTGAGTCTCATGCGTATCAAGACAAAGCTTTTCCTATTGCTGCAGAACAGACAATTTCTCAACCTTATACGGTTGCATTTCAATCGCAAACTTTAACTATAAAAAAAGGAGATAAAGTTTTAGAAATTGGAACAGGATCTGGATATCAAACAGCAGTTTTATTGGAGTTAAAAGCCGAAGTTTATTCAATAGAAAGACAACATGAATTATTCAAAAAAGCCTCCCTATTTTTACCTAAATTAGGATATAAACCAAAGAAATTTATTTTTGGTGATGGTTACAAGGGTTTACCCGAACAAGCTCCTTTTGATAAAATTATAGTAACTGCTGGTGCACCATTTGTGCCAAAACCTTTATTAGGGCAATTAAAAATAGGAGGAATGTTGTTAATTCCTGTGGGCGATATAACTCAAATTATGACTTTATTTATTAGAAAGTCGCCCAAAGAATTCGAAAAACACAAATTAGGAGATTTTGCTTTTGTTCCAATGTTGGAAGAAAAAAATTAGTCAGGACAGTTTCAATATTTTTACCAGCGACTAAACTTACTCAGCTCTTTCCCAATATGCTGTTTTTCCAAATAATGTAAGGCCAATATAACCTCGTATTTTTAATTTATTTGGTTTTATCAATTTGATATAGCATTTGTAAGTTTTACCATTTCTCGGATCTAAAATATTGCCTCCAGACCATTCTTCTCCATCTTTTTCTAAACCTGTAAGAATGTTTAAACCTAAAATAGGTTTATTTTTGTTCTCATCTTCACATTGTTCACAAACAGCATCTTTCCTTGAAGAATCGGTGATTTCAACCACTTTTGCAAAAGCTTTTCCTTCTTTTTTATAGACCTCTATTACCGAATCAACTTCGCCGGTATTTTCATTGGTCGAATGCCATTTGCCGAAAATACTTTGTGCATTTACAGAAATAGCAACTACTACAAGAACTAATGTTAAAAGTGTTTTTTTCATAAATATAATTTTAAAATTTCTAAATCGTTTAAAACCCACATTTCGAAATGTCATTTCGTCTTTAACTTATAAATTGTAGACAAGCCCCCAATTTTATATCAGTCATATTTTGCGTTAAAATTATTATCCCATTTTCCTTGAACACGTAAAATTTGCTCAATAACATCTCTAACGCATCCTTCACCACCTTTTCTGTTAGAAATATATTTAGATATTTCTTGTATTTCTTGAACTGCATCATTCGGGCAACAAGGCATTCCTACTAATTTCATTACGGGGAAATCAGGAATATCATCACCCATATATAATATGTTTTTAGGTTGTAAATTGTATTTATTCACTAATTCATTGTATTGCTTTATTTTGTCATGAGCACCTAAATAAATATCTTTAATACCTAAGTTTGCTAAACGTGTTCTTACCCCCTCATTATTTCCACCAGAAATAATACAAACATTAAAACCTTTATCTACGGCAGTTTTTAAGGCATATCCATCTTTAATGTTCATATGTCTTACTAATTCTCCATTAGGCATTATCGTGACCATTCCATTGGTAAGAACGCCATCTACATCAAAAATTAAAGTATTTATATTGGGTAATAATTGCTTATAGCTTATCTCCATTTTGGATTGATTTTGTAAAGATTTTATAAATTTGTTGTTGATTTTTATTTAGCAAATTTAAATGATTTTTTATTGTTTTTTCATCATTTCTTATTGCTGGTCCTGTTTGTGCTTTTTTTGGTGATAATGTTTCAATTTTTGAAGCTGTTTCTTTAATTAAAGGTTGTAAAATTTCAAAAGGAACATTATTTTCTTTGCATATATCATTACCAATTTTATACAAATGATTGGTAAAATTATTCACAAAAACTGCAGCCACATGAAGTATTGTTCTTTGTTCTGAACTTATCGAATAGATTTTTTTTCCTATTGACTTTGCAAGTGTTTTAAGTAATTTATATTCTTTTTCGGTTTTAGCTTCTAGGCAAAAAGGAACTTTAGAAAAACTCACCTTTTTATCTTTTGAAAAAGTTTGGAGCATATAAAAAACACCTTTTTTAGAGTTGTTTTTTAAATCATTCATAGAAACACTGCCGGAAGTATGCACCACAAAATCATTTTTAATTTTGGATGAAACTTCGGCAATTGCATCATCTGAAACAGCTATAATTGTAACATCTGCTTTTGGAATAATGTCTAAATTTCTAGAACTTATTTGAGTAATATTTATATTATGAGCATTTAAAAAGGCCGTGTATAAATGAGCAGCGACATTTCCTTTTCCAACAAGTAGAACTGATATCATAAAACGAAGATATTGTTTTTTTGTAGAAACTAATCAATAGGTTTTCTTAAATTAGCCAATATAAATTTTCTGCAATGAATAAAAGTAAAAAACTAGGAATAAACTCAACTTGCGTTCACATTGGTGAAGTAAAAGACGAGCAATTTAAAGGAGCAATTTCGCCAATTTATATGTCAACTTCTTATGCTTTTGATGGTGTAGACGTTAAGCGCTATCCGCGATATTTAAATACACCAAATCAAGAAATGTTGTGTAAAAAGATTGCAGCTTTAGAACGTACAGAAGATGCTTTGATTTTTAGTTCAGGAATGGCAGCAATTTCTAATGCAATGTTAGCTTTTTTACAAAAAGGAGATCATGTAATTATCCAACAGGTAATTTATGGAGGTACCTATAATTTTGTGGTTTCTGAATTTGATAAATATGGAATAGAGTATTCTTTTACAGAAAGTGATAACGCAGACGATTTTAAAAGCTTAATCCAAGCAAATACTAAGATTCTTTATATAGAAACCCCTTCAAATCCGTTATTAGGAATTACAGATATGGAAGCAATTTCTGGTATCGCAAAACAGCATAAAATCATTACAATGATTGATAATACTTTTGCATCACCTATCAATCAAAATCCTATTGACTTTGGAATTGACATCATTTTACATTCTGCAACAAAATATATGGGAGGTCATTCTGATATTTCTGCTGGTGCTGTTGCAGCATCGAAAGAGCATATAGAACAGATATGGAAAACTGCTATTAATTTTGGTGGTAATTTAAGTGATCAAACAGTTTGGTTATTGGAAAGAAGTTTAAAAACCATGAATTTGCGTGTAAAAGAGCAAACAAAAAATGCTCAAATTATGGCTGAATATTTTGAGAAAAACTCTAATATTGATAGAGTTTATTATCCAGGATTAAAAAGTCATTCACAGTTTGAAATTGCTAAAAAACAGATGAAAGGTTTCGGTGCCATGTTATCCTTCGAACTGAGGAAAGGAATTGATGCCATGAAATTTCAAAACAGTTTAGAACTTATAAAGCCTTCTATGAGTTTAGCCGGTGTGGAGAGCACTACAGTAAGTCCCACACAAACGACACATGCTTTATTGAGTGAAGAAGAACGTTCAGAAAGAGGAATTAAAGATGGATTAATCAGGTTTTCTGTTGGTATTGAAGAAACAGAAGATTTAATTGCTGATATTGAACAAGCAATAAAAAAAGCAAAGAATTAATTCTTTGCTTTTTTTCTAAAATCAGTATTAAAAAACATTCCTAATTGCAATCGATCTAAATGAAGGTTATTTATATAATGCCCTAAATAACCTACTTCAAGAGAAATTTTCTTAGAAGCTTTTAAGCCAAGTGCAGCACAGAATCTATTTTCTGGATAAAAATCACCTTTAAAATTAAAAAAGGATTCATTACTTGCTGTTAAGTAAAATGTATTATTTACGGCAATTTTTGTTTTAAATCTGTATCTCACTCTGTTAATATAACTTTTTATCCCCATCGAATTTAAATTTCGATGCTCTACCCTTAAACGTTGAAAAAAGGGTAAGTTTAAAAATCTAGATTTGTAAGAAACTTGTTCATAATATCTGTTTTCAACAGTGTTTGGATCTATATCAGGGTCAAATGATCTATCAATATCTAAATGCATATAACCTAACCTCACGGTAATTTTTTTAGAAATTTTATAGTTTGGGGCAAAAGTATATAGTGTTAAATTATAGTTTTGAAAAGTTTCATAATTTCTTTCTTCAAAACCAGTTGTAATACTCCATTTGTCTGAGACTGCATGAGTACCATAAATGAAATACCAGCTTCCAAAATTTTTTTCTGCTTTTGTTTGGGCATTAAAGTTTGTGAAAGAAATAATAAATAGTGCAAATAGGATTACCTTTTTCATGAAATATAAATTTGAGTATGGCTAAAAATTTAGCTTAAAAATATATAATATTGTCAGTTTTAATTATGGTGTTAAAAGGGCCAAATTATGGGTACCAGAATAATTGTAGTTATTAAAAAGATGATTAAAAGAGGTAAACCTACTTTAAAGTAATCCATGAATTTGTAATTACCAGAGCTCATAACCATTGCATTTGTGGTAGTTCCTATCGGAGTTAAAAATGCTGTTGATGCGCTAATAGCAATAGTAATTAAAAGGGGTTCAGGGTTTACTTGCAATGTACTCGCTGTTAATAATACAATAGGAGCCATTAAAACAGCTGTTGCAGAATTATTTATAAATTGACTAAATGTCGTGGTTAGTAAAAAGATTCCTGCTAATAATAAAGTAGGGTTTTCTTTTCCTAATACATCAATAATTGTATTAGAAATCATAACTGCGGCTCCTGTTTTTTGTATTGCAACTCCCATAGGTATCATAGCAGCAATCATGACCACACTTGTCCAACTAATTGCTTTATATGCTTTAGAGAAGGGTATACATCCAGAAAACAATACAATTCCTGAAGAAATTAAAGCAGCAATAGAACCGGGAATAACTTTAAATACTAACATCACAATCATTAAAATTAAAGCACCTAAAGCTATGTATGATTTGGGAGTTAAATCATCTACATCCTTTAACATTTCTTCTGGACTACCAACTACAACTAAATTTTGGTGTTGATTTTTCAACTCCTCTATATTCCCCCAAGGACCTCTTATAATAAAACTATCTCCAGATTTTACAGTAATTCGATCTTCTAAATAAGGTTTTCGATGTCTGGAAGTAGCTAATAATTGAATGTCATATCTTTTAAAGTATTTATGTAAGTTTATTTCTCTTCCAACTAATAGGGAATTTGGTGTAACCAAAACTTCAGACATTCCTACCTCTTGACTTATTAAATTATTTCTTAATTCGCTTTCTGCAGACTCTTTTGCTAAAAGGCCTAATCTAAAGTTAATCATCAATTTATTAATATCTTCAGTTGTACCTTTTACAGTAATAATATCATGATACCGCAATTCTGTATCTTCCTTAGGCATTTCAATAAAAGGTTGAGTTCCTTTCAATCTATTTGGATGTCTTCTTTTTAACCGAATTATATTTACTTTATACTTGTTTTCTAAATCCCAATCACTAATTTTTGTGTTAATTAATGAAGATACAGATCTAATTCTTAGTCTATAATAATCATTTTCAATTTGATATACTTCGATCCATTCATGGAGCGTAGAATCTATATTAATAGGTTTGTTGTTGGTTTTGTTTTTAGGTAAAAGTCTAAAGCCTATATATCTAAAATATAAAATGGCAATGATTAAAAGAGGCAAACCAATCAATCCAAATTCAAAGAAAGAAAAACCTTCAAAACCAGCTTCAATTAAACTGTTATTTACAATAATATTTGGTGGAGTCCCAGTTAGTGTTAGTAAACCACCAGTATTAGATCCAAAAGCAACAGGAATTAATATTTTTGATGGTAACGTACCAATACTCCAGGCAGAAGAAATTGTTGCAGGTAATAAAGTCGCTACTGTACCGGTGTTACTTACAAAACCAGATAAAACACCAGAACCTAAAGTAATAATAACTAATAGTTTTGGAACACTCTTTCCTGCTAAATCAATTAATTTTCTTCCGGCTAAAGCCGTCCATCCCGTTTGAGACAAACCTTCACCAATTATAAATAAAGCAGCAATCATAATTACTGTAGGATTGCTAAAACCACTTAAAGTTTCATTTAGATTTAAAATTCCGCATAGAAATAAGCTTAGCATTGAAACTATAGCGACTACATCTGGAGAATATTTTCCCCAAATAAACACACCGATTGTAATTGTTAAAATAACGAGCATTAAAACCATAATTATCTAATTTTTATTAAGTATTTTTCTTTATTTAAGAAGGTAAAATTAGAATATTGTGGCCTGATTTTTATGACAAATATCATCATTCTAAAACTCTTTTAATTTTTGTGATTATGATAAAGAACAATGCTTAATTTTAGTAAAATGGATCGACGAAAACGAAATAGAAATATCTCTTTATTAAATAATTCATTTAATTTGGCTATTTTAAAGGATTGTTTTTTTAATATTGCTCGAATAAACGGTAGTGTTAAAATAAAATCATAACATTTTTTTTCGTGTTGAATATTTTTTTGATTCAAAAATGAATGATTTTTAAATTATAATAATTTATGAAATTAGATATTTTAGCGTTTGGTGCACATCCAGATGATGTAGAATTAGGTTGTGGAGCAACTATTGCCAAAGAAATTTCTTTAGGCAGAAAAGTAGGGATTGTAGATTTAACAAGAGGTGAGTTAGGTACCCGTGGTTCCGCAGATTTAAGAGATCTAGAAGCTAAAAAAGCAGCCATTATTTTAGGAGTTTCAGTACGTGAAAACCTTCGTTTTGCTGATGGTTTTTTTGTAAACGATAAAATACATCAATTAGAAATTATTAAAATGATTCGCAAATACCAACCAGACATTGTTTTGTGTAATGCCATTGATGATAGACATATAGATCATCCTAAAGGAAGTGATTTGGTTTCGAGTGCTTGTTTTTTAAGTGGATTACTAAAAATTAATAGCTCAATAGAAGGTGAAAATCAAGAAAAATGGAGGCCAAAACAGGTCTATCATTATATTCAATGGAAAAATATTGAACCTGATTTTGTCTTGGATGTTACTGGTTTTATTGATAAAAAAACAGATTCTGTATTAGCGTACTCAACTCAATTTTATGATCAAGACAGTAAAGAGCCAGAAACTCCAATAACAAGTAAGAATTTTATTGACAGCATTAATTATAGGGCAAAAGATTTAGGACGATTAATTGGTGTAGAATACGCAGAAGGCTTTACCACAGAACGTTATGTTGCGGTAGAGAATTTAAGTAAATTAATTTGATTTTTTCTTTCTTAGGAATAGAAAAAACAATTATATTTGCATCCGCAATTATATGGTGGTTGTAGCTCAGTTGGTTAGAGTATCGGTTTGTGGTACCGAGGGTCGCGGGTTCGAATCCCGTCTTCCACCCAAAAGACAAAGTCTTCTCAATTTTGAGAAGACTTTTTTTGTTTCTAGTAAATATATTTTTAAAGGATAAGTAATTAAGTAAAAAAGTCGTGGAGTTTTAGAATTAGGTGCAATTATTTGAGGGTATAAAAATAAAAATTATACTTTATTATCCAACTCACTATTTGTTTTTGGTTTAATTTTTAGCCGTTAAAAATTTTGCCAATCTTGTCAGCTCTTTTTGATGCAATGTTTTCTTGTTATTTTCTTCAATTAAAAAAAAAGAACTTACTACAAATTAAATTTATTTTAATTTATTTAAAGTTTCTATTACTTCATTTTTTTTTCTTACAGAGACAGGAATGTTACTTTTATCCTTTAATATTAGATAACCTCCATCAGATTTTATAAACTCTTTTATATATTTTATATTAATTAAATGACTTTGATGAACCCTTAAGAATTGAAATTCTTTTAACATATCTGCATAATATTTCAACGTTTTTGAGACCAATATTTTCTGATTGGTATCTAAATAAAAAGTAGTGTAATTATTATCAGATTTACAACGAATAATTTCTGAAAGTTGAACTACAATTATTTTTTCTGATGTATGTAAGGATATTTTTTGTGGAGTTATATTTGAGTACTTTATAGATTCCTGTAAAATTGATAGTTGCTCTTTATTTGGTTGAATATACTCTTTCGCTTTTTTAATTGAATTAGCTAAATCTTCGTTAGCGTATGGTTTTAAGATATAATCGATAGCAGCAAATTTAAAAGCCTTTATCGCATGTTCATCACTAGCAGTCACAAATATTATTTTTGATTGTAAATTGTGTACAATTTCAAGTAGATCAAAAGCTGTACCATCACCCAGCATAATATCTAAAAATAAAATATCTGGCTGTGTTTTTTGTAATAATTTAGCTGCCTCAACGACACTTGAAGCTTTTCCAATAATTTCGATTTCTGGATGGTTATTTTCAATATCATTAGACAACATTTCTATTGCTTCCGGAATGTCATCTACCAAAATGGATGTTATTTTTTTCATTTTAATACTTTTTTTCCAAAGTGAAAACTGTTATTTCTGGTCTAACATTAAACCTTACTTGCAAAAGGTTACCTAAAGCTCTATTAATGTAAAGAGTTCTACCGTCATTTAAATCTATTTCTCCCGCATCATATCTTTTGTTTTTCACGGGTAAAATTGGCGGTTTTAAAAACGGCGGTTTTACTTGACCTCCATGTGTATGACCACTTAAAATCCAACCTTTGTAATTATTCCAAACATCTAAATCACAAACATCAGGATTGTGACATAAAACTAAATTAGCATTTTTAGAATTGTGTTTGTTCATAATTTTTTTTGGATCAAAATTTAATCCCCAAAAATCATCTAAACCAATAATATGTAGTCCGTTAAAATTAAATGCATTATTCCCTAAAACTTTAACGCCTGCACTCTCAAGAATTGAAGTAATCGCATTTGCAACACCTTGGTCTGACCAATCATGACCATAATCATGATTTCCTAAAATACCAGCAGTTCCTAATTTACCCTTAACGACATGTTTATAAACTTCTTTTAATTGTGAAAATTGCTCTTCATCATCATAATCAACAAAATCTCCAGTATACACAACAAAATCTGGATTGTGTGCTTTCGCCTTCGAAAAAGAATCTATAATATATTGATAATTAAATCGATTACCCACATGAATATCACTAATTTGAATTAACGTTTTTCCAATTAAATTTTTTGGTAAATTTTTAATTGGCATTTTTTTATAAACAAATTCTAACCAAAAAGGTTCTACTTGCCATGAATATATTCCAGTAATAACTCCTAAACCAAGAGTTCCTAAAAAGGTTTTTTTTATAAATTGAGTTCTTTCCATTAGTAGTCTGTTTTTAATGGAATTTTAAACCAAACTTTAGTTCCTTCAATCCTTGAATTTTTAATAACTTCATCAATAGAAAATGAATTTTTAGTTGAAATATTTTCTATTCTTTCTTTTGATACTTTTAATGCTATCGACTCGTGATCTAACCTTTCTTCTCGTTTTTTAGACTGATGAATTCCTATTCCATTATCAAAAACAGAACAATGCAAGTAGTTGCTTTTCACCTCGAAATAAATAGCAATTTCCCCTTTTTTATTTATTTGAAAACCATGTTTAATTGCGTTTTCTATAAAGGGTTGAATTAACATCGTTGGAATTAAAATTTCATCAGCATCAATAGAATTTAAACTTATGTGAAAAGAGTATTCAAAGTTTTTAGAACTCATTCTTTGTTCCAATTCTATGTAGTTTTTTAAAGATTCTATTTCTTCTTTTAAACTAATTTCTTCTTTTCTAGAATTGTATAAAATACTTCTTAGTAAAGCTGAAAATTGTGATATTATAGAATTTAAATCCTCTGTTCTGTTAGAATTTCCAAGAGCTTTAATTCCGTTTAAAACATTGAAAATAAAATGTGGATTCATTTGTAATTGTAGCGCTTTCTGTTCTAAAGAAAGTAAATGGTTTTCTAATTTTAGGGCATCTATTTTTTCCGCATTCTTTTTGTTAATATTTTTTAGATAAATATCTAAAAATAAATAAGCAGCAAATAAAAAAAGTATGATTACTGTTAGAATAAACAATGTTTTTTTATAAAAAGGGTGATCAATATTAAATGAAAATGAGTTTATTTCACTTAAATTATTATCAATTTTTGATTGAATTTCAAACGTATATTTACCAGCATTTAAGTTTGCCAACTGTACAGAATTGTTTGTAGACCACTCGGTGAACTCATCAACTAATTTGTATCGATATTTTATTTTTTTAGGATGTAATAAGTCAACAGTTTTAAAATTTATGGAGATATTATTTTCTGAAGGAGAGAAAGTTATTTTGTTTTTACTGCTGAGTAATGAATCTGTATTTTGATTATTTACGAATAAATTTTCAAAATAAATTACTGGTTTTTTATTATTGTGATTTTTAAAAATATTATTTTTAAAATTGTACAACCCTTTATTTGAAGCAATCCAAATTGTGTTTTGGTTATCTTTAAAAACAGTATTTATGTTGTTTGTTTTTAGGTAGTTGTATTTGTTTATTTTTTGTTTAAAAGAAAAGAAAGGAAGTGAGAAAACTTCAATTCCGTTTTTGTTTGAAGTGACCCAAATTTCATTTTTAAGTTTCTTAACTGCAGTTATATTTTGTTGAGTTGAAACTATCTTTTCAATTGAATCGTTCTCAATTATTTTTAAGCCATTTTCTAAGGTAGCCGCAATAATTTTATTCTGTAATTTTAAAAGTGAGATTATATTATCTTTTAGAACTTGATGAACTTCTCTGGGGTTGTCTAAAGAATTAAGTTTCCATAAGCCATTGTTGGTGGCAACATAAAAAGAGTTATTTGTGAAAATTAAATCATTTATAATAGAAAAATCTATCTCTGTATTTATTTGTATAGGTTGTAAATGATTTTCTTTTAATTTAAACACACCTTGGACTGTACCGACAAAAACAGCATTTTTATAATAGAAAATATGTAATACCTTTTTAGCTGCAAAAAACTGTTCTTGTGATCCGTTTTTTATTAAAAGGCCATTTTCTAAACCTATATAAATTCTATCATCTTGGATTAATAAACATGTTGTTTTTTGGTTGTTAACTTGTGTAAAATCATTTCCATCAAACTTTACGAAACCTTTGTTTGTAGCGATCCATAAATAGCCAATTTTATCTTGTTGTATATCAAATAAAATATTGCTGGGCAATCCATTTACTGTAGAAAATTTTTGAATACTATTTTGTTGTGCTTGTATATTTAAAAGCGCAAGAAATAGAAAAATGAAACTATTTTTTTTAAAAAACAACATAAAACAAACTTACTGATTAAAACGCCATTATAAAGAGTTTTCATAATGACGTTTGTAAAACTATATTTTTTTTTCGTTTAATTCATGGCATATAATCGTTTGTTATTTGTGTCGGGCTGTATGTGTTTTAATTCACCATAAGGCTTAATTAGTGGTTTTAAAACAATTAAACCTGTAGTTTTTCCAGTAATTGTAAGCTTACTATTTTTGATGTTATAGTTCCATCTAAATTTTTCTAAAGGAATATTTAACATTTTAAATTCAGAATACAATTCTTGTTCTATAAAATCCATGACTTCTTTTTGTCCTTCAAAAGTTGGTACTTCTTCATCAGAGTTATGATAATCTAAAGTGAATTTTACAGGAATTGTAAATTGAGTGGTATACGCTTCACCAACAAACCTTTCTAGTTTATTACTTAGTGCATCAAACCAGTTTATGTCTTTTTCTTCTGGATATTTTTTTGCAATTTCTTTTGATAAATCAGTTTTTCCAGGAGAATTAGCTGTAGGATAAAATACATAATGTGGCTTTGCTAAATAGTGTTTTGTAAATTCACCATCAAAAATTGAATAGTAAGGAGATGCTACTACAATGGGTAATTCATCTGCGCAAAAAGCATCTTTAAAAGTGTTCATTAATTCTCTGTTTTCACCTAATCCATTTGCGTGAAAAATAATTTTAGATTGTGCATTTACACTTTCTTTTAGAGTTGGTAGAGTGCCTTTTGTAATATTTCTTCGTAATGATTCGGTGTTAATTTTTTCACCATTAATGTTAGTTTCTAAAGTCATCCCTTTATAAGGATTACTATTGTTTACAATATGAATTTCGCCATAAGGATTCTTTATTTGGTTCTTATTAAGCCAAGTAATTACTTCTTCTAAAGAATATTGATCTTCTACAATATCATATTGTTTTTGTTTAAAATATGCTCTGGCATTGTTGTAAAAAGTTTCATTTCCTTTATCAAAACCTGTTATAAAAACAAGTGGTTTTCTTGCCGTAATTTTTTCTTTAGCAATTGGTTCTAAATGATTCTCTAGAACTAAAGATGTAACTTTATTTTTTTTAATTATTGAGGCTTTATCACAACTTATAAAAACGCTTGATGTTAAAATGATAGCTGCTAAAACTGCTGAATTTTTAAATACTTTTTTCATGATTTCTACTTTTTAAATGTTAATACACTGTAAAAGTAAACCTGAAGTTGAGTTAAGTTTTGACTGTTTTAGAATTCGTTGATTGTAGATTAGAATTCGTTAGAAAGTTAATTTTTCTGCTAAATATTTCGCCGTGTACGATTTTTTATTTCTTGCTAAGTCTTCAGGGGTTCCTTGAAAAATAAGATTCCCACCATTTTTACCTCCTTCTAGACCTAAATCAATTATATAATCAGCACATTTTATGAGTTCAATATTGTGTTCAATTACAATAATTGAGTGTCCTTTATCAATTAACGCGTTAAAAGAAGCTAATAGTTTTTTAATATCATGAAAATGTAAGCCAGTTGTAGGCTCATCAAAAATAAATAAGGCTTTGTCTTTTGTATTTCCTTTTACTAAAAAGGAGGCTAGTTTAATTCTTTGCGCTTCACCGCCAGAAAGGGTAGAAGAAGATTGCCCTAATTTCACGTAACCCAAACCAACATCTTGCAACGGTTTTAATTTATTGGCAATTTTAGTTGCCAAGTTTTCAGAGAAAAATTCAACAGCATCATCAATGGTTAAGTTTAAAATATCAGCAATAGATTTTCCGTCAAATTTCACTTCTAAAACTTCTTTTTTAAAGCGTTTTCCATTGCAAACGTCGCACTCTAAATGCACATCTGCCATAAATTGCATTTCAATAGTTACTTCGCCTTCACCTTTACAAACCTCACAGCGACCACCTTCAACATTAAAAGAAAAATGTTTTGGTTTATAGTTTCTAATATTTGACAGTTTCTGATTAGAATATAACATTCTAATATCATCATAAGCCTTAATATAAGTTACCGGATTTGAACGTGAAGAACGCCCAATGGGATTCTGATCTATAAACTCTACGTGTTTTAAATTCTCAAAATTTCCTTTTATTTCGGTATGTTGCCCGATTTTTTCTCCATATCCAATCAACTTTTTTTGCATTGTTGGGTATAAAATGCTTTTTACTAATGTGCTTTTTCCAGAGCCAGAAACACCGGTAATTACGGATAAACAATTCAACGGAAATGTAACATCAATATTTTGTAAATTATGTTCTCTTGCTCCAATAATTTGAATGTTATTTTTTGAAGTTCTACGTTTTGTAGGCACTTCAATTCTTAATTCTTCATTTAAATATTTTGCTGTTAAAGAATCTGATTTTAAAATTTCTTTAAAAGTTCCCTCTGCAACTACATGTCCACCAAAAGTTCCAGCTTCTGGGCCAATATCAATAATGTAATCAGCTTCTTTCATAATGTCCTCATCATGTTCTACCACAACAACTGTGTTTCCTAAATCACGTAAATCTTTTAAAACCCCAATTAAACGTTCCGTATCTTTTGGATGTAAACCAATGCTAGGCTCATCTAATATGTACATAGAACCGACGAGTGAACTACCTAGAGAAGTTGCTAAGTTTATACGTTGACTCTCACCACCAGATAGTGTGTTTGAGGTCCTGTTGATCGTTAGGTAAGCTAAGCCAACATCCGTTAAAAACTGCAAACGATTATTGATTTCTGTTAGCAAACGTTTTCCAATTTTTGCTTCGTACTTATCTAGTTTTATTTCTTTAAAAAAGACAGTTAATTCATCTAACGGAAGTGTAACTAAATCAGAAATTGTGTGTTCATTTATTTTTACAAAATCCGTTTCTTTACGTAATCGTTTTCCATTACAAGAAGTACATTTTGTTTTTCCACGATAACGCGAAAGCATAACTCTATTCTGAATTTTATAACTTTTTTCTTCTAAAATAGTAAAAAAATGATGAATTCCCTTGAAGTTTTTGTTTCCATTCCAAACCAGTTCTTTTTGATCTTCTGAAAGTTTAAACCAAGGTTTATGAATAGGAATATCAAATTGATAAGCAACAGCGATTAAGTCTTCTTTATAATGTATATAAGCGGGCGTTTTAAAAGGGAAAATACAGTCTTCAAAAATAGATAAACCAGTATTTGGAATCACTAGTTCTTCATCAATTCCAACTACATTTCCATAACCTTCGCAAGTGGGGCAAGCTCCATAAGGATTGTTAAAACTAAACAAATGTGTATTTGGCTCTAAGAAAGACATTCCATCTAAATCGAACTTATTACTAAATTCTGCAATTTTGTTATTTTCTAATTTTTCAATAAAACAAATTCCTTTTCCTTCAAAAAAAGCAGTTTGAATGGCATCCGCCAATCGGTTGTGAAAATCTTCATCGTCTTTTGTAATAACTCTATCTACGACTAAAAATAAATCTTCATTTTTAAATTCTTCTTGCGGAAAATCTGCAATTCTATATACTTTTTTATTCCATTTTAAACGTGCATAACCTTGTTGTTCTAAAACTTGTAAAACGGTTTTTAAATCTCGATCTTCATCAATAACAATAGGCGCAAGTAATAATAATTTTGTGCTACTTTCGAATTTTTTTACAAAATTAACCACATCAGAAACCGTATCCTTTTTTACTTCTTTACCAGAAATAGGTGAAAAAGTTTTGCCAATCCTTGCAAATAAAAGTTTTATATAATCATAAATTTCTGTTGATGTTCCTACGGTTGAACGTGGGTTTGTAGAATTCACTTTCTGCTCAATGGCAATTGCAGGCGCAATTCCTTTTATATAATCTACTTTCGGTTTGTGTAGTTTTCCTAAAAACTGACGCGCATAAGAACTCAAACTTTCTACATAACGTCTTTGCCCTTCAGCATACAAGGTGTCGAAAGCTAAAGAAGACTTTCCAGAACCTGAAAGACCTGTAATTACAACTAATTTTTTTCTTGGAATGACCACATCAATATTCTTTAAATTATGCAGTTTTGCACCTTTAATGATGATGTTTTCTTTAGGGTTTATTGTGGAAATATCAGCCTTCATTTAATATAAAAATAAGCTATAAAAATACCACTATTTTCATTGCATTGAATAAAATATTAACCTTGAATTTGTTAAAGTATTTGTTAAAGTATTTGCTAAATTTATTTATTATTACTATATTTGAGAACTTAAATTTCCCAAAACAGAACGCATATAGTAAAAAATTACTTTTAAATTATTAATAAATAATAAAAAGGAGTGGACACTTTTCTCTCTTTAAAAGTAGTTATGATGCGAAAAAAAAAAGAAACAGACAGCAGTTTAGTGAAAAATTACATTGAAGGTGATGAACATTCTTTGGGAATTCTAATTAAAAGACACCAACAAAGGTTGTATAGCTTTATTTACAGTAAAATTCAAGATAGAGATATTACTGAAGATGTATTTCAAGACACCTTTATTAAGGTGATTAGAACTCTTAAGAAAGGAAAATATAATGAAGAAGGTAAATTCTTACCTTGGGTTATGCGTATTTCTCATAACTTAATTATAGATCATTTTAGAAAATCCAATAGAATGCCATCCTTTAGAAATACAGATGAATTTGATATTTTTTCTGTTTTAGGTGATGGAAGCTTAAATGCTGAAAAAAAAATTATACAAGAGCAGATTTATAGTGATGTTAGAGATTTGGTAAAAAAATTACCAGAAGAACAAAAAGAAGTTTTAATAATGCGCATGTATAAAGATATGAGTTTTAAAGAAATAAGTGAAAACACTGGAGTTAGTATTAACACAGCATTAGGGAGGATGCGGTATGCTCTAATAAATATGAGAAAATTAATAGAAAAAAATAAAATTATTTTAGTAAATTAATAATAAAAGTAAGAAAGCATCGTTAATATTTTATAACCAGTAGCCTAAATAAAATATATGATGAAACTTTACATAAAAAAGCTATCTGATGTGCGGATGCAACCTAAACAAGAAACAGTTCAATTTTTGATTAATTTTTCCAAATCGCTAACTATTGTAGAAACTAAATCAAAAGATTTCATTGAATTGAATTTGAATTAAGAGTGGAAAAAACTTCAACAATTGTTGGGGTTTTTTTTTAGGGTTTTAATTTTTTATAATATTCCTCTAATACAGACTTTCTTCCAATCGTTTTTGTAATTATATCATGGTCTAAATTCCAACCACGAGCAGGTGAGTATTCTCTGCCATACCAAATAATTTGCAGGTGTAAATCATTCCATAACTGTTTTGGGAACAAACGTTTTGCATCTTTTTCTGTTTGTGTAACATTTTTTCCGTTTGTTAAATTCCATCTAAACATCAATCGGTGAATATGAGTATCTACAGGAAATGCTGGTATACCAAAAGCTTGGCTCATAACTACACTAGCAGTTTTATGACCAACAGCGGGTAATTCTTCTAAACCTTCAAAACTTATTGGAACTTCACCATTATACTTATCAATCAAAATTTTTGACAAACCATAGATTCCTTTGCTTTTCATTGGTGATAATCCACATGGACGTATAATTTCCTTAATTTCCTCTACAGTCATTTTAACCATATCAAAGGGGTTATCTGCTTTAGCAAATAATAAAGGAGTAATTTTATTCACGCGCACATCAGTGCATTGTGCAGATAATAAAACAGCAATTAACAAAGTATATGGGTCTTTATGATCTAAAGGAATAGGAATTTCTGGATACTTTTCTTGAAGTGTGTCAATTACAAATTGAACTTTTTCTTGCTTTAACATGTTTAAGTTTTAAGAGTAACAAAGGTACAAAGTTGTACAGTAAATTTTTGTGGAAGTTTTAGGGATTTATTTTAAGACTTTGTAACTTGCCTACTTTGTAACTTTTAAAATCAATAAAAATGACCGCACTAAAAATAGGAGATAAATCTCCAGAATTTGAGGCAAAAGACCACGCAGGAAACACGATAAAATTATCAGATTATGTTGGTAAAAAATTAGTATTATTTTTTTATCCGAAAGCAAGCACGCCAGGATGCACAGCAGAAGCGTGTGATTTGAGAGATAATTATCAATCTTTTTTAGCTAAAGGTTATGATGTTTTAGGGGTAAGTGCAGATTCTGCTAAGAGACAGCAAAATTGGATTAATAAACATGAATTACCTTTTCCATTGTTAGCAGATGAAGATAAAACCGTTATCGAAGCTTTTAATGTTTGGGGTCCAAAGAAATTTATGGGTAAAGAATATGATGGAATTCATAGAACCACTTTCGTAATTGATGCAAATGGAAATATTGAAGATATAATTACTAAGGTGAAAACAAAAGCACATGCTGCTCAGATTTTGGTTTAAAATATCTAAAAACTATGTTATAAAAAAGAGTTGATTTTTATCAACTCTTTTTTATTGTTTAAAACTTCATGCCAACTTTAAGGTTTAAAACTCTACCAGTCATGTAATTTGGTATGCCAAATTGAGTTTTAGAATATACATCTCTAACCCAAGTATTGGTTATTGAATTCTGAATGTCAAACATGTTAAAGAGTTCTAAGCCGGCTGTTAATTCTTTAAATTTAGAAAGCCAACCTGTAGAGTAATTCTTTTTTGAATCTACAAAAATATAAGAAATACCTAAATCTGCCCGTTTGTAATCTCTTAAACGTTCTTGAAATTGGTATACATCGGAATAAGCAGGAGCACCTCCAGGAACACCAGTATTATAAACTAAATTTAAGTAAACTTTTAAATCGGGTAAATTTGGCATATAATCTTGAAATAAAATTCCAAATTTCACACGTTGATCAGAAGGTCGAGCAATAGCACCTCTATTATTTATATTTTCTTCGGTTTTTAAATACCCTAAGCTTACCCAACTTTCACTTCCGGGCACAAACTCTCCATTTAAACGCACATCAATTCCATTTGAAAAAGCAGTCGTCACATTATCTGCTCTATACCGAATTCTAACATTATCAATTGAGTATGCATTAACATCAGATAAATCTTTATAATAAACTTCTGTAGTTAGTTTAAAAGGTCTGTCCCACATTTCAAAACTGTAATCCATTCCTGTAACAAAATGAATTGATTTTTGTGCTTTTACATCTACATTTATATCTCCATTAAAATTTCTTAATTCTCTATAAGATGGTGGCTGTGCATATAACCCGCCAGAAACTCTAAACAACATATCTTTTTGCCAATTTGGCTTGATAGAGAATTGTGCTCTTGGACTAATAATAGTTTGATTTTTTGACTTTAGTCCATTTCCATTAACGGACCAACTATGAGCTCTAATACCTAAATTATAAAAAACTTCATGCTCATTCCAAAAAGAACGTTGGTTAAATTGCACAAACCCAGAAACTCTCCTTATAGCAACATTATTGTCTTTTCTTATATTTTGATAAGGAGTAATTTCTCCTTCAAAAGGAGTATAAGGCTGATTGTTTGATGTGTGATAAGGTGGTCTAATAGAAAAACCTAAAGAGTCAATAATTTCCCATTCTCTAATTCTATCTTTAATATCTTCTTTTTGATATTTAGCACCAAAATTCCATTGAGTTTTGCCTTTTTTAATAGTTCCTCTAACTTGAAGATTAGAAATTAAGGCATCTAAATCGTTACGCGCATGATTTAATTGTGAACCAATTCCTTGAGAAAAATCTACTTCACCAAAATTTTGAGAACCAATATTGGCATCAACTTCACCTAAACTGTAAGCTGCAGCAATATCAAAATGTTCTTCCTCTTGAGTATTGTATCTAGAAGCTGTAGTTGTTAAAGTGAAGTTTTTATTTATTTTGTAATCAGTAGATAAAGCGCCAAACATTGTTAAATATTTGTCTTTTTCTTGTCCAGAATAAAACACAATTAACTCTAATGGATTCGCGACTGTTCCAAAACGTGTTCTTCTTGATAATGGCTGGTAATCGTAATTATTTAAAGAAAAATTACCTAAGAAATTAAGTGAAAATTTTTCTGAAAACTCATAAGATAAAAAGGTCTGTACATCTGTGAATTTTGGTCTAAAATTGGTTTCAATTTTTTTGCTATTTACGAACAAACTATTATCTCTATATCTTACTCCTGTTATAGCGCTTAATTTTTTATTTAAAAACTGACCTTCAAAAGTAATACTTGCACCTAACAGGCTTGCATCTATAGTTGTAACAGTTTCATTTGGTTTTCTATATGTGATGTCTAAAACTGATGATAATTTATCTCCATATTTTGCTTGAAAGCCACCAGCAGAAAAATTAATATTTTGTACCATATTTGAATTGATAAAGCTTAAACCTTCTTGCTGACCAGATCTAATTAAAAAAGGTCTGTAGATTTCAATTCCATTTACGTACACCAAGTTTTCATCAAAATTACCACCTCTAACATTGTATTGAGTACTTAACTCGTTGTTGTTACTTACACCAGGTAAAGTCATTAAAACGTTTTCAACACCTGCATTTGGACCAATAATATTTTTAGCTTTTCTGACATCAATATTTATAATTCCTGAAGCTTTTTTTCTATTCTCTTTAATAATAATTTCATCTAATTCTTCCGTTTTTAAAGTTAAAGTAGGTGAGAAGCGAACAGTATTTCTGCTTTTTGCAGTAAATTTTTTCGTAAAAGTGCGATAAGAAACATGACTAAACACTAAAGTAATTTCTTCTTTAAAAGGAATTCTTATTTGATAATTTCCAGCTTTATCACTTACAGTTCCTGTATTACCAAACTTTATAGATACTTTTTCTATAGGTTTTTTCTGATTATTTTTTACCGTACCTTTTAAGATTGTGGTTTTTTGGGCTACTAGAAAACTTGGTAATAGTAACAAAAAGAAGAATATTTTTTTCACAAAAGTTAGTTTATTTGTTTCTTAAAGAACGTTGCAGAAAGCTCATTCGTATTTCCTACATTGTCTGAGACTACAATTTTAAAGATATGTTTGCTACCAACCAATTTTTTATCACTAAAATTATAGGTTAAAATTCTTTTTTTATGATTGTATTGCATTAAAACCCATTCTCCATCAATAGTTGCTCTATAATTTTTAATCCCAGACCCCATGTCATCAATTCTTACTTTTAGAGTTTTAGCTTTTGTAAGCCATTGCTGATCTTCGAAATATAAGGATTTTATTGTAGGTTTCTTATCATCAGAAAGTAGAGTGTAAGTACCTAAGATTTTTGTTGTTATAAAAAAAGTACTATCTTTTTTTCTTGTATTAAGATATCTTGGGTATTTTGGATATTCAATGTTTGCAATATATAAGAATTGTTTTTCAGTTTCTGAATACTTAGAAACATTAAACGTTAATGTAAAACTCTTATCTAAAGGAATTGTTGGTGTATGAATTTTTGCAATTTCTTTATCAACGTTAAAATTTAAATACACATCTTCATAAAATGTTTTCTTAGGAAAAGCAATCGTTACATTTTTTTGTTTAAACTTATTAAAGTTCTTAGCAATCACTTTATAGCTTGTTGTGTCTTTTTGTTTCGTGAAAATAGTATTACTTTCTTTTCCCGCAACAGGAATTTTTAAAGAACTTATGTTTCCTTTAAAATCTTTTGCAATAATTTCTATTACGTAATTTAAGTTTTTCTGAATCTTAATTTTCCCGTTATTTATCAAGTCTTCATAAATAGATAAAGTATTTGAAGTTACTTTATAGGTTCTTTGATAACGCCTTTTATATTTTTTATAATGCTCATAATCAATAAGTAAATTTAAAAATTTACTTTCTGAAAAGGAAAAAGTCTCTACATCATGATAATAAAAACGCTTACCATTTACCAACATTTCTAAACTATAGACACCATTTTTATTTGATGCTTTGTTAAATAGATCAAAAACACTAACTCCAAAACCAATAACATCACTTGCAGTAATTCTATCAGCAATATATTCACCTTTACCAATACTTTTAATAGGTATTTGAAAACTTTCTCTTTGTTGATTGATTCTTGCATCCGAACTCAAAGCATACACTTTTAAGGCTTTAAAAATAGGGGCTTTAGTATCTTCAACTTTCACCCCAAATAAGAGTGGATTTATAACATGCTCTGTCTCTGTATTCCTAATTTCATAATGTAAATGTGGCCCTCCAGAACCTCCGGTATCTCCAGAAAAAGCAATTATTTCTCCTTTCATAATAGGAAATTTATCTTCTTTGAAATATAAATTTCCAGTAGCATAATTCTCTTTTTTGTATTGAATTGATTTTATATGTTTTTCAATTTTATCTGCAAATTTGTTTAGATGACCATAGACTGTGGTATATCCATTTGGATGCGTAATATAAATCGCTTTTCCATAACCATACTGCTGTACTTTAATCCTAGAAACATAACCATTTGCTGCCGCAAATACATTTAAACCTTCCTTTCCTTGCGTTTTAATATCTAAACCTGCATGAAAATGATTGCTGCGTAACTCCCCAAAAGAACCAGATAAAAAAAGAGGTATCTCTAAAGGACTTAGAAAATAATTTTGAGGATACTTTTCTTGAGAAAAACACAAAAAGTTGAGTAATAAAAATATGTATGTTATTAGTTTTTTCAAAGTGAATTTATTAGTTTGGTAAAAATAGTGAAAATCATTGTTTCTGTAATTCGTTTAATTTCAGTTAATTAGTAAAAAAGTCATAAAATGTTGTAAAGTATAAAACAGAATGTTAACTTTGTACAGATAGATTATTCTAATATGTATGATGAGTAATACAATAGAAGCAATTCATTTACTGGAAGATACGTTAAAAATACTTCTTTCTAATTATGAATTTTTAAAAAACGAAAATCAAATATTGCTTCAAAATAACACAACATTACATCATCAGCTTTTAGAAAAAGAGCAAAAATTAGTAGATCAAAAAAAAGAATTTGATATACTTAAAATTGCTAAAACTATTGAAGGCAGTAGTACAAATACAAAAAATACAAAACTGAAAATAAACGCATTGATTAGAGAAATTGATAAATGCATTGTTCAGTTACAAGAATAAAGTTCTTTTTATTGTGGGAAAACTAAAGATTAATATTATAATTGCAGGCAGAACTTACCCCTTAAGTGTTAATAACATTAAAGAAGAAGAGGGTATGCGTAAAGCTGCAACAGCAATTAATAATTTAATTTCTATGTATGAGCAAAATTATGCGGTTAGCGATAAACAAGATGTTTTAGCGATGTCTGCTTTGCAATTTGCATCTAAATTAGAAATACTATCTTTAGACAAAAATGACACAAAAAAAGAGGAAATAGAGAAAATAAGTGAACTTACTAAATTAGTAAGTTCTCATTTAAAATAAGTTCATTAAAATACATTAACAACACACTGCCTACGTTAGTAATTGTTTATTAAACTCAACACTATTCTATTATGAAGGATGAGTCTTAACTACAAAAGCATGCCATTAATATTGAACTTGTTTCAATCTTTCAATGGATCCTTAAAGAGTTAGTTAGTCCTATAAATGTCATTTTGGAGTTTAAAAACCCAACTAGTGTAGGCTTTTTTTATATATTAAATTTAAATTATGGAGAATATGATACTTCCCATTATTATGGGAGTTTTAGTAGGAGTAGCTATAGGTTTTGTAATCTTTAAATCGATGGAAAAGTCGAAAGGAAAAAAGATGCTCAATGGCACTAGAAAAGAAGCCGCTACTATTCTAAAGGAAGCAAAAATAGACGCAGATTCAGTTAAAAAAGAAAAAATATTACAAGCAAAAGAAAAGTTTATTGAATTAAAATCAGAACATGAAAAAGTAATTCTATCTAGGGAAAAAAAGATTTCTGATGTAGAAAAAAGAATTAGAGAGAGAGAATCTAAAGTAGCTTCGGAAGTAGATAAAAACAAACGCTTAAATCAATCTTTAGAGCAGAAAGAAAAAGATTACAATTTTAAGCTAGATTTTTTAGAAAATAAGGAAAGTGATCTTGATAAAATGCACAAACGCCATGTAGACATGCTAGAACAAATTTCTGGTTTATCTGCAGATGAGGCTAAAAAAGAGCTTGTATCATCTTTGAAAGAGGAAGCGAAATCAGAAGCAATGGCTTTTGTACAAACTTCAATTGAAGAGTCAAAATTAACTGCAGAACAAGAAGCAAGAAAAATTATATTAGGCACTATACAAAGAGTAGGTGTTGAGCAGGCTGTAGAAAACTGTGTATCTGTCTTTAATCTTGAATCGGATGATGTTAAAGGACGAATTATTGGTAGAGAAGGACGTAATATTAGAGCTTTAGAGGCGGCAACAGGTGTAGAAATTATTGTTGACGATACTCCAGAGGCGATTATTTTGTCTTGTTTTGATCCTGTTCGTAGAGAAATTGCCCGTTTAGCGATGCACAAATTGGTAACTGATGGCAGAATTCACCCAGCAAGAATTGAAGAAGTTGTTAAAAAGACAGAAAAACAGATTACGCAAGAAATTATAGAAGTGGGTAAAAGAACTGTTATAGATTTAGGTATTCATGGTTTACATCCAGAATTGATTAAAACCGTTGGACGTATGAAATATCGTTCTTCTTATGGTCAAAACTTATTACAGCACTCGCGTGAAGTTTCAAACCTTTGTGGAATTATGGCTTCTGAAATGGGCTTAAATGCAAAATTAGCAAAGAGAGCTGGTTTATTGCACGATATTGGTAAAGTTCCAGAATCAGAAAGTGAACTTCCCCATGCACTTTTAGGAATGCAATGGGCGGAAAAATATGGTGAAAAAGAAGAGGTTTGTAATGCTATTGGAGCTCACCATGACGAAATAGAAATGAAGAGTTTATTGTCACCAATTGTGCAAGTTTGTGATGCAATTTCAGGGGCAAGGCCAGGAGCAAGACGCCAAGTTTTGGATTCTTATATACAACGTTTAAAAGATTTAGAAGAGATTGCTTTTGGCTTTACCGGTGTTCAAAAGGCTTATGCTATTCAAGCTGGGCGTGAATTACGTGTTATGGTAGAAAGTGGGAAAGTAAATGACACGAAGGCTGCCGAATTATCATTTAATATTTCACAAAAAATTCAAAATGATATGACCTACCCAGGTCAAGTAAAAGTTACTGTAATTAGAGAAACAAGAGCTGTAAATGTAGCTAGGTAGTCTCTTTTAAACTTCTTGAAGGGAGGAAAAAACACTCAAACTTATATTTTTGATAAATTCCCGCTTTTAAAGTGGGAATTTTTTTTTGCTTTATTTTATGAGTAAAGATTCCTACTCGACGTTACCTTGAATACATTCGAAATAGGAAACTTAAAGATAATTTTTTCTAGGATGAAAAGTTTCTACGACTTCTTTTAAGTAACTATTATCTAAATGAACATATACTTCAGTGGTAGTAATACTTTCATGTCCTAACATTTGCTGAATCACTCTTAAATCAGCACCATTTTTTAACAAATGTGTTGCAAAAGAATGGCGTAAAGTATGCGGACTTATTTTTTTATTTAAATTGATTTTAACGCTTAAATCTTTTAAAATAGTAAATATCATTTGACGTGTTAAACCTTTACCGCGTCTGTTTAAAAAGAGCGTGTCATCATAGCCTTTAATTCGTTTTAGATGACTTCTAATTTCATTGATATAGATAGAAATATATTTTTGAGCATTATAATGAATTGGCACAAAACGTTCTTTATTTCCTTTTCCAGTAACTTTTATAAAGCCTTCTTCAAAAAATAAATCAGAGATTTTTAAGGTGATTAGTTCACTAACACGCAAACCACAACTATACATTGTTTCTAAAATTGTTCGGTTTCTTTCTCCTTGAGGGTGGCTTAAATCTACCGCAGAAATTAATTCATTAATTTCCTCTTCAGAAAGTGTATCAGGTAATTTTCTTCCAATTTTAGGAGCTTCAATTAAATCTGTAGGATTTGTTGTTCTATAATCTTCAAAAATTAAATAATCAAAAAAACTTCGTAAACCAGAAATTATTCGCGCTTGACTTCTTGGTGTTAATTTTTTTGCAACCTCATAAATAAATTGTTGAATGGCCGTTTCATAAATAGCCACGGGAGAAAGGTTGATTTCGTTTACCTCCAAAAAAAGTGTTAGTTTTTTTAAGTCTCTAGAGTAACTGTCAATTGTATTTTGAGATAAACCTCTTTCAATTTTTAAGAATAATTGATAATCTTTAATTGCGTTTTGCCAATTCATAAATACAATATATTAAATATATAGATTTTATAAAGCTAAAACCTAAATATTTTTATTAAATTACCAACTTAATTTTTTTTAAAAAACAAAATATATGAAAAAAGTATTATTTATTGCCGCAGTAGCATTGTTTGGTTTGGGAAAAGCAAGTGCACAAGAAACTACTTATGGATTAACTGCTGGCTTTCACAGCTTAACAGCTAGCGTTTCTGGTTCGGGCATAAATGTTTCCGATAGTGCTTCTGGTTTTTTTGCAGGTTTTTTTATAGATTTTAATGTTTCAGAAAAGTTTAATATTCAACCAGAAATTCAGTTTGCCTCTACTTATAAAGATGGAGAAAATGGAAGTATGATAATTATTCCTATTATGGCTAAATATTATGTGTCAGATAAATTTAATGTTCAAGCAGGTCCGCAATTTGATTTAGTACTTGATGACTCTGAACGTCTAAATAAACTTGGATTTGGTTTAGGTTTTGGAGTGGGATATGATTTTTCAGAAAAATTATTTTCAGCTGCAAGATATTCAATTGGACTGAATAATAGAATTGAAGATGCTCCATCTGATATGTCAGCGAAACTTGATACTTTCCAAATAGGATTAGGGTATAGGTTTTAGTATCTCAAAAAAAAACAGAATTAAAACGGAAGCAATTATGCTTCCTTTTTTTTATAAAAAGAATTGTATTTTAGCTTTATGAAATTAATGATTATCAACGGTCCAAACTTAAACTTACTTGGAAAAAGAGAGCCTGAAATTTATGGTTCTGAAACTTTTGAAGACTTCTTTAAAGAATTAAAGATAAAATTTAAGAATGTAGAATTATCTTATTTTCAATCAAACATTGAGGGAGAAATTATTGATAAATTACATGAGGTTGGTTTTGATTATGACGGAATAATTTTAAATGCAGCTGCATATACACATACTTCGGTCGGTATTGGAGATGCTGTAAAGGGCATTACTGCGCCAGTTGTGGAATTACATATTTCAAACATTCATGCTAGAGAAGAATTTAGACATCATAGCTTTATTGCAGCAGCAGCCAAAGGTGTTTTATTTGGATTTGGATTAAAAGGGTATGAGCTGGCTATTCAGAGTTTTCTCTATTCCTGAACTTATTTTTTTAATCTTTTTTATTATAAATCAAGCAACATTTTAATATTAGCACGTTCATAGTGAACTTCTTTTTCTAGTTCTACTTCTTTAAAACCTACTTTTTTATATAGATTAATAGCTGGTATTAATTTTCTATTTGAGTATATAATAATATTTTTCCACTGTTTGTTTTTTGCAAATTTTATACAAAAAGCCATTAATTTTAAGCCAATCTTCAACCCTTGATATTTAGGGGAAACTGCCATTTTACTTAATTCAAAAAAAGTTTTTTGGTTGATGAAGGACACAACTCCTACAATTTCATTATTATATTTTGCGAAGAAAATGAATCCTCCAGTATCGATTACATATTTCTGAGGATTACTGAGAACCTTTTTATCATAAGTTTCTAGGTAAAAATATTTTTCTAACCACGCTGCATTTAAATTATAAAAGTCTTTAGCAAATGCTGGTTGATAGTCTATAATTTCTAGATTTTTAATGTCCATAATAAATAAGTTGCATTCAAGATTGGCGCGTAAACCCTTTCGTGAAGTATGAATAAAAAGATTAAAACATAAAGCCTGACTTTATTCCTTTATTTTTTTAAAGGAATAAAGAATGCTCAAAATAGTTTAAATTTTAGCGTTAATTATTTCCATCATTTTGTTCTCCAAACCTATCGTTTTTTGATAAAGATCTTCCGCTTTCGCTAAAATATTTTCTGCAAAGTCTCTGTCTTTAATATCTTTTGCATTGATACGAACGTTAAAATAAGCACCTGTAACAGCGGTT
>CAXMOR010000068.1:0-13929 GCA_964195455.1 uncultured Acidimicrobiia bacterium
TTTTTTTATTCAAATATATTTTAAAGAAAAGCTCTTAAACTGCTACAGAAGCTTTCATTGATTTTCTGTAAATAAAAGAATTAAAAATATTTCTTTTACCAAAATTATTCATAGACTTTGCATTTACAAATTTTCCGAAAAGTATTTTACTAACACCGAAGTATTCATATTTATTTCCGTCTGTAAAAGTAACTTCTAATAACATACTTTTGTGATGCCAGTCTGCAACTTGAAACTCTGTTATTGTCGTTTTATAAGCTTCTAAATTAGCTTCTTTTGTCTCTGGAGCAATGCTTACTAAAAAATGATACCCATCAATAATTTGAGTGCTCATAACATCTGCTTCATCCTTTTTCTCTTGATCTTGAAACTTATCTGGATGCCATTCTTTTACTAAACCTCTATAAGCCGTTTTTAATTCTTTTAAATTAATAGGACCTTCTACTTTAAAAAGTTTTTTATATTCTTTAATACGTTTCATTCTTGTGTTTTCAAATTGCGTGCAAAAATAGTCTTATTTATTTGATTAAATATGGATGCGTCGAAATTTAATTAAAGTATTTGTTGTTTTGATTATCAGAGTCTTACATATGACAAGGAAATCATAGAAGTTAGTGCATAAAAAAGAGACCATTTATTAGAATGATCTCTTTAAACAAACAACTAAATTCTAAAATTTTGGTAGTTTTTTAATATTTCTAAAAGCAATATTTGTTTTCAGCTTTTAGTTTTTCTGCAATTTGATTACGTAAGTTAATTACATTCGGATAATTGGCATATTTTGTGAAACGCTTTAATCCCATTAGTAACATACGTTGCTCATCACCTTCAGCAAAAGAGATAATACCCTCTCTACCGTTCTTTGCAACAATTTCTACTGCATTATATAGGTACAACCTTGCCATGGCAATTTGCCCATCTTGTGCATCTTCTCCGAAACGTTTTGCGTTTTTTTCTGTACGGAGTAATGTAGATTCAGCCATGTACACTTCGTTTAAAATATTTGCCGCAGCCAATAATAGCTGTTGGTGCTTGTCTAAATCTGGTCCAAATTTTTGAATTGCAGAACCTGCAACCATTAAGAAAACTTTTTTCAGCTTGGCAACCATCTCTTTTTCTTCTGCAAATAATTCTGAATAATCTGGAGTATCAAAGGACGGTATTCCCATTAATTCATCGGCTACAGTAGTCGCTGGGCCCAACAAATCTACATGACCTTTCATTGCTTTTTTTATTAACATACCTACCGAAAGCATTCTGTTAATCTCATTAGTTCCTTCGTAAATACGAGCAATTCTTGCATCTCTCCAAGCAGCTTCCATTGGTGTTTCCTCAGAGAATCCCATTCCTCCAAATATTTGTATACCTTCATCTGCACAAGCTTGTACATCTTCAGAAACAGTAACCTTTAAGATAGAACATTCAATGGCATATTCTTCAACTCCTTTTAATTCAGAGTCTTGATGTGAATTTCCAGCAGCTATTCTCATTTCAATTCTATCTTCAATATTTTTTGCAGCTCTATAACTTGCAGATTCACCTGCATATGTATTCGTTGCCATTTCTGCTAATTTGGCCTTGATGGCTCCAAAATCTGCAATAGGAGTTTTAAATTGTTTACGTTCGGTCGCATATTGTAAGGCAGTATTTGTAACTCTTCTTTGAGAATCGATACAAGCTGCCGCCAATTTTATACGTCCAACATTTAATGCATTTACGGCAATTTTAAATCCACCACCTCTTTTCGATAACATGTTTTCTGCAGGCACAACAGTATCATTAAAAAATACTTGTCTTGTAGATGAAGCACGAATTCCTAATTTGCGTTCTTCTTCCCCTAGCATAATTCCATTTGAGTTTGCAGCATCATATTCAATGATAAAACCAGTAATGTTTTTATCATTTTCAATACGAGCAAAAACGATCATCAAATTACAGAAACCCGCATTTGAAATCCACATTTTTTGTCCGTTAATTTTGTAGGATGTTCCATCAGCAGAAAGTTCAGCAACTGTTTTTCCTGAATTTGCATCCGAACCCGCACCTGGTTCGGTTAAACAATAAGCGCCCATCCATTCTCCAGAAGCTAATTTTGGTACATATTTTTGTTTTTGCTCTTCTGTACCATATAAGGTAATTGGCATTGTACCAATTCCTGTATGGGCACCAAAGGCTGTACTCAAAGAACCGTTTCCACTAGAAATGTATTCACAGGTTATCATTGTTGATACAAAACCCATTCCCATCCCTCCATATTCTTCAGGAACTGCAACACCTAAAAAACCAAGTTCACCAGCTTTTTTCATTACTTCTTCTGTTAATGCGTAATCTTTCGCTTCAAAACGATCTCTATGCGCAACGATTTCACGATCAGTGAATTCTTTCACTGCGTCTTTCATCATTAATTGCTCTTCTGAAAAATCTTCAGGAGTAAATATGTCTTCACATTTTGTTTCTTTTACAAGGAACTGACCTCCTCTTAAAATTTCTTTATTTGTTGTTTCCATTTTATATTAGTTTAGAAGTTAGTTTAAAAATTCAAAAATACCTGCAGCACCTTGGCCTGTTCCAACGCACATGGTTACCATTCCGTATTTTCCTTGCATATTTCGCTTGCGCATTTCGTCGAATAATTGAACAGATAATTTAGCACCTGTGCAACCTAAAGGATGCCCTAAAGCTATTGCACCACCATTTACATTAATAATGTCGGCATCCAACCCTAATTCACGAATTACAGCTAAAGATTGTGAAGCAAATGCTTCATTTAATTCTATTAGGCTAATATCTTCTTGTTTTAAGCCTGCTTGTTTTAATGCTTTTGGAATTGCCGCTACAGGTCCTATACCCATAATTCTTGGAGGAACACCGGCAGCAGCGTAACTTACCATTCTAGCGATTGGCTTTATATTTAATTCTTTTACCATGTCTTCACTCATCACCATTACAAAAGCAGCACCATCACTTGTTTGCGATGAGTTACCAGCAGTAACACTTCCATTTGTTGCAAAAACAGGACGTAAACGTTCAAGGCCAGCAAGATTAGACCCTTTTCTTGGCCCTTCATCTTTGTTTACGGTATATTTTCTTGTGACTTTTTTACCTTTTGCATTCACATAAGTTTCTTCAACTTCAATCGGTACTATTTGGTCTTGAAAACGATTTTCTTCTTGCGCTTTTAATGCTTTTAAGTGAGAGTTTAATGCAAACTCATCTTGGTCTTTACGAGAGATATTATATTGGTCTGCAACAGCTTCAGCTGTGTTTCCCATTCCCCAGTAATAATCTGCATGACCAGCAGCGACTGTATCGTAGTTTAATTCTGGTTTAAAACCTGTCATTGGCACAGAACTCATACTTTCAGCGCCACCTGCAATAATACATTCCGCCATTCCAGATTGAATTTTTGCAACTGCCATACCAATAGTTTCTAGGCCTGAAGAACAAAAACGATTTACGGTTACGCCAGGAACTTCATCAATTTTTAATCCCATTAAAGAGATTAAACGTGCCATATTTAATCCTTGAGAACCTTCTGGCATTGCATTACCAACGATTACATCATCAATTCTTTTTTTATCAAATTCCGGTAAATTCTCCATTAAATATTCAATGGTTTCAGCTGCTAACTCATCAGCTCTTTTAAATCTGAACGCACCTCTTTTAGATTTTGCTACGGCTGTTCTATATCCTTGTACTATATATGCTGTTTTCATTTTTTTAGTTTCTTAAAGGTTTACCAGTTTTTAACATGTGTTGAATGCGCTCTAATGTTTTGCGTTCTGTACATAAACTCAAGAACGCTTCACGTTCAAGGTCTAATAAATACTGTTCAGAAACTTTGGTTGGTTCTGATAAATCACCACCAGCCATTACATAGGCTAATTTATTTGCGATTTTTTGATCATGTTCCGAAATAAATCTACTTGCCTGCATAGAATCTGTAGCGACCAGAAATGCACCTAATGCTTGTTTACCTAAAACTAAAACATCTTTACGAGTAGCTGGTTGTGTATAACCAGCTTCTGCCATTATAACGGCATGCTTTTTAGCTTCTGCAATTTGACGATCTTTGTTTACAACTACAACGTCTTTACCTTTTTGTAATAAACCTAAATCGAAAGCTTCATAAGCAGAGGTTGCTACTTTTGCGGTACCAATAGTTAAGAAATTCTCTTGTAAAACGTTTAATTGAACATCTCCTTTATGAAATAAATCGGATGCTCTTAAAGCCATTTCTTTAGAGCCACCACCACCAGGAATTACACCAACTCCAAATTCTACTAGCCCCATATAGGTTTCTGCTGCTGCAACTACTTTATCAGCATGTAATGATATTTCACATCCACCACCTAATGCCATTCCATGAGGAGCAGAAATTGTAGGAATTGCAGAATAACGCATGCGCATCATTGTATCTTGGAAATATTTGATTGCCATGTTTAACTCATCATATTCTTGCTCGGCAGCCATCATGAAAATCATACCAATATTAGCACCTACAGAGAAATTTGCTGCTTGATTACCAATAATTAAACCTTGATAGTTCTTTTCGGCGAGATCAATTGCTTTGTTTATTGCAGCTAAAACATCACCACCAATGGTATTCATTTTAGATTGGAACTCTAAGTTTAAAATTCCATTTCCTAAATCTTCAATCACAGCACCCGAGTTTTTCCAAACTTCGTTTGATTTTCTAATATTATCTAAAATGATAAAAGAATCTTGACCTGGTTTTTTTACGTGTGCTTTAGTAGGAATGTCATAATAATGTGTTGATCCTTCTTTTACTGTATAGAACGATGTTTGTCCATTTGCTAACATTTCTGTTACCCAAGCTGCAGGTTCTTTACCTTCAGCGGTCATAATTTCTATACCCTTTTCAATACCAATGGCATCCCAAATTTGGAAAGGTCCATGTTCCCAGCCGAAACCAGCTCTTAAACCATCATCTATTCTATATAATTCATCAGAGATTTCTGGAATTCTATTTTGAACGTATGCAAACATTGCTGCAAAGCTTTTTCTGTAGAATTCACCTGCTTTATCTTTTCCTGCAACTAAAACTTTAAATCGATCAACAACATTATCAATCGTTTTTGTAAGTTCTAAAGTCGCAAATTTTGCAGATTTTTTTTCTCTGTATTCTAACGTATTTAAGTCTAATGATAAAATATTTCTTTTACCATTGGCATCTTTGGTCATTTTATAAAAACCTTGCTTGGTTTTACTCCCTAACCATTTGTTCGCCATCATTTTGTTTACAAAACTTGGAATGACAAATTGTTCTCTCATTTCATCTTCAGGACAATTGTCTTTTACACCATTAGCAGTGTGAACAAGCGTATCTAAACCAACAACATCAATAGTTCTAAAAGTAGCAGATTTTGGACGACCAATAACGGGTCCTGTTAATTTATCTACTTCTTCAATCGTTAAGTTCATTTCTTTTACAACATGAAATAAGCTCATGATGCCAAAAATTCCAATTCTATTTCCTATAAATGCAGGCGTATCTTTTGCTAAAACCGAAGTTTTACCTAAAAATTTATCTCCATACATCATTAAGAAATCGGTAACTTCTGGTTTGCAATTTGGCCCGGGAACAACCTCAAAAAGTTTTAAATATCTTGGAGGGTTAAAAAAGTGGGTTACCGCAAAATGCTTTTGGAAATCCTCACTTCTTCCTTCATTCATGAATTTAATTGGAATACCAGAAGTATTAGAGGTAATTAAAGTTCCTGGAGTTCTGTATTTTTCCAATTTTTCAAAAACGATTTTTTTGATATCTAATCGTTCAACAACAACTTCCATAATCCAATCTACGTGAGCAATTTTTGCAATATCATCTTCTAAATTACCAGTAGTAATTCTGCTTGCAAATTTCTGATTATAAATTGGAGAGGGTTTTGATTTTAAAGAAGTAGTTAAAGCATCATTGACTAAACGATTACGAACTATTTTGTCTTCTAACGTAAGTCCTTTTGCTTTTTCTTTGTCATTTAATTCTCTTGGAACAATGTCCAATAAAAGAACTTCAACTCCAATATTAGCAAAGTGACACGCAATACCAGAACCCATAATTCCAGATCCTATAATTGCTACTTTTTTAATTCTTCTTGTCATTTGATTATTGTTTGTTATACTTTATTATTTATCTCTGTTAACTGATTTATAGATACTCTTATCTGCAATTAATTTGTTTATGGTTAACATTACTTTAAAGAAACTTTCTAGTTCTTGTTCGGAAACATATTCTCTAACCACATTGTTAAATTGATAGACATGAATTTTAGAAAACTTGCGCATTTCTAAACCATAATCAGTTAGTTTAATAATTACACTTCTGCCATCATCAGGATTCTTTTCTCTATAAATAGCGCCTTTATCTTCCATAGATTTTAAAACTCTAGAAAGACTTGTTGGTTCCATTCCCATGAGTGGTCCAAGAGCAGTAGAAGGTGTGCCATTTTGTTTGTCAATGGTTAGCAAAACAAAAGCAGATGACATAGTACTGCCATAGTTTGCAGCTTGTTCATTATACATTTTTGCAACTGCTTGCCATGTTGCTCTTAATTGATGATCTATAGATTTATTTTTATCCATGGTTCCAAAGATATGAAAATTTACTATGCACGCATAGTAAATTTTAAAAAAGTTATGCATGCATAGTAAATTTAACATTTTATAATGTTGTAAGCATTTACATCTATTATTTATTAATACGTTTAAAATAACTAAGTTTGTGTTTAGAATTATCAAAAAAATAATTGCGAATGAATAATTTACTAGAAATCAATAATATTGTCAAAAATTATGGAGCTTTTAAAGCATTAAATGATGTTTCTATTCATATTCCAGAAGGAAGTGTATATGGATTATTAGGTCCAAATGGTGCTGGAAAAACTTCTTTAATAAGAATCATAAATCAAATAACAATGCCAGATTCTGGGTCTATTATTTTAGATGGAGAAGCTTTATCACCAAAGCATACCGCAGATATTGGCTATTTACCAGAAGAACGTGGTTTGTATAAATCTATGAAAGTAGGTGAACAGGCTTTATATTTAGCTCAATTAAAAGGGTTAAGTAAGTCTGAAGCAAAAAAACGCTTAAAATATTGGTTTGATAAATTTGATATTTCTGCTTGGTGGGGAAAAAAAATTGAAGAACTTTCTAAAGGAATGGCTCAGAAAGTACAGTTTATTGTTACCGTTTTACATGAACCAAAATTATTAATTTTTGATGAACCTTTTTCTGGATTTGATCCTATAAATGCACAGTTAATTGCTCAAGAAATTTTGCAATTACGAGAAAAAGGGGCAACCATTATTTTTTCTACCCATAGAATGGAATCTGTTGAAGAAATGTGTGATGAAATTGCATTGATTGATAAGTCGAATAAAATTTTAGACGGAAAATTAAATGACATTAAACGTCAATTTAGAACTCATACTTTTCAAGTAGGTTTAAATACTTTAAATCCGAAAGAGGTGGAAGCTTCCTTGAAACAACACTTTGATGTTTTACCTGCGGATTTTAAACTATTAGGAAATGAGTTAACACTAAATGTGAAATTAGGAAAAAATAATTCTGCAAATGAATTATTATCTTTTTTAACCAGCAGAGGAGAAGTGCAACATTTTGTTGAATTGATGCCGAATGCAAATGATATTTTTATTCAAGCAGTAAATAAAAACAAATAGTAAATGAGCAAGTTAAAATTAATTGTACAAAGAGAATTTATTGCTAAAGTTCGTAATAAATCGTTTTTGATTATGACCTTCTTAAGTCCTATCTTACTAGTTGGTATGGGGGCTTTTGTTTTTTTCTTGATGAAAAAAAATGATGAAAAAGTTAAAGAAATCGTTTATGTAGATAATTCTGGATTGTTCTCTAAAGACGATTTTGTAGATTCAGAAACAATTCACTATCAAGACTATACTGCTTTAGGCGTAGCGGAGACTAAGAAAAAAGTTGAAGAAGGAGATTATTACGGTGCTTTAATTATTCCTAAACAAAATAGTTTAGAAATTTTAGCAAATGCTATAGAATTTTATTCAAAAGATTCACCAGGAATGTCTGTTATGAATTCTTTAGAGGCAAAAATTGAGCGTAAATTAAGAAATGAAAAATTGAATGATTTTGGGATTGATCTTGAAAAAATTAACGCATCAAAAATTCAGTCAAACGTTAAAATGTTTAATTTTTCAGGTGAAGAATCATCCAAATTAATAAACGGATTAAAAATTGGAGTTGGTGCAATTGCTGGTTATTTGTTAATGATGTTTGTCATGATTTATGGAACCTCTGTAATGAGAAGTGTCATTGAAGAGAAAACAAGCAGAATTGTAGAGATTATAGTTTCATCAGTAAAACCTTTTCAATTAATGTTGGGTAAAATTATTGGAAATGCTTCAGCAGGTTTATTACAGTTTTTAATTTGGGGAATTCTAATATTTATAATTACAACAGTTGCATCCTCTATTTTTGGAATTGATATTATAGAAATGCAAACTTCAAAATTACCAGCTGAGCAATTAGAAGCTGCAAAACAAGCTGCAGGTTTGGATAAAATGCAATTGATAATTCAAGAAATCGTAAGATTACCAATTTTAAAAATGTTTGTTTTATTTATCTTTTATTTTTTAGGAGGTTTTATGTTATATAGCTCAATGTTTGCTGCAATTGGCGCTGCAGTTGATAATGAAACAGATACACAGCAATTTATGTTGCCAATTATGGCTCCTCTAATTTTGGGGGTCTATGTTGGTTTTGCAACTGTAATTAATGAGCCTCATGGGCCCATGGCTGTGCTGTTCTCATATATTCCATTTACTTCTCCAATTGTGATGTTAATGCGAGTTCCTTTTGGAGTTTCTTGGTATGAATTAGCAATATCAATGACTTTATTATTAATAACATTTGTGTTCATGGTATGGTTGGCTGCTAAAATTTACAGAGTAGGAATTTTAATGTATGGTAAAAAACCAACCTACAGAGATTTATATAAATGGTTAAAATACAAAGGATAAATGCAAGGCAAATTAGAGAAAGTTACAGATACTATTGTAGAGGAAGCTAATTCAATTTTAGATTATACATTTACGTTTAGCGAAGAAATAAGTATTTCTTTTAAAGGATTATTATTCGTGGCAGTTGCCATCATAATAACAGCTTTTGTTTTAAAACTAGTAAGAAGATTTATCACTAGAAAAATGCCGGAAAATGATAAAGTTAAATTCGTAAGTGTTTTTAGTTATATTAGGTGGGTGGTTTTTATAGCTATTTTTTTAATTGCTATGGATGCCTCAGGCGTAAACGTAACTGCAGTTTTTGCTGCTTCAGCAGTACTTTTAATAGGTGTTGGTTTAGCTTTACAAACCTTATTTCAAGACATAATATCAGGTATTTTTATTCTCGTAGATCAATCTGTACATGTTGGTGATATTATTGAGTTAGAAGGAAAAGTTGGTAGAGTTTTAGATATAAGACTAAGAACCACAAGAGCTGTAACTATTGATAATAAGGTTTTAGTGATTCCGAATCATTTATATTTAACCAATATTTTATTTAATTGGACAGAAAACGGAACAGAAACCAGAGAAGCTGTAACTGTTGGTGTTTCTTATGGAAGTGATGTGCAATTAGTAAAACAAATTTTATTGGAGACAACAAAAAGTCAAGATAAGATTTTAAAAACACCAGAGCCTAAAGTATTCTTTACTGATTTTGCCGATAGTTCTTTAAACTTTAAACTTGTTTTTTCTTTAAATGATAGTTTTGAAACAAGGTTTGTACAGAGCGATTTACGTTTCGAAATAGATGAAAAATTTAGAGAAAATGGTATTACAATTCCTTTTCCACAGAGAGATGTGCATGTTTTTCAGAATAAAGAATAAACATATTAATAAAATAGTTTTTAAGTAAGAAGTATACCGTTGAATATCGTGTTGAACAAAACTTTGAAGCTTTGAAATTTTGAAACTAAAAATACATGAGTAAGATATTAATTATTGAAGACGAAGCTGCTATTAGAAGAGTTTTAACAAAAATCATTTCAGAAGAAAATGAATCTTATAATGTAGAAGAAGCAGAAGATGGATTGTTAGGAATCGAAATGATCAAAAATAACGATTACGATTTGGTTTTATGTGATATTAAAATGCCAAAAATGGATGGTGTTGAGGTGCTAGAAAAAGCTAAGAAAATAAAACCAGAAATTCCAATTGTTATGATTTCCGGTCATGGAGATTTAGATACAGCCGTTAACACAATGCGTTTAGGAGCTTTTGATTACATATCAAAGCCACCAGATTTAAATAGACTTTTAAATACGGTTAGAAATGCCTTAGAGAATAAAGTTTTAATTGTTGAAAACAAACGTTTAAAGAAAAAAGTTAGCAAAAATTATGAAATGATTGGTGAGAGTGCTTCTATTTCTCACATTAAAGACATTATAGAAAAAGTGGCAGCTACAGATGCTAGAGTATTAATTACAGGACCAAATGGCACGGGTAAGGAATTAGTTGCTCATTGGTTGCATGAAAAATCAGATCGTTTTAAAGCACCAATGATTGAAGTGAACTGTGCGGCAATACCTTCAGAATTAATTGAAAGTGAACTTTTTGGACATGTAAAAGGTTCTTTTACAGGTGCTAATAAAGATAGAGCTGGTAAGTTTGAGGCAGCAGATAGTGGAACTATTTTTTTAGATGAGATTGGTGATATGAGTTTGTCAGCGCAAGCAAAAGTATTACGTGCTTTGCAAGAAAGTCGAATCTCTAGAGTTGGTTCTGATAAGGATATAAAGGTAAATGTTAGAGTGGTTGCAGCTACTAATAAAAATCTAAAAGAAGAAATTGCCGCAGGTAGATTTCGAGAGGACTTGTACCACAGATTAGCTGTTATTCTAATTAACGTTCCTGCTTTAAATGATAGAAGAGAAGATATTCCATTATTGGTGGATTTCTTTGCAAAGCAAATCTCTGAAGCACAAGGAACTCCCAAAAAGATGTTTTCTTCAAAAGCAATAAATCTTTTAAAAGAATATGATTGGACAGGGAATATTCGTGAATTAAGAAATGTTGTAGAGCGTTTAATAATTCTTGGGGAGAAAGAAGTTTCTGCAAACGATATAAAATTATTTGCTAGTAAATGATAATATTCAAATATTCAAAAAAGTGAAAAAGGGAATGAACAGATGTTCATTCCCTTTTTTTGGATACATAATAATACTTATTTTTTAAGATCAAAGCGATCCAGGTTCATCACTTTTGCCCAGGCAAGTACAAAATCGTTTACAAAACGTTCTTTCGCATCATCTGCAGCATATACTTCAGCAACGGCTCTCAGTTCTGTATTTGATCCAAAAATTAAATCAGCTCTTGTTCCTCTAAACTTAATTTCACCTGTTTTTCTATCTGTTCCCTCAAATAAAGTATCGTCTTTAGATGTTGCTTTCCAGGTAGTGTTAAAATCTAAAATATTAATAAAGAAATCATTCGAGAGGGTATCAACAACCTCCGTAAATACGCCATATTTAGAATTATCATAATTGGCTCCCAATACTCTTAGACCACCAACTAAAACTGTCATTTCTGGAATACTAAGTGTTAGTAATTGCGCTTTGTCAATCAATAACTCTTCTGCTGCTAATTTTAAATCTTTTTTGATGAAATTTCTAAATCCATCTGCTTTTGGTTCTAAGTAACCAAAAGAAACGAGATCTGTTTTTTCTTGAGAAGCATCTCCTCTGCCAGAGGTAAAAGGAACATCAATAGCATATCCTGAATTTTTTACTGCTTTTTCAATAGCTACAGTTCCACCTAAAACAATTAAATCTGCCATAGAAACAACGCCGTTAAATTCTTTTTGAATGGCTTCTAAAATAATAAGTACTTTTTTTAGTTCATACAGATTGTTTACGGCCCAACTTTTTTGTGGCTCTAAACGAATTCTACCTCCATTTGCACCACCTCTTTTATCTGAACCTCTAAAGGTTGAAGCAGAAGCCCATGCTGTAGTCACTAATTGAGCTGAGGATAAACCAGTATCAGTAATTAAATTTTTTAGATCTAATAGATCTGTATCTGTTAAAGTATAGGTTGCTGCAGGTATTGGATCTTGCCAAACTAATTCTTCTTTAGGAACTTCTGGTCCTAAATAACGATGTATTGGACCCATATCTCTGTGAGTTAATTTATACCAAGCTCTAGCAAAAACATCTTCAAAAGCTTTGTGATCTTTATGAAAACGTTTAGAAATTTCTAAATAAGCAGGGTCAGTCTTTAAAGCTATATCTGCCGTAGACATCATTAGAGCCTGAGTTCCATTAGCATCTCCTGCTTTTGGGGCTTTTTTTGCGTTCGAAGCAGCTGTTGGAGTCCATTGATGAGCTCCGGCTGGGCTTTTAGTTAATTCCCAATCATAATTTAATAAGACTTCAAAATATTCATCATCCCATTGTGTAGGGTTTGGAGTCCATGCTCCTTCTAAACCACTAGTAATGGTATCGTCTAATACACCACTTTTGTAGGTGTTTTTCCAACCAGTACTCATTTCTTCTATTGAAGCACCATGAGGTTCTGTTCCAACATACACATCTGGATCAGCAGCACCATGAGCTTTTCCAAAAGTATGGCCACCTGCTACCAATGCAACAGTTTCTTCATCATTCATAGCCATTCTACCAAAAGTAATTCTAATATCATAAGCAGATTTTAAGGCATCTGGTTCTCCATTTGGGCCTTCAGGATTAACATAAATGAGTCCCATATGTACTGCTCCAAGATGACCTTCTAAATCACCATCACTAGTATCATATCGTTTGTCATTATCTAACCATCCTGTTTCTGATCCCCAATAAATATCTTGTTCTGGTTCCCAAACATCTTCTCTACCACCTGCAAAACCAAATGTTTTAAAACCCATAGATTCTAAAGCACAATTTCCTGCTAAAACCATTAAATCTGCCCAGGAAACCTTGGCGCCATATTTCTTTTTTATCGGCCATAAAAGCAAGCGAGCTTTGTCTAAGTTACCATTGTCTGGCCAACTATTTAGAGGTGCAAAACGATGTGTTCCTGTAGCTGCTCCTCCACGTCCATCACCAACTCTATAGGTTCCAGCGCTGTGCCAAGCCATACGAATCATAAAAGGACCATAATGGCCATAGTCAGCAGGCCACCAATCTTGAGAATCGGTCATTACATCAATAACATCTTTTTTTAGTTCGTTAAAATTAATACTATTAAAAGCCTTTGCATATTCAAATTCATTACCCATTGGGTTTGATTTTGAAGCATTCTGACGTAAAATATTTAATTTTAATTCATTAGGCCACCAATCTCTGTTGCTAGTTCCTTCACCAGCAGATTTTTTTTGAGCGCCACTCATAAAAGGACATTTATCGATGTCTCCAGTAGTATTATGTTCCATGGTTTTATAAATTTTATTTCTTTTTAATCATTTTCAAATTTACATACAATCTTTTAATAATCTTTATCTATATTTCTTATTTTGATATAGCTTATGCCTATTAAGTGAAGTTTGAAAATGATTGAAATTAACTGTAAATTTATTCTTAGGTTTTTTCTTTAGAATCGTTAATTTTTTTGATAATAGTTTTTAAACGCTCCTTGTGTTGTTTTTTTTGCAAGGCAAGTTTAGTGATCTTTTGATTCATTAGTTTGCTATGTTTTGCCTTGTTGACAGTATTTTTTGCTTTTCCTTTTTTTGGCATATAAATTATTGTGAGTTCATTTATACGTAATATAATGACTGATCATATAGTTTTAAATGATTACACTAATCTCGGATTTTTATTTATAAAAAGACAACTATTTATTCGATATTTTTATATAAAATTCTGTACTTTTAGGATATAAAAATAACCTATTTATTTATGGAATTAAAGTTGACCAAACC
>CAXMOR010000069.1:0-81553 GCA_964195455.1 uncultured Acidimicrobiia bacterium
ATAATATTATTTTAATTGTTGTTTTTCTTTTTATTGCGCTCATAATTGTTATAGGTTATTATAGTTTTCGTCAAAAATATTTACAATTAAAATTGTCACAAACAGAGTTGCTACAAGTCCAAAATTTAGATAAACTTAAATCTGAATCTCAAGCAAGGGTTTTAGATGCTACGCTAAACGGGAGGGAATTTGAAAGAAAAGAAATTGCAGAAACGTTACATGATAATGTGAGCGCTTTGCTTTCATCTGCTAGTTTACATCTTCAAGCAACTAGAAAAAAGTTTCCTGATGGTGTACCCATTGAAATGGATAAAACTCAGGAAATATTAGGGGATGCATCTCAGAAAATAAGGGACTTGTCTCATACATTGGTCTCTTCGGTCTTATTGAAATTTGGTTTAAATTTTGCTATTAGAGATATTACAGAAAAGTATTCCAACTCAGAACTGAATATAGATGCAGAAATAGGAGGATTAAGAAGGTATGATCAAAGATTCGAAATTAAAACGTATAATATTATTCAAGAGTTTTTAAATAATATTTTAAAACATAGTAAGGCCCAAAATGCAGTTATAAAATTAAAAGAGGAAGAAGGTCAAATTTTAGTACAAATTTTGGACGATGGAATTGGTTTTGATCAAACAAAAGCAACATTAAAAGATGGTTTAGGAATCAATCAAATTGAAGCAAGAATACAAATAATGCGAGGTAAGCTTCGTATAAAATCTCACAAAGGAAAAGGAACACAAATTAAAGTAGTGTTACCGATTCAAGAAAAAGAAGAAACTAACCTCTTTTAGCTAATTCAATAATTTCTAAATTTTTTACATCGCCTTTTTCTAATTGAAAACGAAGCATAGTTCTAATTTTATGAAACCCATGGTTTCCTGCGGCACCTGGGTTTAAATGTAACAAATTTAGCTTTTTATCAAACTGTACTTTTAAAATATGCGAATGACCGCTGATGAAAATGTTTGGTGTGTTTTTAACAATATCCTCTCTAACTCTTTGGTTGTATTTATTTGGATATCCTCCTATATGCGTCATCCAAACAGAAACATTTTCAATAGAAAATTTCTGATCTAAAGGAAATTCGCTTCGTGCATCTGCTCCGTCAATATTGCCGTAAACAGCCTTTAAAGGTTTCAGTTTTTTTATAGTATCTGTAACATTTAAATCACCAATATCACCTACATGCCAAACTTCATCAGCCTGTTGTACAAACTTTAAAATTTGGTCATCAATATAACTATGCGTATCGGATAATAATAAGATTTTCTTCATGCTAAAAAAAAAGTAGGAAAAATTTAACTTCTGATCAAGAATCAAATGTAATGATAACAAAATAAATTCCGTAATTTTGAGGACTTCAAAAATGATTATTCTTGAGATATTTTATAGAGCTTTCTTATAACGGAAAAAATTATCATGGTTGGCAGATCCAGCCAGATGTCATTTCTGTGCAAGAAAAACTAAATGATGCAATAAGTACAATTTTTCAACAAAAAATTCAAGTTGTTGGAGCAGGTAGAACAGATACTGGAGTGCATGCTACACAAATGTTTGCACATTTTGATATTGAAAAGGAGTTAAAAGAAGAGGTTGTTTTTAAACTGAATTCAATTTTACCTAGTGATATTTCTGTTTTTAAAGTGTTTTTAGTGGAGGATGAAAAACATGTGAGGTTTAATGCAACTTCAAGAAGTTATGAGTACAAAATTCACTTAGGTAGAAATCCTTTTTTACTCGATTTTTCATGGCAAATTCATTCTCAAAAGCCAGATATAGGTTTAATGAATGATGCTGCAAAATTACTCTTAGAATATACAGATTTTCAAGCTTTTTCTAAAGTAAAAACAGATGTTTATACTTTTAATTGTGATATTACAGAAGCCTTTTGGGTTTTAAATGGAAGGGAGTTGATATTTCATATTTCATCAAATAGATTTTTAAGAAATATGGTTAGAGCTATCGTTGGTACTTTAGTTGATGTTGGCTTGGGTAAAATTTCTAAGCAGGATTTTAGAGGTATCATAGAAAGTAAAAATAGAGGTAAGGCAGGACTATCAGTTCCTGCAAAAGGTTTATTTTTAACAAAAATTAAATACTAAATTTTGGCAGAAAAATCAGGAAATGCTTTTGATATACAAATTTTTTCAAGACTTATGTCTTTTGCAAAACGCTATCGTTTGTATTTTTTTATTGCAGCTTCTTCAACTATATTTTTAGCATTATTTTCTGTTTTATCACCTTATATTTTAATAAACACCGTAGATGATTATATTTTATCGAAAGATAAAGTAGGTCTATTAAATTATACCTTGTTAATGCTAGGTGTTTTATTAATTGAGGTATTACTTCAATTTACTTTCATTTATTTTGCAAATTGGGTAGGTCAGCACATTATTAGAGATATTAGAGCAAAAATATTTAGACATATTTTACAATTTAAAATGTCTTATTTTGACAACAACTCTGTTGGGAAATTAGTAACAAGAGTCGTTTCGGATATAGAGACGATTGCGGCTTTTTTTAGCAATGGAGTTTTTACTATTTTAAGTGATATTCTTAAAATGTTTGCTGTAACGATAGTAATGCTTCTTTTAAATTGGAAGTTAGCTTTAATCACTTTAGCTATTTTACCCATCTTAGTGTATGCAACAAAATTATTTCAAGTCGCCATAAAAGCTACTTTTCAAGAAGTAAGAAATCAGGTCGCAAATTTAAATGGATTTGTGCAAGAAAGAGTGACAGGAATGAAAATTGTGCAGCTTTTTAATAGAGAGGATATTGAGTATCAAAATTTTAAAGAAATAAATGACAAGCACAAAAAAGCACATGTAAAAACAATTTGGTATTATTCAGTTTTCTTTCCTATTGCAGAGATTTTATCATCTATAGGTATTGGACTAATCGTTTGGTTTGGTGGCGGGCAGGCAGTTCAAGATTCAGGAATTTCCGTTGGATTGATTATGGGCTTTATACAATATGCGCAAATGTTGTTTAGACCTTTGCGTCAAATTGCTGATAAATTTAATCAACTTCAAATGGGAATTGTTTCTGGAGAGCGTGTTTTTAAAGTAATTGATACACATAGTAGTATTGCTAAAAGTGGCACTATAAAGGCACAGAGGCTAAAAGGTGACATCAGCTTTAAAGATGTTCGATTTAGTTATGTTCAAGATGAAGAAGTTTTAAAAGGGATTTCCTTGGAGGTTAAAAGTGGACAAACAATTGCTATTGTAGGGGCAACTGGTGCAGGAAAATCTACCATCATCAATTTAATAAATCGTTTTTATGAAATTGATAGTGGAACTATTTGTGTGGATGATACCTCTATTGATGAATATGCTTTAGAGAGTTTAAGAAACCAGGTTGCAATAGTTTTACAAGATGTATTTTTATTTTCAGATTCTATCTTGAATAATATCACTTTAAAAAACGATAAAATTAGTTTAGAAGAAGTGAAAAAGGCCGCAAAGCAAATAGGAATTCACGACTTTATAATGACACTTCCTGGAGGTTACAATTATAATGTAAAAGAAAGAGGAGCAATGCTTTCGTCAGGTCAAAGACAATTAATTGCGTTTCTACGAGCTTACGTTAGCAAGCCGAGTATTTTAATTTTGGATGAAGCAACATCATCCGTAGATTCACATGCAGAACAAATGATACAATATGCTACGGAAACGATTACAAAAGACAGAACTTCTATTGTAATTGCACACAGATTAGCAACCATAAAACAAGCTGATAAAATTATTGTAATGGATAAAGGTTTAATCGTTGAAGAGGGATCTCACCTAGAATTATTAGAAAAAGATAATGGTTATTATAAAAACTTATATGACAAGCAATTTAGTTTAGATCAAGCTTCTTAATATTTTTATATTCAGTAGATAAAAACACTAGGTTTATCTCTATTGTTATTTACATTAAATCTTTCTTAAGCTTCTCGTGTAGTTCTTCAGGGGTAGAATATAGTACAAACTCACCATCTTTTATGTAAGAAATCTCACCAGTTTCTTCAGAGACTAATAAACATACTGCATCAGTTTTTTCGCTTACCCCTATAGCAGACCGGTGTCTTAAACCAAATCTTGCAGGTATTTTTGTGCTATCAGAAATTGGTAAAACGACTCTCGTAGCCACAATATAATTATCTCTAATAACTGTTGCTCCATCGTGTAAGGGGCTGTTTTTGAAGAAGATACTTTCTAATATGGCTTCATTTACAAGGGCATTCATAGCATCTCCATTGTTTATTAAAAAATCTAAACTATTCGTTTTTTCAATAACGATTAAGGCTCCAGTTTTAGTTTTAGACATGTTGTCACAGGCTTTTAAAATTTTATCTACTTCAATTTCTGAACTAATTTCCGATTGTAAAAACTTTAGCTGATTTAAAAAGCTTTTTTTACTTGAAAAATTTGTGGTACCAATCATCAGCAAAAATTTTCTAATTTCTTGCTGAAAAACAATAATTAAAGCAATAACTCCTCCTGAAAGTAAGTACCCTAAAATTCCACTTAACATTTCCATACTTAAAGCTTGCGTAATTTTCCAAATTAAGAAGATAAAGGCAATTCCTATGCAGATATTAATGGCAACTGTACCTTTTAATAATTTATAAATGTAGAAGAGTAGTATAGCTACTAGTAGTATATCTAGCACATCTAAAAAAGAAAAAGGAATAAAATCTAACATGGAAAATAGACTGGTTTGAGGTAAAAGTACTAATAAATTTTGTGAGTACAATATCAGTTTTTTATTTCTGCGTCAGAAAGCAAAAGAGGATATTTTTTACAATTCAATTTATTTATACTGCTTTTAATTTTCTATGTTCTTTCGTTACTTAATGTATTATAAACTTTATTTAGTTTGTCTAGTACAAAAATGTAGGTTTCGTAATATGTGCTTCTATCTGCTTTTCTAGATTTTTTAAATGCAAACAAGTTTTTATTGAAAGTAGCAAGCAAAACATAGGCAGTAGTGAAATTAGAAAATAGTTTCTAGAAAGTATTTTTCAATTAAGAAAGTTGATTTACAATTTTTATGGCTTCAATTGCCTCTTTTACATCGTGAACCCGTAAGATATTTGCGCCATTTAAAAGTGCAATTGTATTTGCAGAAGTTGTTGCGTTTAAAGCTTCTTGTGCAGAAATATTCAATGTTTTATACAACATCGATTTACGTGAAATCCCTGTCAAAATAGGTGCATCTAAACTTTTGAAAAGGGATAAGTTTTTTAGAATTTCAAAATTATGGCTGATGGTTTTTCCAAAACCAAAACCAACATCAATAATAATGTCATTGAGCTTTAGTTGATGTAATTTAAAAATTTGTTCTGCAAAAAAGGAAATAACTTCCTGAGTAACATCTTTATAAACAGGGTTTAGCTGCATGTTTTGGGGCCTTCCTAACATATGCATTAAAATATATGGAATTTGTAAATTAGCAACAGTTTCAAACATTTTATCATCCATTTTTCCGCCTGAAATATCATTTATAATTGCTGCTCCAGAATTGATGGTTTCTTTGGCAATTGCACTTCTAAAAGTATCTACAGAAATAAGAATTTCAGGAAAGTTTTTTATCAGTAATTTTATAACAGGAACAATTCTTTGTAGCTCTTGGTTTTCGGAAATATGTTTTGCTCCTGGTCTTGAAGAATATGCACCAACATCAATAAAAGTGGCTCCTTCAAAAAGCATTTTTTCAACGTGCCTAAGAATTTCAGATTCGTCTTTATATTTTCCTCCGTCAAAAAAAGAATCAGGAGTAATATTTAAAATCCCCATTACTTTTGGTGACGATATATCTACTAAATTTCCCTTGCAGTTTATAGTCATTTTAACGTACCACTTTATTAATTACGTCGGCTATTACTGTTGCTTTGTAATTGTTCATTTTTTTCATTAATTCATTCACTGAAGTTCCAATTAATAACATATTTCTATTGGTTTGTTTCAGATACCCTTCTTCTACCATTTTATCGAGCTGCAGTAAAACTCCATCAAAGAAACCGTTCACATTTAAAAGACCAACAGGTTTTTGTTCAATATGCAATTGATTCAAAGTAAGTGCTTCAAAAAGTTCATCTAACGTTCCAAAACCTCCAGGAAGTGTTATATAACCTTCAATTAATTTGCTCATAATTACTTTGCGTTCACTCATTTTTTTGCAAACAATCATTTCTTCTACCCCAGCATGAACAACTTCTTCTTTTTCTAACAATTTAGGAATGACACCAATCACTTCACCATTATGGTCCAAAATAGTGTCAGCAAGAATGCCCATCATACCAATTTTTCCTCCACCATAAACCAAACCAATTTTGTTTTTAGCAAAATAATTTCCTAATTCTATGGCGGCTTCTTTATAAACAGGGTTAAAGCCTAAGCTCGAGCCACAAAAAACAACAATTCTTTTCATTTGATAGTTGATAAATTCATTGTAAAAATAAATGAAATGCTTTTAAGATTTACTACATTTGAAAAAATACTTTTTTATAAAAATGCAAGAGACCTCAAAACAATACGATGCTGTTATAAATGAATGTAGAAGTTTATTTATAAAAAAAATGTCTGATTACGGTTCTGCATGGAGAATTTTACGTTTACCATCTTTAACAGATCAAATATTTATTAAAGCACAAAGAATTCGTCAGCTACAAGAGAATGAGGTCAGAAAAGTAGATGAAGGAGAGAAATCTGAGTTTATTGGTATTATTAATTATTCGATAATGGCGCTAGTTCAGTTAGAAAAAGGAATTGTAGAAACTCCTGATTTAAACATAAAAGAGGCAACTGTTTTGTATGATAAACATAGTAAAATCACTAAAGACTTAATGATGGATAAAAATCATGATTATGGTGAAGCATGGAGAGATATGCGCATTTCTAGTTTAACAGATTTGATATTACAAAAGTTATTACGAGTTAAGCAAATTGAAGATAACAAGGGGAAGACAATTGTTTCTGAAGGAATTGATGCTAATTATCAAGACATGATTAATTACGCAGTTTTTGCGATGATTCACTTAGGATAATTAAGAATACATGATACTGGCGTATAAGATTTTTTTTCTGCAAGTTGTTTCTTAACCGCATTGTTTACTCTATTTAATATAAAGTAGCGATTATTTATCAAATCATAAAATATTAACTAGAGATGTAGATATTTATTTATAGAGTTTTTAATAATATTAACTAATAAAATTAGATGAAGTTTTTAGTCCAGTTAGCAAGAATTATAGTAGGAGCCTTATTTATATTTTCGGGCTTTGTGAAGTTGGTAGATCCCATAGGTTCTAAATACAAGTTTCAAGAGTATTTTTCTGAAGATGTTTTAAATCTGGAGTTTTTAATTCCGTATGCATTGCCATTTGCAATTCTATTAATTACTTCAGAAATATTATTGGGAGTTATGATTTTAATAGGCTACAAACCAAAATTAACAGTTTGGAGTTTATTTTTGTTAACACTTATTTTCTTGTTTCTAACATGGTATTCTGCTTATTATAACAAAGTAACAGATTGTGGTTGTTTTGGTGATGCTATAAAATTAACTACCTGGGAGACTTTCTATAAAAATATAATTTTAACTGCTCTAATTATTATTTTATTGATAAAAGTAGCGCTTATTAAGCCTCTTTTTAAAGGTAAAATTCCAAAACTAATTACTTTTTTATCATTGGCAGTATTCTTATTTATTGTGCAACATGTTTTAACCCATTTACCTTTAATCGATTTTAGAGCATATGCCATTGGTAAGAATATTCCTGAAGGAATGGTTTTTCCAAAAGATGGAAGTATTCCTCCTGTTCACGATTTTATGCTAGAAGATGCTCAAGCAGATTTAGCGCCAGAATTATTGAAGAAGGAAAAAGTAATGTTAGTTATTGTTTATAATCTATCCAAGTCAGATATAAATGGATTTTCTGAAATTAAAGAAATTTCAACAAAAGCAAAGAAAGAGGGTTATACAGTTTATGGCGTTTCTGCTTCATTTTCTGATGATTTAATGATTGCAAAAGAAAAATACAATTTACCTTTCGACTTTTTGTTTTGTGATGAAACGACTTTAAAGACTATAATCAGAGCGAACCCTGGAGTTGTTATTTTAAATAAAGGAACCGTTATGCAAAAGAAAAATTGGGTGGATGTAGAAGATTTAGAATTGTAAATTATTTACATTATTAATAGCTACTTTTTGTCTCTTTTATTTTTGATGTCAGTAAGACGATGCCCTTTTTCATTTTTAAAAAACACATGTTTTGGGCTTCCAATAATTTGAGAAGAATAAATGCCAGTATGCCCAGAAAATAAATAAGAAGAGGTGCAAGCCAAGGCAATAAAAACGCCAGATTCTATTCCAAATAATTCAATTCCCATTACAGTACAGGCAATAGGGGTATTCGTTGCTCCTGCAAAAACAGCCACAAATCCCATTCCTGCTAATAAACCCATAGGTAATGGAATAAACCAAATTAACGCATTTCCTAAAGTTGCGCCTATAAAGAACAAAGGAGTTACTTCTCCTCCTTTAAACCCAGCACCTAATGTAAAAGAAGTGAACAATAATTTTAGAAAAAAATCATACGAATTCAAATCAATATTAAAAGCATCAACAATTGTTGGTATACCTAATCCTATATATTTTGTAGTGCCCATAAGATAGACAATAGCAGCTAGAACAGCACCGCCAATTAAAGGGCGCAGTGGAGCATAATGAATGTGTTTTTTAAATAAATCCCCCCAAAAGTGAGTAGATTTTGAAAACAGCATACTTGCAAGTCCGAAAATAAGTCCAGCTATTAAAGACCAAAGAATTGTAGATGGCGTTATCTCTGTAATCGTTGAAATATTATAATGTGTGTGATGAGATATTTGCCAGATATCACAAAAATAATTCGCAAAAATGGCAGCTAAAAGACTGGGTATAATTGCATCAAACTTTATTCTGCCGATCACCATTACTTCAAGAGCAAAAATAGCACCTGCTAAAGGAGTTCCAAAAACAGATGAAAAACCGGCACTGATACCGGCGACTAATATGATTTTTCTATCGAAATTAGAAAGTTTAAAAATTTTCGTAAACTGATCTGCAATTGCACCACCTATTTGCAAGGCAGTTCCTTCACGTCCAGCAGAACCTCCAAATAAATGTGTAAGGATGGTTCCTAAAAACACTAAAGGAGCCATTTTAAAAGGAATTATTTTTTTAGGAGAATGATATTCGTCTATCAATAAATTATTTCCTTTTACAACACTTTCTCCATATAAATGATACGATAAACCTATGACAAATCCAGCAACAGGTAGCAGTCCAATAATCCACACATTAGCTTCTCTATAGTTTGTCGCCCATTCTAAAGACCATAAAAAAACAGCAGATGCACTACCTGTAAATACTCCTATAAGCATACAGATACAAACCCATTTTAGAAGAAAAAGCAAAGAAAAGCTTTGCTCAAACGAAAGAAAGAATCTTTTAATTTTACTCATATGTCTTTACATCTTCTTACATAAAATGAGTCATTAGATTATTGTCTAATAATACAGATTGATAAGTCTTTAATCTGATTGTTTTTTTTGCAAATCTAAACAAATAAAAACAAAGAGATTATTTGTAAGTATGGATCAAATAGTAATCAAATACTATTCATTTTAAAATTTTATTGTAACTTGTTTTAAAGTCATAAAATTTAAATAATGAACGAATTAGTTAGCTATCAATCAAAAGAGAATTACGCAATTATTACCATAAAAAATGGCAAAGCAAATGCTATTTCACATGAAGTAATTGAAGGATTGAATGCAAGTTTAGACAAAGCTGAGCAAGAAAATAAAGTTGTAATTCTTACAGGACAAAATGGTATTTTTTCTGCTGGTTTTGACTTGAAAGTGATGACAAAATCACCTGAATCGGCGAAGGAATTAGTTACAAAAGGTTCACAGTTATCATTAAGAATGTTGTCTTTTCCAAAGCCAATTATTATCGCTTGTAATGGGCATGCAATTGCAAAAGGGGCATTTTTATTATTGTCTGTAGATTATAGGATTGGGGTAGAAGGAGATTTTAAAATTGGTTTAAATGAAGTAATGATCGGAATGACGATGCATAATGCAGGTATTGCAATTGCAAAATCACGTTTGTCTGAAGTATACCTAAATAGAAGTGTAAACAATGCAGAAATATTCAATTCTAAAGATGCCATAAAAGCTGGTTTTCTAGACTTGATTGTTCCGGAAACAGATGTGTTGCCAACTGCGATTAAAGTTGCAGGGATGTTTTCGAAACTACATAAACAAGCACATGCTGAAACCAAGTTAAAGGTTAGAAAACTCCATTTAGAGGCACTAGCGAATGCCATCAAATTAGATTTAGCGGGAGAAATTTCTTTGAACTCTTAATTTTTTCAGAGGCTATTTCTTGCTTTCCACGATATCTTTTTAATTTTGTTCTTAAAATGAACTTAGTTATTGTTCTTAAATTTATTGTAACTGACAATTATAAAGGATGTTGTTTCAATTAGGGTCCGTTTATTTACTAACTTTTTGATAGACTAAAATAATATTGATTTTAACAAGTCATTCATTTAAAAGCAGGAATCTCTATTATGTTTACAGAAGCCAAAAATTGTTGTATTCACTATTTTTTTGAAGAATGATAAACATAAAATCACTTAAACTTTTTTCTAATTGAAAAGCATAGAAATAGGTCGAGAAGTTTTTAATACGAATGTTTTTTAAAAACTTTAATACCCGCTTTAATTTCAATATCCAAATGATTTTTTCGAGGTGTTAAAGGGCAAGAATATTTGTCATTATAAGCACAATATGGATTGTATGTATTATTAAAATCCAAAGAGATCGTTCCGTCTGCTTTTTCATCTGTAGTCAGTACATCCATATAACGCCCGCCACCATAAGATTCTTCTCCAGAAGTATTATCTGTAAAAGGTAAAAAGAGATACTCTTTATATTTTTCGCCACGAAAATCATCTTGACTTTGGTAGATTCTTAGCGCACAATCTTTTCCTTTTAAATTAAACTTTAAAATACCGTATTCTTTATACAATGGTTTTCTATCGGTAGTAGTAGCCATTTCAAAAGTAGGGGCATTTATTGTTTTTGTCAGTTCTGCATTGACAATAAATGAAGAATCTACAGGAAAGAAATCTAATCCTTTAAAGTTTTTTAAGTCCTTCTTTTTTAATGGAGATTTTGATGCGTCTTTATAACTCGCATTTAATTCTTGCTGATATTCAGTTTTACCTATTAAAGGACGTTTATCTTGTGAGTTGCAACCTATGATCAGTAAAAAAGAGAATGCTATAGTAATTTTTTTCATATCCGCTAAAGTATAAAATTACTCGGTAGTTCTTTTTAAAATCAGAAAATGATTATCCATAACATTTCCTGTTAAAATTAAATTACTAAAAGGTGCAGCTACTGTGGAAGCAGACATATTTGTGCCATCTTGCATGTAAACTTGTTCTATAGCATACTCTCCTTTTTTAAAGTATTTTATTTTGATAATTTCGGATGGAGAAGTTTTTTTATCACCTTTTGCGTAGGCAGCAAAGTGCAATAAATTAGGATGAGCTCCAATCCATAAATTATTCTCAGAATCAAATTCAATATTATCAACTCCAGTTTTACAATTAATATTTTCAATAAAAGTTAGACTTCCATCTTCATTTTTTTGATACACTTTTACTAGAAATTTTCTTGGTGAAGCAATAAAAATAAGATTACGTTTTGTGTCAAAATTAATGCCATTTGCATAGGCAATTCCTTCAGCAACTTTCGTGTAGTTTTTGCCATCAAAATAGATGACATTAGAAATAGAAAGGCCTAAATAATCCTCAGCCAAACGTTGAATTCCGTCTTTATATTTATGGTCGTTTGTGAAATAAAATTTATTTTCATCTAACAGAACAATATCATTTGGACTAAATATCTTTTCGTGTTTTAATGTTCTTATATGGATTAATTCCATTTCTATCAAATTGAAAACTTCAATAAATTCGCCATTGGTAGTATGATTGATTGCTGCGATTGTAGTTATTTTACCTTTTTGAAACATAGAAATTCCGTGAGGAGCAAAAGGTTTTTTTAGACCTTTAGTTAAATGGATTGGTTTAAAATTATCCGTTTTTAAATCTATATAATATAAGCCACCAAATTCTTGTGCTGTATTTGGTGTTTTTTTTCTTGAGGTAGCTGAAATAATAGCAAAACTATCGTTCTTACTTATGGTAATATCTTCTGCACCAGCAATGTTTATTTTTTGGAGAATCTCTCCATCAAAATTATTTTTGATGGTTTTAAAATATCCCGTAGAGATAAAAATATTACCTATAAATAATAACAGCAAAATAAGTATTGCGTATAAAATTCTTTTTTTGAAATTCATTTTAAACTATCTTTTTATAAAAATACAACATTCAAATATTTTATAAAGATTTCTCCATGTAATAAGAAAATAAAACCATAATCTTTATTGCGTATTTAACTAAATTAAGGTGTAAAAAGCACAAAAATCGGTTTATTTTTATTGATGGTACTTCTTAAAAAAAGATAAAGTTTTACAGAGAAATTTATTAAACTTGATTGTTTTTATTTATAAAGTATTGTAAATAAAAACGAAATAGGCCATCAATAAAAAACAGCCATCTTTCCAATTTAATCGATAACCTTTTGGTATAAAAACTAAGGGCAGAATAATAAACGAGATTCCTAACATCCAAAAAATATCTCCTGTTAGTAATCTTTCATCGACAAGAGTAATCGGTGTTATCATAGAAGTAATTCCTAAAACTGCTAATATATTAAAGATATTAGATCCTATTAGATTACCTAGAGAAATAGCTTTTTCCTTCTTAATTATTGCAATAACAGATGCTGCTAATTCGGGTACACTTGTGCCTATAGAAACGACAGTAACTGCAATAACACGATCTGTAACCCCAAAATCTTTAGCTAAAGTTGTTGCTCCTTTTATTAATAATTCTGAACCTCCCCAAAGCCCTAAACCACCTAAAACTAAAAATAAAACTATTTTGTACAGTGGCAATGGCTCATCATCTTCAGGTAATTCATCTACTACAGCTGTTTTTTGAAAACGCAAAAGAAAGATTAAAAAGATGATTAGAAAAGAAAAGAAAATGATGCCTTCATATTGTGTAATAACGTTGTCACCAGCTAAAGAGAAGTAGAGTAGTGCCGAAGCAATCATCATTATAGGCCAATCCGTTGTATAAAAACTTTTTTGAACTTCCATGCCACCTAGCAAAAGAGTAATACCTAAAACCAATCCTAAATTAGTAATATTGGAGCCAATAACGTTACCCAATGCTAAATCTGATGCTCCATTTAAAGCAGCATTTATACTAACAATAAGTTCTGGAGCTGAAGTAGCAAAAGAGACTACCGTCATTCCAATAATAATTTTTGGAATATCTAATTTCAAAGATAAAGCTACAGCTGATTTTAGTAGCCAATTACCACCCAAAATCAATAAAATTAAACCACTTATTACTAGTAAAAAATTCATCTTTTTAATTTTTTGCGAAGATACATTTTTATCACTTTATGAAAAAACTAAAAAAGAATATGCCTCTTTTATAATTTTAGAAGATCATTTTCTCATTACTTTTTAAAACTGACATAAATCAGCTTTTAGTTACTAACAGTATAATATCTTTAGAAGATATTATATCATATATACAGTAGTTGTATTTAATTAAAATATTTATTGTCTTTTGTGTTTAATATATTTCATCAAATTATATAAACTTTTTTTAGATATCGGAGAATGATGCTGTATTGAGAAAACAATTGCGCAATTGAACTTGTTTATTAACTTTATAAAACGATTAAGATGATTATTATTGCTCTAAAAATTATTAATATTATTTCTGACCTGATACTTACTCTTTTTTTCTAGGAAAGATTAGGGACAACTAATTATAAAAACAATCGAGTTGTTTAATTTTCATTATTTTTGATAAATAATCAAACTACAATGAAGACACAATTTTTTAAAGCCTTAGCAAAAATGAATAAAGCTATTTTACCTTCTTTTACAAAAAAGCAGTTAGATATCTCTAAAGCATCAAAACTTCAATTGGCCATTATTGGATGGAGAGCTTTTGTAACTATGAAATCACTTCCTTAAAATATAAAATTATGACTATAAAACATACGAAATTATTTACAGGTTCTAATATTATTGTACGTGCCTTAAAAAACCTATTAGATTTAGAACAAATAAGTTACATTATTAAAGATAGGTTCGAATCTGCTCGATTAGGTGGTTTTGGAGAAAACATGGATTCTGTAGAAGTGCATGTCATAGATGCTGATGTTGAAAAAGCGAAAAAAATAATAGCATCGTATAAAGAAAAAATAAACGCATAAAAAACAACAATAGGCTTTCTAATTAAAAAAAATGCTATTATATTTGCACCCGCTTAAAGGCCATGTGGCGCAACTGAATAGCGCACTTGATTACGGCTCAAGAGGTTGCTGGTTTGAATCCAGCCATGGTCACTACTAAAAAAAGTAACTATCTATATATTAGGTAGTTACTTTTTTATTATAGGCTATTTTTCCTACATATACCTCTTTTCCCAAAGCTCAACTTATCATCCATTTGAAAAAGCCTCTTTTTAATTTTAGGAAAACAGATTAATACAATTAATTAAAGATTCTGAAGTAAGAATTAATACATATCAATTATTGGTAACTCATACAATGATATTATAAATTAAAAAAGATTGTAAATAATTTAAAAAAAAGGTTGATTAATCAAATGAATCGTTATTATTAGAATACTTTATCTAATAAATGACTACTCTTAATACCTGAAATTTTATTTTCTAATGAGTTATATTAAACCTCAATCTTGTATATAAGGACTATAGGTTTATGAATTGAATGAAGAGGATATGTTTATGGTGTGGTATTTGTATCTAAAGATTTTTCTCCAAGTTTTAAGTTCACACTGGTAGAATTTAATTAATGTTTCTGTTGTAAAGTCAGAGTAGTTTTTTATTTAATTATTTTAAATCTTATTTCGAGGTTGTCTTTACCAAAAACGTATTCTAATATACTTACTACGACTAATTCTAATATCTAGGTATAAGCCATAGATACCTATTGAATTACATTTAGAAAGAAATTTATTCCACATAATATTTATTAACCAAATGTAGTAAATTTATTTTAGAGGCTCGGAAGCAGCTGAGTCATCAGAGGAGGATATGCCCGAGTTTAATTTAAATATTGTTTGATTGCCATTCTATGTTCTGGAATACTTTTGTCATAGTTGTCTACTAATAACTCTAATATTTCTGGTTGTTTTACTCCAATCTCATTTTTATGAAAATATTTTGAAACATATAAATTATAGGTTTCCTCTTTTTTTTCAAAAATTAAAAAATGTGTTGCATTTAATTCAGCAAAAGCAATTTCGTTTCCATGAAATGCACTGGATTCATCTTTTATAAAAAGAGAAAACTCGTAATATTTTAAAACATTTTCCATAAATTATACTAGTTCTGCAGATAAGCCTAATTGCAATAGTTTAGAACATCGTGGCTCTAAATCTTTATAAGATCCAGATTTAACGGTGCATTTTCCTTTGTAATGAACTAACATGGTGCATTGTTCAGCTTGCTCTAAAGTATGCTCACAAACACTAATTAAAGACTCTATTACAAAATCAAAAGTATTTACTTCGTCATTATGAAGTACTATTTCATGTTGATGTATTTCTTTTTCTAAGACATCAACTTCTTCTTTATTTTTTTCTTTGGTACTCATAATTACAAAATTACAATTTATTGTATTTTAATGCAACCCAATTATTTCTTTGTATAAATGTTTCTAATTTTAAATTGTATTTAGAAACCTCAGTATCAATAACAGGAATATCCTCTTCATAAAATCCGCTTAATAAAAGTATACCTTTTTCATTTAAACAGTTTGTATACACTTTCATATCCATCAACAAAATATTTCTGTTGATATTAGCAATAATAACATCGTACTTTTTATTGATTAAAAGAGATGAATCTCCTTCAAAAACAGAAATATGATGACAATTATTACGAGTAACATTTTCTTTAGAATTTTCATAACACCAATTATCAATATCAATAGCGTCAATTGGGCTGGCACCTTTCATTTCTGCAAAAATGGCTAAAATACCAGTTCCACAACCCATGTCTAAAGTTTTTTTGTTTTCTAAATCTAATTTTAATAAATGTTGAACCATCATGTGCGTAGTTTCATGATGACCCGTACCAAAACTCATTTTTGGTTCAATAACGATATCGTATTTTAAATTGGGGTTTTCATGAAAAGGAGCTCTTATACTCACTGAATCATCAACTTGAATAGGTGTAAAATTCTTTTCCCATTCTGCATTCCAGTTTGTTTGTTCAACTTCATTTTGATTATATTCAATGGAAAACTCATCAGAATTTAAAACAAAGATAGTATCAAGAATATTTGAATTCCAATCTTCTTTTTGAATATACGCCGTTACTCCGTCTTCATTCTCAACAAAACTCTCAAAACCAACAGCACCTAATTCTGCAATTAAAATTTCTGTAGCTGGTTCTTTTGGAGCTGCTGTAAAATTGTATTCTATATAAATGTTGTCCATAAATGTCTTGTAAAAAAAAGCATCAAGATTTAAAATCTTGATGCAAATTTATTGTAAATATCTTTAAATACGGTGCTTAAATAGCTTTAATAATTCCTGTGAAATCATCAACATTTAAAGCGGCTCCACCTATTAAACCACCATCTACATCTGGTTTAGAGAAAATTTCTTCTGCGTTTGCAGGTTTTACGCTTCCTCCATATAAAATAGAAACTTCATCAGCTACTTCTTTATTGTATTTTTTCTCTATTATACTTCTAATAAAAGCATGCATTTCTTGCGCTTGCTCTGCACTTGCAGTTTCTCCTGTACCAATCGCCCAAACAGGTTCGTAAGCTAATATGATACTTTTCCAAGCACCTGCTTCTAAATGAAATAATGCATTTTTTACTTGACTTTCTACAACTGAAAAATGATTATCAGATTTTCTGTCTTGTAATAATTCCCCAAAACAAAAAATTGTTTCTAAGTCATTTTCTAAAATGGCATCTACTTTGGCTGCTAGACTTTCATCTGTTTCATTAAAATAAGTTCGTCTTTCTGAATGACCTAAAATAACAGTTTTAATTCCGATTTCTTTTAACATTTCTGCAGAAATTTCACCAGTGTAAGCCCCGTTTTTAGCTTGATGCATGTTTTGTGCAACGACTTCAATTTTAGAGTCTTTAGCTTCTTTTATAGAGGAAGATAAGTTTACAAAAGTAGGAGCAACAATTACACGAGTATTTTCTAATTTCTCTTTTTTAATAGATTTTTTCAAATCTTTAATCAGTTGTTTACTCTCCTTTTTATTGTTGTTCATTTTCCAGTTTCCTGCTACTATTTTTGTTCTCATAATTCTAATTTTATTACCTAAAATATTGGTGTTATTCTATATTTAATTTTGATGTAAATCTAAGAAATGGAAAGTCAAAAATCATGTAGAAAAAGAAATAGTTACTAAAACGATTTATTTGATTTTTTTTAAAGCTTCTTTTAGCTTTTTGTCTGCTGTATTTATAGCCTTAAATAAAGAAATTTCTCCAGTTTCATTAATAACCATATATCTTGGAATCCAATTTAAATTGATGAAATTTACGAATTTTCCATCTTTCATTCCTTCTGGTAAATTATAATGTTTTCCGATTAAATTGTATTTGTTAATGGCTCTTTTCCAAGATAGATTATTTTTATCAACAGATAAAAACAAAAAAGTTACATTAGGGAATTCTTTTTGTAATTCTTTGATCTTTGTTACGCTAGCGATACAATCTTTGCACCAAGAGGCCCAGACATCTATCAATATTTTTTTTCCTTTATGATCGGATAAAACGTCTCTTAGACTTGTTTTAGAATTATTTATATCTATCAATATTTCTTGATAGGCTTCATCGGAAAACTGGGTAGGTTTTTCTGAATTACAACTTATAAAAACGATGATGAATAAAAGAAATAATTTTTTCATATGAAACATATCAATTAAAAATGAGATAACTTACAATTGTTAAAAGTTAAAAATAGTACTTTTGTGTAACTCTAAGTAAAAGTAATGACAACGCAGCAACTTGTATCACAAATAAAACAAAAAAAATCTTTTTTATGTATAGGTTTAGATGTAGATCTTGATAAAATCCCTAGTTATTTGTTAAAGTTAGAAGATCCAATTTTTGAATTTAATAAAGCCATTATTGATGCGACGCACCATTTGTGTGTTGCTTATAAACCGAATACTGCTTTTTATGAGGCTTATGGTATTAAAGGTTGGAGAGCTCTAGAAAAAACAATTTCTTACATCAACAATAAGTATCCGGAAATTTTTACGATTGCTGATGCAAAAAGAGGAGATATAGGAAATACATCCACAATGTATGCCAAAGCTTTCTTTAAAGATTTAGCGTTTGATTCTGTTACCGTTGCGCCTTATATGGGGAAAGATTCTGTTGAGCCGTTCTTAGCTTTTAACGACAAGCATACTATTATGTTGGCATTAACCTCTAATGAAGGCGCTTTTGATTTTCAAACGTTGAACGTTAATAATCAAGAATTATATAAAAAGGTTTTGCAGGTATCAAAATCTTGGAAAAACTCAAAAAACTTAATGTATGTTGTTGGCGCTACAAAAGCTGAATATTTTAAGGAAATTAGAAAAATAGTTCCTGATTCTTTTTTATTAGTTCCTGGCGTTGGAGCGCAGGGAGGAAACTTACAAGATGTTTGTAAATATGGATTAACACAAGATATAGGTTTGTTGGTCAATTCTTCAAGAGGAATAATTTATGCTTCAAATACTGATGATTTTGCTCAGGTGGCTGCTATAAAAGCGAAAGCATTACAAACAGAAATGAGTTTGATCTTGGAAAATAGATCTTAAATATTTTTCTTCCATAAAAAAATGGTGATTGGAATAAGATAAAAGAACCTTTGTATGCGCTATTATTGTTTCCTTTTTTTAAATATAAAGCTTGTAAAGGCTATTTTAAGACTATCAAGATAAGTGAGGATCAGGATTCTTTCGCAGGTTATAAAGAATTTATACAGTAAGTTTTCTATCTAAATAACGAATTTGATTAATTTTCTCGAGCAACTTCATAGCTTTAAAGGCAGCTATATCACTCACTGATTCATCTACAAATCTATAGTTATTAGACTTTTCAATTAACTTGATATAACTTTTTTTTAGGTGCTTCTCGTAATTATTTAGTTGTTCTAAGCGGTACATGATTTTTTTATTAACCCTTCAATGTACATAATTATTTAGCCATATGTACTTACAAATTAGTTAAAATTAATTTTTAACAATCTTATGAGTTGATGTTCCCTTTTCAGATTCTAATTTTAAGAAATAAATTCCTTTTGATAAATTTGAGATTTCTATCGTTTTCTTTACACTATTTTGAACAAATACTTGAATTTTTTGACCCGTTAAAGAGTAAATGGTTCCTTTAATTTCGCCTAAATCTGATAAAAATTTGATATTTAATTCGTCATTTACAGGGTTCGGAAAAAGTTTAACATTTAAAAGACTCTTATTTTTAGAAACAGATGCTACAGATTCTTGATATATTCTAATGTAATCAATCTCCATGGCACTCTCTGTAAAGTTTGCTGCTATATTTGGTAAAATTGCAACATTAAGTAACAAATATTGAGGTGCATTATAGGGCCAGTTTTCAATATTTTTATTTTCTGGATTATATACATAATGAACTATTCCGTCTACGCTAAAAGTCATTTTATTAGAATTCCAATCTAAAGTATAAATATGAAATTCTGTTGATGCATTATTAATCGCTCTACCTCCTTTATTAACGGTATCTGCAAAACTTGATCTGTTGTGTAAAGCACTTGCCACATAGTCTTGATTAGCTCCCCAGTGCTCAATAATATCTATTTCTCCACAATCTGGCCAGCCTGTCGTTCCATGAGAAGCTGCCCAATATCCACCTGTTTCGGTAATGTTTTGACCGAGCATCCAAAGTGCCGGAAACGTACCCACTCCAAAAGGCATTTTTGCTTTAATCTCAACTTTACCGTAGGTAAATGCAAATTTAGAATTCAGTCTTGCTGAAGTGTATTGTTTGGTAACTCCTTCATTTGTATACGTCTCTTTTTTTGCTAAAATTTTTAAGGCACCATTTACCATAAAAGAATTTGTATTTCTATCTGTATAATGCTGAATTTCGCCATTAGCCCAATTTTGGCCACCTATAATCGGTCTGGTTTGTTGGAACCAATTGTCTGCGTTAATAGCACCCGTACCGTTAAATTCATCAGACCAAACTAAGTTGTCAAAAACTGGGTTTTCACCATTGTTATTATTATCAGTAATGATTCCGTCGTATAAAAAATCATCAATATAAGCCGTTACTTTAGCGTTATTGTTTTCATCATTTATTTGTATTAACACTCTATTTAAGTCGGTTCTATCTATTGGGTCAGGTGAGTTATTATTGTAGTTTAAAAAGGTGTCATTTTTAAAATCGAAAGTAATAGTCTGCCATTCATCTAAGACTATCGATTTTATAATTTCTGATTGAGTAGTCCATTTCTGACCTAAAGTATTATTTTGTAACTTTAAAGATATTTGGTTGTTTTCGCTCCCTGTTAGACTCGCCGAAGGAACATACATTTTTAGAGTAAATGTATGATTTGTCGATAAATCAAATGTATTAGAAACATCAAAAAATATATTTGCATACTGGCCTCCATCGTCTATATATTTGAGAACTGTGTTAGAAGTATTAATACTTTCTTTATAAGGATTTGTAAAAGATGTATTCATTTCTGATTCATCGGTGGCCCAATTGGAAATTGTTCCATTTCCCTCAAAATCATCTTCTACAGTTTGTCCATTAGAAAATAATGTAAATGATAAAAATAATATTACAAATAAACTTTTCATTTTTTTTTTTTCAAAACTACTTTTTTCAAAAGTCTCTAGCAAAAAAAACTACCATACAAAAGCAATACATGTTAAATAAAAAGTCTTTTATTTTTAAAGACAGACAAGTTGATTAAAGATTCTTTTTTTCTGTAATTATATTTTATCTTGCAAGGTAAAGACCTTTTTTAATAAGGCGGTGTTCCGCGAACCTGCTCTTTCGCGAATATCTTTTTCTTCAACTTCTATCATTGTAAAAACACCTTTTAAAGTTTGATTTGTTACATACCCTACTAAATCGGGGTTTACCTTTTTTACAAAAGGAATTGAGTTGTATTTATGAATTAAGTTTGCCCAAACTTTATCTGCTCCAACTTTAGAAAAAGAAGTTTTGATCACAGGGCTAAAACGAGTGTACAAGCTTGCTGAAGTTTTAGCTTGCAAATGCGTTGTTGCGGCATTTTGTTCTCCTAATAATATGTTTTTAGCATCTGTAAATGTAATTTCTTTTACGGCATTTACAAAAATTGGAGTTGCAGTTTTAACGGCATCTTCTGCAGCTCTGTTCAACACTTTTATACCTTCATCGGCAAAATTGCTTAAACCTATTTTACGTAACCCTTTGTCTACTGCTTGTAATTCTTCTGGTAATAAAATTTTGACTAAATCGTTTCTGTAAAAACCATCTTTTAAGGTTAATTTAGAAACCTGATTTTTAATTCCATTATCTAAAGCTTGTCTTAAACCATTTCCAATTTGCTCCTGCGATATTTCTCCGCTACTATCAGGAAACTGAGTTACTATTTTTTGTAATTCTGCGCAACTTGCAAATTGTATTGCAATTACTAATACTAAAATTCTCTTTCTCATTTTCTGTAATTTTATATTCTATTGGCATTTAAATTTTTTGACAGAAAAGTTACTTAATTATTTAAAACTATCTGTTTTTTTATCATATCCAAAAGGGCAATGTTTGCAACCGCTTTTGCAACAATATCCTCGTTTTAAATGATAGCTCTCTGTAAAGACTCTATAACCTTGTTCATTCAAGTAATAATCTTCTTTTTCTATTTCTATTCTTGGTTTAAACATACTGCAAAAATAAACGATTTATAAACGATTATCTAAATTGTAATCTTTTATCTTTTACAGAGTCTATTCTTAAAGCTTTAAAATCTAAAATATAATTTTGATACAATCTCCAAGGAAATTTATCTCCTTGTTTTGGAAGAATATCTTTAGCTCTATGAATGTAACCAGAATCTAAGTCGATTAAAGGTAATTCCCCTAAGTTTTCTTCTAGAACTTTTGCATTCACTGATTTGTAATTATTTTTATCTAAATATTTTAAAAGCCTTGAAATATATTCGCTTGTTAAATCACTTTTTAAAGTCCAAGAGGCGTTTGTGTAACCGGCAAAAACGAAAAAATTAGGCAGTTCACTTAACATTAAACCTTTATAAATAAACTGTTTTGTAATATCAAAAGTAATATTATTTAACGATATTTTTGCCCCACCAAAAGGTAATAATTTTAAGCCAGTTGCACTAATAACAATATCTGCTTCTAAAACTTTTCCTGATTTCAGAAGAATTCCATTTTCTGTAAAAACAGCAATAGAATCAGTAACTACATCCGCTTTTCCTTTTTTAATAGCCTTAAAAAAATCTCCATCAGGTACTAAACAAAAACGCTGATCCCAAGGTTTATAATCCGGAGAGAAATGAGGCTTTAGAGGAAAATCTCCCAACTCTTTTTTAATTCCTTTTAAAACAAAGTTCTTCATGGTGTTGGGCCACTTTCTGCATAAATTAAAGAACAGCATATCAATAAAAATATTTTTAGCTCTTATTAATTTATGAGCTATTCTACTAGGTAAAATTCTTTTGATAAAACCGGCAATTTTATCTTTATTGGGTAAGGCAGCAATGTAAGTTGGTGATCTTTGCAACATTGTTACTTTTGCCGCATCATTTGCTATTGAAGGTACAATCGTAACTGCTGTTGCTCCACTGCCAATTACCACTACTTTTTTGTTTTTATAGTCTAAATTTTCATCCCACTTTTGTGGATGAATAAATGTGCCTTTAAAATTTTCTAGGCCTTCAAATTCAGGAGTATAACCATGATCGTAATTATAATATCCACTACAATTAAAAATAAATTGTGATGTGTAAAGCGTTTCTTCTTTTGTTTTTGGATTTATAGTTTTAACCGTCCATAAATTTTGTAGCGTATCAAAATTATAAGAAACTACTTTTTGATTGAACGTGATTTTTTCTTTTACATCATACTCATCAGTAGCTTGGTGTAAATATTTTAAAATTGACGGTGCATCCGCAAAAGATTTATCATCATCCCAAGTTTTAAAAGAATATCCAAAAGTATACATATCAGAATCTGAACGAATACCGGGGTATTTAAACAAACTCCAAGTACCGCCAATTTCTTCTCTAGCCTCTAAAATTTTATACTTTTTAGTTGGATTTTTTCTCTGTAAATGACAAGCAGCACCAATTCCAGATAAACCCGCTCCAATGATAATTACATCGTACTTCATAGATTACTAAATGTTTTTAGATTTTAAAACTAGCCACAATTACTTAGTAGCTTGTTTAAAAGCATTTTCTCCACCAACAATAGGAATTGTAATTTTTGTACCTTCTAAATCTATCGTTAATTCAGTCCCTGGACTTGGTAATAAGGTATAATCATTATCACTAGAGAAAATCATTAAACCAATTTGCTGTCCTTTTTTTATAATTTGATCATCTGGTTGTAAATCGAATGTCATTTCATAAAATTCACCAACTTGTAAAGGCTCACTTTTTGTTAAAGATTCATAGTTTTGTAAATCTGCCCAACCACGTGTAATAATATTATCTGTAATTTTCACTCTTTTACCTTTGTTCCAAGGTAAAGAAACTAAATACACAGATAAGTTTACTGCCGCCTTAGAACTTGCTGCTTTTATAGTAATGTTTGTCAAACCAGAAATATGAATATCTTCTTTTAAAATAGGTGAAGTATATAATAAACGATGATTAGTATAATCTGCTTGCGCTAAAGCTTCAGAAGAAAAAGAGTAATTATCGACCAGTGTTTCTTTTCCTTTAGAATTAGATTTTTTTGTAGATAAACTTCCTACTGCTGGAGCGCCTGCTTCTAAATAAAAAGTTACAGGCTTTGCTTCCGGATTCGGATATTCTTGATAAGCTGTTGGCTCTTGCCTTTTATCATTTTCTCTTACGATCCAAGCTTTTGAATCGTTTTCTACGTCGTTTTCAATTCCATGTAAATATCGTGTAAACCATCTGTTCATCATTTTCATTGGCGGTGCACCCCCATGACCATTTTGGTGATAATAAATCTGTGTTGGCAGACCCATTTCTGATGCTTTTTTATAAATTCTATAACTATGTTCAGGCATCACATTCCAATCGTTAAAACCATGCGACATTAATAATGCTGCTTTCATGGGTTTCATGTCATTTATATAATCTCTTCCAGCCCAAAAATCATTATAATCTCCTGAAGCTCTATCCATCCCATTTGCCATTTCTGTATCTCTGACAACTCTGTTGTTTCTTGCTCTGTTTTCTTCTTTTCCACTATGAATAAAGTCGTATAATACATCGATATCTTCACCTAAATAACCCCCAGGTGAACGCACTAATCCGTTTGAACGATAATAATGATAATAGGACGTATTTGGAGCAATAGGTATAATTGCTTTTAAACCTTTCACACCAGTTGTTGCTGCTGCTAGAGGAATTGTTCCGTTGTAAGAAGTTCCTGTCATTCCTACTTTTCCTGTAGACCAAAATGCAGTAACTTCTTCATTTCCTTCTCTTGACGTAAAACCTTTTGCTCGACTATTTAACCAATCTATCACCGCTTTTGGTGCTAATGATTCATTATCGCCACCAACTGTTGGCGAACCATCAGATAAACCAGTTCCCGGGGAAGAAGAATGCACAACAATATAACCTCTAGGAACCCACGTTTTTATTTGTGAATTAGAAATAATTGGTCTTTCACCTCTTCTTTTTACTTCAACTCTAGTTCTTGGTTTTTCTTTTGCGCCAATTTCATGTTTTACATCCCAAAATAGACCAGGTGCATTTCCTGCGGTTCCTGCATAATACGGACTTGATTCATAAACAATGGGTAATTTTAAACCTTCTGTTTTAGTTTGTTCAGGTCTTGTAACATCAACATGAACTCTATCCATTTTGCCATCGCCATCAGAATCAAAAGTAGTTTCTACCCATAAATCGTGACGAATCCATTTTTCTGAATCTTTAAATGACTCAACAATTTGTGCTTCTCCATTTTTAAAAATGGGCACTACTTTTTCTTGTGCTTGAAAAGTGAAGCCTAAAAGAAATAATACTATAATTTGAATTTTATTTTTCATGTTGTCTGATTTATTTTAAAACTGAAAATTTTATTGATGAATCTGTAAAGACAGTATGTGTTTGTGTTTTGAAGTCGGCTTTTTCTGCTTTGTAAATATTATCAACATAAGTTTGCGGATTTAAATCTATTAGAGGAAACCAAGTACTCTGTACTTGAATTTGTAATTTGTGACCTTTTTTAAATGTATGAAAAACATCTTGTAATTTAATGTTTACAGCTGTTTTCTTATTCGGTATAAACGGTTCTGGACTTTCAAAACTATTTCTAAAACGGCCACGTAAAACTTCACTTCTAACCATTAAATGATAATTGCTCATTTTTAAATGATCTTGTAATTTATCGTTATTCTCTTTTGCATCTGCAGGATGCACATCAATTACTTTTACAATCCAATCTGCCGCAGAACCTGTGGTTGCAACTTTTAATTTTGCTAAAATATCCCCAGCCAATGTATAATCATCAGTTAAAACATCGGTTTCAAAAACTAAAACATCAGGCCTTCTTGCTGCAAAACGTTGATCATCTGTCATATATTTTCTAGGCGTGAAAACTGTTTTAATATCTTCTGAATAGGGAACAGGTCTTTTAATATCACTTATAAATTTAATTCCCGATATTGATCTTTTAGTAGAGGTTAATTCTTGATTTTTCGATAAAAACCAATCTTGTTTTATGCTGTTTTTTGGAGGCCAAGAATCATATGACTTCCATTCTAATTTCCCCGAATCATATACATACGCTTCTGGTAAGTCTGAATTTCCATCACCTTTTCCTTTTAAGAAATGATTAAAGAATTTGGTTTCAATTTCTTTCTGAAATTTTAACGAAATAGAATCTCCAAAATAATAATTTCCAACGGTATTTTTCACAGTATTTCTTGCCCATTTCCCATGATCCCAAGGTCCAAAAACGAGTGTATTATAATTATCTTTTCCGTTTTTTTCTATTCCTTTATAGGTTTCTAAAGGGCCGTATAAATCTTCAGCATCAAACCAACCACCTACAATCATTGTAGCTACAGAACTTGGCACTTTATTCATGTGTTGTATAATTCCTTTACTTTTCCAAACTGAATCGTAATTAGGATGTTCTATAATTTCTTTCCATAAAAAATCATCAATTTTATCTTTAGAAGCAGTAGCATTTGCATCTAATTTATCATATTGAAAATATTCATTCAAGTTTTTTAAAGGTCCTTTGTCTAAGAAAAATTGGTATTGATCTTGAGAATTCATTTTAGGTAAAGAGTACCAAGAAGTATCAGTTGGTGTGTCTTTATAGGTTCCGAATAAAGGAATTGCTCTAAAATAGCTTAGTAAGAAAGCTCCATTATGATGAAAATCATCAAAGAAAAAATCGCCAATACAAGCTTGAGGAGAAGCCGCTTTTAAAGCCGGATGTGCATCAATTGCAGAGATAGTGGCATAATGTCCAGGATAAGAAATTCCCCAGGTTCCCACATTTCCATTATTGTATTCAACGTTTTTTACAAGCCAATCAATAGTGTCATACGTATCAGAAACTTCATCAGATTGATTTACTGTTTTATTCGGAATGTAAGCTCGCATATTATCGTAAACCCCTTCACTCATCCATCGTCCACGAACATCTTGATACACGACAATATTTCCTTCTTGCATTAAATGAACATTCGGGCTAATTTTAGTTTTCATTTTCCCTTTTCCATAGGGCGCAGAGCTGTAGGGTGTTCTTTGCATTAGGATCGGGTATTTTTGGCTATTATCTTTTGGAGTGTAGATTGTTGTGTGGAGTTTAGTTCCATCTCTCATTGGAATGTAAACTTCTTGCTTTGTGTAATGTTTAGTTACAAACGTATCTTTTCTAAGTGTCTTTTCTTTTGATGACTTATCACAATTTGTGATTAGAAAAAAACTAAAAATGGCAAGAACAATATATCTATTCATAAGAAAGTTGTTTTAAATTATCGCTAAAGCTACAAAACAAAAAAGAGTTCTTGAAAATTCTTTTGTTAAATTGATTTTGGATACTTTTATAATATCATAAAATTCATAAAATGAAAAGAGCATTTTTATCTTGATTATTGATTTCGTTAATAAGTTGTCAATCAAATAAATATAGAAAATAATTATGAGGTTCAGAAAGAAGTGACACAAATAAAAACGTTTCCGAAGTTAGAAAAAGAGAAATATAATGTTACTTTTCTAATTATGAATGGAACTTTCAATACAGTGTTAACAGCTTCTTTTGATATTTTTTAGCACACAGTTTTTAGAAAAAATACTAAAGGGATGAATTTGATTACAGTTGCAAATACTGATCAAACTATTACCACTTTTGAAGGAATAAGAATTTTGTCAGATTATAATTATTTAAAAGATTCGTTGCCAAAAATTCATATTTTGGTAGTTCCTTCGGCAGAACATCATTTAAATTTTGATCTAGAAGATACAGCCATGATAGAATTTTTAAAGCGACTTGATAAAAAAGCTACTTATATTATCTCTCATTGTGATCGTACTTTTATATTGGTAAAAGCAGGGGTGTTAAAAGATAAAGTTTCTACTACTTTTCCTTCTGATATTGATAAAATGAGGACAATGTTTCCTGAATTAGATATTAGAAAAGAGGTATTATTTCTGCTGGAGATGCAAAATCGTTTGAAGCAGCTTTATATGTTTGTGAATTTTTATACGGAAAAGAAGTTGTAGAATCTTTAGCCTTTGGTTTGTTGATTAACAGCAAATTAGGTACAGGCCCGCATTTAATTATTGAATAAATTTGTACTATTTAGAATGGATTTTTAGATATAAATAATATATAATTATATCACAGAGCCAAACACATATTCGCAGCGATCTATTCAGGAAAAACATTCATATAAAGCTTTGTGAATCTCTACTTTTTTTGCCAGACATTTCTCCAAGAAAACCTACCTGCAAATAAATCAAGCTATAAACTGCATCATCAATTAAAAACCCTTATTTTTGCAAAATATGCAAGAAACTAAAAGACATCAATTAACAGATTGGTTACCAACGACAAACAAGGAAGTTAAAATTCGTGGTTGGGAGGAACTAGATGTTATATTATTTAGTGGAGACGCTTATGTCGATCACCCTTCATTTGGACCGGCTGTAATTGGTCGTATTTTAGAAAGTTACGGCTTGCGTGTGGCAATTGTGCCACAACCTAGTGTCAACGATAATTTGCAAGATTTTGAGAAACTAGGTAAGCCTCGTTTGTTTTTTGGAGCAACTGGTGGTTGTATGGATCCAATGGTTTCTAATTATACGGCAAGTAAAAAAAGTAGAGATAAAGATGCATATACGCCAAATGGTGATAAAGGTTTTAGACCTGATTATGCAACTTCGGTATATTCAAAAATATTAAAAGAAAAGTTTCCAGATGTTCCTGTTTTAATTGGAGGAATAGAGGCTTCTTTGCGACGTGTAACGCATTATGATTATTGGTCTGATAAGTTATTGCCAACTATTTTAGAAACATCTAAAGCAGATATGTTGGTTTATGGAATGGGAGAGCAACCCTTGCGAGAGATTGTAGAGTTATTGCAAAAAGGGGTTCCGTTTTCTAGTTTAAAAAACATAAAACAAACAGCTGTTTTTATTGATCAAAAAGAAGAGAGCTTGCCAGTTGTTAATGATTGGGAGGATGTAACCATCAATTCTCATAAAGCCTGTTTAGGTGATAAAAAAACATTTGCTTCTAACTTTAAAGTAATTGAACAAGAATCTAATAAATTAAAAGCAAGAAGAATATTACAAGATGTCGATGGAAAAACATTGGTCATTAATCCGCCTTTTCCAACAATGACAGAAAAGGAAATTGATGGTTCTTTCGATTTACCTTTTACGCGTTTGCCACACCCAAAATATGATAAACGTGGACCAATTCCTGCGTTTGAAATGATAAAATTTTCTATCAATATTCACAGAGGATGTTTTGGTGGTTGTAGTTTTTGTACAATTTCTGCACATCAAGGAAAATTTATTGCAAGTAGAAGTCAAGAATCGGTTTTAAAAGAAATAGATAAAGTGGCAAATATGCCAGATTTTAAGGGCTATTTGTCTGATATTGGTGGACCATCTGCAAATATGTATCAGATGAAAGGAAAAGTACAATCCATTTGCGATAAATGTGTTGCGCCAAGTTGTATTTCGCCAGTAATTTGTTCTAATTTAGATACGTCTCATAAACCTTTAACAGAATTATATCAAGCAGTTGATAAACATCCGAAAATAAAAAAATCGTTTATTGGAAGTGGAATTAGACATGATATGTTAGTTCCTGAATTTAATAAAAATGCAGATCCAAAAGAACTAGATGCCTATACAGAAGAAGTAATGACAAAACATGTTTCTGGACGATTAAAAGTAGCTCCAGAACATACTTCTGATCCTGTTTTAAAGTTGATGCGTAAACCATCTTTTAAATATTTTCACATGTTTAAAGAGCGTTTTGATAAAATAAATATTAAGAAAAAATTAAATCTTCAATTGATTCCGTATTTTATCTCTAGTCATCCAGCCAGTGAAGTAGAAGACATGGCGAATTTAGCTGCAGAAACCAAAGATATGGGCTTTCAGTTAGAGCAGGTTCAAGGTTTTACACCAACACCAATGACAGTTGCAACTGTTATTTATTATTCTGGATATCATCCTTATACATTAAAACCTACAAAGACGCCGAAAACAAAAAAGGAGCGTGATGACCAACATAAATTTTTCTTTTGGTATAAAAAAGAAAATAAAGATTGGATCCGTAATACTTTAACAAAAGTTGGGCGATCTGATTTATTACAGGTTTTATTGCCAGAAAATAATTCGTGGAAAAAGAATAAAACTTCGCACAAAACAGCACAGCATACTTTTGATGATGCGATTCCTTTTAACAAGCGAAAAAAGAAGGTGAGTAGAGCCCCTAAAAAGAAGAGGAGGTAATTTAAAACTTTACCGAATCGATTTATGAAATAATCCTTCCACAAATGTTTAATGAATTCGTGTGTCTAATTATTTTTATTTAAATAATCTGCTAAATGCACACCAGTGCTTGCGCAAGCTTGCAATAGATATCCACCAGTTGGAGCATCCCAATCTAACATTTCGCCAATACAAAATTGCCTGGACAATTCTTTAAGTTCAAAATTTTCAGAAATGGCATTTAAATCAATTCCACCAACGGTAGAAATTGCTTCATCAATAGATGCCATATTTATGATTTTTAAAGGAAATTTTTTAATATTTTCTGCTAATGATGTTGCATTTAAATAAGACTCTTTAGATAGATCTATTTTTAATAAATCGATTTGAGCTGCACTTAGTTTGAGTTCTTTTTTTAAGATTTGAGTCGTATTCTTATAGCTTGATTTTTTTATTTTAGAAAGAACGTTGTCAAATGATAACGAAGGTTTAAAATCGATAAAAACGATTGCTTTTGAATTTTTATTGAGCTGTTCTCTTATTTTCGGACTCAAGCCGTAAATCGCATTACCCTCTATTCCAAACTTGGTAATTACTGCTTCTCCTTTCTGAATACTATTATTACAAGAGATAGCAATATTTTTTAAAGGAGTTCCTTCATGTTGTTTAATAAAATTAGGTTTCCAATCAATTTGATAACTGCAGTTAGATGCTTGAAATGGGGTTGTTTTAATTCCTTTTTTAGAAAAAGTGTTGAGCCAAGTTCCATCAGAACCCGTAATTTTCCAACTTCCGCCGCCTAAAGAAAAGATAGTATAATCGGTTTGTATGGTTGTGTTATTAATAATTGGATTATTATGACCGTCCCAATCAGAAAAGGTATGCTCGTAGGCCATAATAACTCCTCTTTCTTTGAGATGTTTTAGAATTGCATTCAGTACTTCAATAGGTTTAATTCCTTCTTTAGGATACACTCTTTTACTACTACCGATGTATGTTGAAATTCCTATTAGCTCGAGCCAATTTCTAAAGTCAATATTTGAAAAACTACCTAGTGCTTTGTCTAAAAAATCTTTTGCTGTGTAGCGTTTCATAAGCTGCTCAATTGGTTCTGAATGTGATAAATTAAAACCACCTTTACCCGCAACTAAAAATTTACGACCAGCCGTTTTGTTTTTTTCATAGATAGTAATTTTAAATTTTTCAGCATCTAAAAAAGCAGCCAATAAAAAAGCTGATGGTCCGCCACCAATAATAGTAATCTGTTTTTTCATTAGACAAAAATAGTTGTTGTTAGAATGTTTAAAACGGTTTTATGAAGATATATTATTTATTTGAAGCAATCATCATTTGATAATTGGTAATAAATATTCGCTATTTTTAAGTACGCTTTATGCCCAATATTATGCCTCTGTTTTATTTCGATACTTTCCTCTTGGTCCATTTCCTTCGTGAAGTACAATTTCGGAATGCAGCAAGTGCGCAGCCTCTGCAGAACTAGTCACTTTAGAGGCACTACGTGCTAACATTTCAGCTTCAAATTCAGTTAATACACTTTTCCTTATTCCGTCTTCTCTCCACTTCTGTAAAGGAGTGCATTGTTTTGATATACCTCGAGCTAAGGATAAGGAGTCTAACAATGCCTGATTTGCACCTTGACCTTTAAATGGACTCATTGGGTGAGCAGCATCGCCAATTAGCGTTACTTTAGTCCCTTTCTTTAACAATTGGGGTTTAAGTAGCTCCCGGTCATACACAGGATAACCAGAAATTTGTGCTTCGCTGGTCGCTGAAACAATCTGAGGAATAGGATTGTGCCACTGAGTTCGACGACCCGCCTCTTCCTTAAGCGCTTTTGTCCCTGCGATATTCAATTCTTTAGCTTTTTGTTCTGATAATGGAAAACTAAGTTGCCACATTATTGAATCGGAGTTATAAGGCATCATATAGATTCGTTCGTTACCATTAGCTGTTTGAAATACTGTAGCCGAATCTAGTAAAGAACTTTCAATACCTTCAAGATTCTTTAAAGGACAAATTCCTAAAATTACAATACAACCGAGATAATGTAAAGGGGTAATATCTTCACCAATTAGCAGCTTTCTAACTGTACTTCGAATTCCATCAGCTCCAACTACAAGGTCTGCTTGGGCGTTTTTTATTTCGTTTTTGACTTTAAATTTTAGAGTTACACTTTCATTTTTAGATTCATTAAAACTCAATAATTGGTGTCCCCATTTCACTGCGTTATATCCACCGAGTTGCTCAAGCAGTGCTAAACGCAAAGATTGTCTGGCAATGTGAATATTTGTGTGCTTTGGTGATTTTTTTGTGTCTGGTCGCCCCCATTTTCTAACTCCCCATTCACCGATATTTTTTCCATCAGTAGTGTGAACCACGTGTCTGGTTGAGGTTATTCCTTCTTTTAAGGAGGTAATGCCGAATCCTTTGAGAGCTTTACTCGCCTGTTGTAAAGTAAGTCCATAGCCTTGAGACCTAGTATCGAAGCTACCGTCTCTTTCATAAAGAGTAAACGGTATTCCACGATGTAAACAGGCAACGCCTAGAGCCACTCCTCCAATACCGCCGCCAATAATAGCAACATGTGGGTAGTTTTCTTTGTTTACTATGGATTTACTAGTAGAATGAACTAACCCAGATCCTTTACATTTTAAGCAGGTACGGATTTCACCTATAGGGGCCACGGGAGCAGTTCCTTTGCAATCTGTTTTTTGAAATTGATCCAATACAGTTTGATAATGCAGTCGAGTTTTCTTGCGGAGGTTCTTCCTTTTTTTGCCATCACCTTTACAGTTCCTGCAAATAATCCAATAATCCTCTTTACATTCTGCTTTTTCCACCTGCTGTATATTTTATGAATTCTTGGTTTTTATTAAATTTAAATCTATCTTTTGTTGCGTTTACAGAAAGCCAAACTATTTCTTCACAGCAATCATCATATGAGGACTAAAAGGTAGTAAATATTCATCGTTTTGGGTGAGTTTTTGCAACGCTTTTAATTTTTTAGACTTCTTTTTGTCTAGCATATTTGCAAAATATTGATTGTCTAACCAAATCATCCCTTCCACTGCAAAAATATTGATGAAGTTTAGGTTTTGTTCTAAAAACTCTTCTTTTAAACCTTGAGGTTTGTGGTAAAAAGCATCTGCTAATAAAAAAGGGAAATCTTTTGGCGCATCATGAACTCCGGAAGTTAGTTCTTGTTTACACATCTCAAAAAATGAATTTGCGTGAATCATTCCATTCATCAAACCAACAACTGTTGAAGCTGTTGCGTTAATGGCGAAGCCTAAAATAATACCGCCTTTTTTTAAAACTCTTTTTGCTTCTGTGATTGCAGCAATTCTATCTTCTCTTTTTTGCAAGTGATATAAAGGCCCATGTAAAATTACCAAGTCAGCAGAATTATCTTTAAAAGGAATTTTTTTTGCTTCACCAATAGCAACAGAAAAAGATTTCTTGAGTTTTTTAGCTCTCTTTTCTGCTAGTTTTATATGTTTTAAAACAGGCTCTACTAAATGAACAGTATGTCCGTTTGTTGCTAACCATTCAGAATATTTTCCTGTTCCACCACCAATATCAATAATTGTGCTGTTTGGTTTATAAATATGTTGTTCAATTAATTCTTTAATACGTTCAAATTCAAAAATCCCCATTCCTTTTTCAAGTCTGGTTTCTTCTGAAGCTTTGTTGTAAAAATCGTCTAATTCTTTGCTGATAAGAGGTTTGTTTTTCACTTTAAATATTTAAAAGATAAAAGTAATTAAATTAAAGTGAAAAATGGTATTTGATTGTAATTCTGAATGCTGCTGAAGTCAAAAAATATGTTGATTGAAAGCATGCAGCGCAGCATAAGAGTTAGCATCTATAAATTAAAAATTGATTACAAAAAATAGGTCTCTTCGTCTCGAAATGATATTCGTCAAGAAATCAGGAATTAACAACAACTTTAGAGTTTTAGTTTTATGAAATTTACCAACGAATCAAATTAGGTTAGCTTACTTTTCTAGAAAATAGAGAATATGAACGGATGAATCGTCTATGTTTTATAACCAGCTCAAGTCTCAAAAAAAAGGATGTATAATGCGCTTCCGTTTGCTTATTTCTGACCTTTTTTAAATCCGTACAGATTTTGTTTTATAAAGTTAGTTGGGAATTTGTCATCTCCTTTAAAACCAATTTTTACAGTTCCGCTATCTTCAGGAATGTAGTTTGTTTTAAAGATATAATCCCAGAGGCTTAAGCTAATTCCATAATTCATGCCATTTCTTCCTTCTGGAACTTCATATGCATGATGATATAAGTGCATTACGGAGTTATTTAAGACGTATTTAAATATTCCCCAAGTAATTTTAATATTGGCATGATTAAAGTGACCGATAGCAATGGCTATAAAATGAACGATATAAGCTTGCTCAGGCTCAAAACCACCAAGAATCATTACACCAAAAGTTTTTAGGGGTTTGTAAAAGATGTTTTCCATCCAATGGTACCTTAAATGTGCAGCAAAGCCCATTTCTTTTACACTGTGGTGCACTTTATGAAATTTCCATAAGAAAGGATATTTATGCAATAATACATGAGTAAACCATTGAACAAAGTCAAGTAGAATGAAGAATACTAATAATTGTAACCAAGGAGCCCAGTGCGACATGTCAAAAATAACGAGGCTTTTAGAAGTGATATTAAATTCACTAAATAATAACTCTAAAATCTTGTAAAAGCCACTTATTACAATTGAGAAAACGAAAAAATTAAAAAACATATAAAATGCATCTAACCAAAAATCTTTTCTAAAGATCGCTTGTTGTTTTCTCCACGGAAAGGCAATTTCTAAGCCCCATACAAAAAGAGAAATAGCAATAAGCCCCCAAAAATAATTTGTGTACCAAGGCACTTCAAAGATCATAGACCTCCATGTCCAATCTACTATTCCGGTAAAAGCATTTACAAATGCGTCTATATAATTTTCCATTTTATTTAATTTTTAAATATATTACTTTTTTAGAGTATACCAATCAATATCTTTCAAAACCATGCGCCTTCCTTTTGCTAGAGCAGGGTAATTTGTAACTAAATAGTTTACAATAATCTCTTGATTACTTCCTAAATCCCATAGGTTTTGTGTTTCCTGCATCCATTTAATTGTTGCATTCCAGCTTTCGGCCGACATTTTATTTTGAACGACTAATTTTGCAGAATGACAATTCGTACAATTGTTGACAACCGTTATTAAACCTTCTGCATCTATTAAGCCCGTCCTTATATGAATGCCATTTTCAATTTTATCTTCATTTTCAGCAATAGTGCTATAAATATGTTTAGTTCCTTTATTTCCAAAAATCGAAAAAGAAGGATCAAATACCGCAAAAAGAAGTAAAACAGAAGCTATAAAGGAAAATAACATCGCTATATAGGCTGTTTTCTCTGCTCTCTTAATTTTTTTTTGAAACTCTTTATTACCATTCATTAGATAATTTTTACCGCAATTCTATGGCACGCATTATTTAAATATCCTTTAGGGTTCCAGCCAGGTAATAGCATTGGTTGCGCAACACTATGCGTGTCTGTTGCTCTTGCCCAAACTTCGTAATACCCCTTTTTTGGAAAATTTATGGCAGTGGAAAAATGTTGCCACGCTAATCGATTTATTGGTTTTTCTACAGGACAAATTGTCCAAGTAGATCCGAAATCTATTGAATATTCCATTTTTATAACTTCTAGTTCACCAGCCCAGGCATGACCTCTTATGTTTAAAGCTTTTCCATGGTTAATAGTAGCGCCCGTTTTAGGGTATGTAATTATTGATTTAACAGGCATCGATTCTATGATGCACATATCTTCGTCTTTTACTTTTTCTCCGGGAGCAACAGGATTGCAAGGTATGCGATAAGCAGTTCCTGTCATTTTTGGACCATCATGTACTTTGTTTCGAACACTAATTCTATGAACCCATTTGCCAGAAACAGAGGCTGGCCAGCCGCCTGCAATTAAACGCAGTGGATATCCATGAATAAGTGGAATAGCTTCGTTATTCATTTGAAAAGCTAATATGGTTTCATTTTGTAACGCTTTTGACAACGGGCATCCTCTAGAAATAGGCTCTTTTTTAGAGTCTCCACTTAAGTGAGTATCTGCAGAATGATATCCAATATAAACCGCATTGCTTTTGATGCCAGCGTCTTCTAAGACATCTCGTAAACGGACACCCGTCCAAGTTGCACAATGCACGGCACCAGCAGTCCATTGATTTCCTTTGGCTGGTGGATCAAATTCACTTCGTCCGTTACCGCCACATTCTAAAGTTAAATTATAGCTATGGTGCTTAAATTTTGATTTTAAATCACTAAGCGTATATGTTTTTTTGTTTTTAACCGATTCCCCGTCGATAGAAAGCGTCCAAGTTTCTGGATTGATTTCTTCTGGAGTAACACCGTTGTTTCTTATGAACATAGAAGAGTTCGGTGTAATTTTGTCATCCAATAAATGAGCTTGGGCTTCAATGTTCCAGGGCTTGTCATTTAAGATAACCATTTCTTTGTTCTTCTTAAACATTTTAAAAGGATTTGGATCTTGCAATGCTAAAGGAATATAGCCCTGAGGTATCTTAGATCCAAAAATAATATCCGAACTTATAATAGCAGTTAAAGAGCTTAATACTGTTTTTTTTATAAAAGATCTTCTTCTCACAAGACTAAAATTATATGGTTATCTAAACAGCATACAATTTACATCTTATTTCACTCTTTTTGTGTAACTCAAGTTACACAAAAAGAGTGAAATTACTTCTATATTGCATTAGTATTAAGAAAAAATAATACAATCATGAGGGTAATGAAAAAAGATTTCGAAACCAGTTTTACTGGCTGGGCTTTTATTTTAGCAGCAGCACTATTATGGTTTGGTTGGGCATTATCACCTCATCACATTGGTGAATATATAGTTGCTTCAGATTTTACTGAAATAGGGAAGAGCGTTTGGTATTGGATATGGATGTATCGCATTCACATTTTTGGTTGGGTTACTATGGGTATTTCGATGTTTGCATTGATGTCCATCATTTCAAGTAAACCTTATCGTGTAGTTATAGTACCAGGAGCAGGAATGGTTATTGTAGGTACATTCACCTTAGCGATTGCCAATGCATACTTTTACAATTTTGGGGCTTGGGGTGTAGGACAAACAGCGGGGATGTCAGTTGTTGAACTTAAGGAATTTATGAATAATATTTTATTTACAAACCAGTATGTTACTTGTTTTGTTCGTTTTGGACGTATTTTCTCTGGTGTAGGTCTAGTCTTACTGGGTTACGCTTTTATTAAATGGAAAATAGTTAGCACTTGGTTGGGTTGGTTTACAATGTTGCTAGGACTGGCGGCAATGGCTATCATTTTGTCAATTCCTGATAATTATGAGGTTTACAAACCTATATTTCATTTAAAAACAATCTGGTTACTTATTATGGGAGTTACATTACTGGGTCAAGGCGTTCATTCACCTGTATTAAAATCTTAATTTTTTAAAATTAGCTTTAAGATTTTATGGGTATTAGAGAGTATAGATTTATTTAACGAAAAATTTACTGTTTTTCACTTTTTATGAAGGAACATATACCCAGTTTTATTGCCAGTTAATCTAAATAAAAGAGAAAGTTTTTAAGTAATGAATATTGCAACAAGATTAACACAATTATTTAACAAACCTTAAAAAAGAATAACTAGAAAAATGATGTTTTTAGTAACCACTTATAGAATATTAAGTGGGATAATAGAAATGATAGAGTGCTACTCTTGTTTTTTATAATTAATTGTTTAACAGATAGTTAATTAAAAATGGTTTCTATGATTCTCGTCATAAAATATGTTGATTGCATTAATTACTTTTAAAGTTCAAATCAAAAATACTTGGAAAAATGATGTTTTTAGCAACCAATTATAGAACTTTAAGTGGTACAAAAGAAATTATAGAAGTACCTCAAAAAAAAAATACACAATGGGTTATTTATAAAGATAATAAGCCAGCATATTTTGTAGATTTATTCGATTTACAAAAAGAATCTAATGCTATGATGAATAGCTTGGTTTTATGTGCAAAAAGATCGATGAAAGAAGTTTTAGAGCTTATTAATAAAAAGAATAATATTAACTTGTCCATGCCTAAAATTTCTCGCTTAGGTTTTAAAATTAAAGTAAAATCTGAATTAATAGAATTAAACCTAGAACCAATTCCAGAAGAATGGTTAGCTTATTCTTTATAAAGCATCAGAATATGAAGGCCATTTTTTTATGGTTTTCATTAATCTTTTCGTCATTGCTAAGAATGAAGTATTCTTTTTGTCTTAAGAGCTTACTTCTTCCCCCATTTCTTTGTAATGACGTTTTTTTTAATAATTATAAGAAAAACACGCATATTTATTGCGAGTAAAACCCTTATAATGTGCTGTTTTTTTAACCTTCACATTACAAATGCATTGCTATTCTAAGTCTAGTTATAGGACCTAGAAGACATGAAGAAAATTCAATTTAAAATTTTAGTTTTTAGAGTCATTTAAAATAAAGTTTTGCTTAATCTTGGGATAGTGAATGTCTTTATTAAAGAAATTAATATTCCTCTGGCTTAGTTTATAATCTTAAGAGAAGATACCTTTATGTCCTCTGAAAGCTACATCAAGTAAATACTGTTTTCTAAATGGCTATTACTTATATTATTTGTAACGGATTCTGTACTGACTTATTTGCAGAGTACATCATAAATTTAGGTAATAGATCTTAAAATTACCCTTATGATTATTACAATATCTAGAAAAGGTATTTATGTTTAAAGCGATCACCCACACATTATTCCAAATGTAAAAGACTAACGTGAAGATGGTAAGTTAATTTAAACTTTCACAATAGTTAAAAGGAAATATTTGGTTTAGTAATACTCTATTTCTCGTTCTAAAATGAATGTTGGAATATTATTCTTATAATCAATACGTTTAACCCAATTATTTTCTTTATCAAACGTGTATTTAAAGGTCTTTTTTCTTTCTAAAGTTCCATCTGAATTATAAATATCAGATTCAAGTTTATTGCCTTTATCGTCCAGTTTATAAATTGCTCTGCACATAATAGATCTGGGGCTAACTTTTTCAATTATGTTGCCTCTTTTATCACGTTTATAAATTTCTTTTCCGCGTAAAGTTCCATCTGAATTATAATAATTAGATTCAATTAAATACCCTTTGTTGTCAACTTTATAAATTGTTTTTCCGCTTAAAGTTCCATCTGAATTATAATAAATAGAATGAATTAAATTTCCTTTATCGTCTAAGTTATAAATTGTTTTCCAATCTAAAGTTCCATTTGATTTGTAATCATTAGATTCAATTTTACGGCCTTTTTCATCAAGTTTATAAATAGTTTTCCATAGTATCGTTCCATCTAATTCATAAGAATCGACTTCAATTAGGTTGCCATTATTGGTGAATTTTCTTGAAGGTTCATCATCAAAACTGTTGTCAAAACGAACACTTCCCTTCGTGATGTAACCAAGTTTATTAACAGCTTGATAGGAAGATACTTTGACAGATTTAACATGACCTTTTAAATTTAATTCAGATAAGTCATTCTTCTTTTTATGTTCAGCAGCGCAGCCAAACAAAAATGGTACTGAAATTAATATTAGTAGTAGTTTTTTCATAGCAATCTTTTTATTTGTTTGGCTACTTATTATTGATTTAAGTTTCAAAAGTAATTACCGTAATCAATATATTTTATGATAATCATCATAGAAACTATTTTTAATTATTTGATATTCATATAATTATTGTCAAATAGTACTGCGTTAGTACTCCATAATACTTCGTTTAGGTGACACAAGTCATGTTTTACATCTGTAATAATATTTATTTTTGGTTGAAAATAAATTACAAATAATAACAAGTTTCCTACAATAGCGAAATAAACTATGGAGTTACAGAAAAAACTGAAAGCGTTAGCCGACAAAATCGTGCAAATGAAAGAAAAAATTGAAACTGAAGAAGCTACTAAAAATGCTTTTATTCTTCCTTTTATCAGTGTTTTAGGTTACGACATTTTGAATCCAAGAGAAGTAGTATCGGAGTTTACAGCAGATTTAGGGTTTAAAAAAGAAGAAAAAGTTGATTATATAATATTTCAAAATGAAGAGCCTATTTTAATAATTGAGTGCAAAAATTGGAAAGAAGATTTGGACGTTCACAATTCACAATTATTTAGATACTTTCAGGTAACCAAAACAAGATTTGGTCTTATAACAAATGGGATTGAATATAAATTTTATTCAGATTTAGAAGCGTCAAATAAGATGGACGAAAAACCATTTCTTGAATTCAATGTTTGTAATATTAAAGAGTCAGTAATTTACGAAATTACAAAATTTCATAAATCCAATTTTGACTTAAATAAAATTGTTGATAGTGCAAGTTCATTAAAATACATAAAGGAAATAAAGAATATTTTAGATGAAGAGTTTCAAGAGCCCTCATTTTCTTTTGTTAAACATTTTGCAAATCCTTTATATTCAGGCAGACTAACAGAAAGGGTTGTGGCTCAATTTAAAGTGTTAGTTCTAAAAGCAACAAATCAATATATCAGTGAGAAAGTAAGGGATAGATTAACTTCTACATTAAATAAAGAAACTAAAAAACAGGAAGAGGAAATTATCGAGAAAGACTCTAATAGTGCTGATATTGCAACAGAAGAGGAATCGGAAGCATTTTAAATTGTAGATGCAATATTAAGATGTAGTATTTTAGAAAACAGAATTGCTCAAAGAGATACTCAATCATATTTTGGAGCTCTATTAGATAATAATAATCGAAAACCACTTTGTAGACTTCATCTTAATGGAGGAAAGAAACTTATAAACCTATTTCATGAAAACGGAAAAGGAATTAAATAGAACACGGAGTCAATCTATGATATTTACAAAATTGAAAAGAGCTATTATAAACAGTCGAGAATTATGAAAAAGAAGAAAAAAATTATGACCGAGGAAGAAATAAACATTGCCTATAACAATTGTTTAATTAGGCTTAACGAAGCGAGTGAATTAAAGAAAGGAAATGCAAAAACACAATTAGCTAAAGAAAATTCTTACGCAAAATTTAGTAAAAATATAGATATTAAAGAAGCCTTTTCTAAGGGAGAGCTATCAACAACAAACACAATCGTATTTAAAACGATGCTATTAATAGAAAGGAATAGAAAGAATACTAGTGTAATGACCACTATAGTAGTGGTTCAATTTGTAGCCACTATAATAGGTGTATTTGTAGTTTTAACAAATAGGTAGTAAATAAGAAGATGATTTATATTGATTTTAATTACAATCAATAAGATGAACGCAATGAAAAACACCTCTTTTCTTCATTCATTTAGATTTAAATTTTTTTTAAGGTCATTTATATCTTAACAAATTTAGTTTACTATAATTAGAAGGGTAAATAATTAATCTATGATTAAAAGAGAAAATAAAAGGCATACTGACTATTTATATAATTATTCGATGTTTCAGACATACATAAGCCACCTAAAGTTTTAAGTGATTTATTTTTAGTTTAACTCAATTTACCAACTATCGTTAGATGATTTTTCCTTCATATAAACATCAAAGTTGTCTATTAATTTATTTGCTTCAGCAAGAAATAGCTCTTTTGTAAATCCAATTTGCTTTCCATTGATATCTTTTTGAGAATACATTCCTGAAGGGGCGTCTATTTCAATTCTTGCTAAATTATCTTTTACCCTTAAAGTTATTATTGAAAAAAAAGTAGGATGTACTACTATTTTTGTTCCATACATACTTGTAATTGTTGAGCCCTCTTTCATCAAGTACCTCCCTTTAACAATGCCTGCTTGTTTGTCTTTAAATTGAATAACGCTCTTTGCATTATTAAAACTTTCAACCATCCATTCATTTGCTTTGATAAAATTAGAATTAATGTTAGAAGTGTTTTCTATGTTTTTAACTTCATCTTCAGGGGTAGGTATTACAACCCTTGCTGAACCGCAAGAAATAAAAAGGAAAATGCTTAATAATAATGTGACAGTTGTAATGATTTTTTTTGTTTTCATAATTATAATTTAACTTCAAAAGTAATTACTCCCTTAAAAGTATATTATGATATAAATCATTGAAGATGTTTTTAAATTCTGCAATAGTCGCAAATTATCATCAAATAGTGCCGAGGTCATACTTAGAGTTCCCCCTTCATATACAAACCATATGATAAAAATCATATTTCATATCTATCATAAAATTTATTTTTGTTTAAAAAATAAATTGCAAATAATAGTAGAAAATACTTTTATAGAATTCACACACACATTTTGTAATACTGAAAGTATAAACATAAAATACAGTTAAGTTATAAATACAAAAATTGGCATTTTAAAAATTATTTTTTTTCACGCAACATTGTTTTAAGCTATAAATAGAAACATATTATTAAACATGAAGAAACTATTATTACTTGTACTAGTATTACTTGTATCCTGCAGTGATAATATAGTAATTGAAAATAATAAATTAGATTGTGATTGGATACATCAAAAATACTCCCAATTAATATTAGATGAAGCGATTAGCAATGACTATATAATTGGTGAGCCATTAAACATCAATACAACAGATGTATTTTTACCTGGATTTTTAGAGATAACTCATGATGATAATATCAGGATATTTATTGAAGCAATGCAGCTTTACTCATATCATTATAATAAAGAACTAGAACAATCAAATTGTAAGTAAAGAAATATTGAGAAAGAGCTCCTAACAATGCCTTCGATATATCTTGTTATCAATATTTTAGGTTACTACCTTTTGCATCTAACAGAGAGAATATCCAAATTCACTAAAGATTTAAATCTTACAAAAAAAAAGTTGATTACGCAATATTTTAAAAAGGTAGAAGTTTTGACGGTATATGCTATATTCGTTAAAACAATGTTATTATTAAAAAGAAATAGAAAGAATACGAGTGTAATCGCGAATAAACTACTGATTCAATCTGTAATTACAATAATAGGAGTATTTGTAGCTTTTACAAATCGTTAGTGCATAAGATAATGAGTTGCATTCAATAAAATAAACGCTATGAAAAACAACTTGAATAATCCGAAAGAAATTTTTTTAAAAACCTTTAAAGAGTATTCAAAAGAAGATTTAATTAAGGGAATAATGTTTAATCAAAAGGAAATTAAAAATCAGGATTTTGAAACTAAAAAAATGCTATTGAAAATAAGCAGTAGACTTAATGTTTTAGTTTTTATTGTGATAATCTGTATTTTAATCATGCTGCTTTTTAATTAGCTATTTCTTTTTTTCTAATCTATTACACTCAAATTTCAGATATATTTTTAGATTAGGTTTAACCTAAACTGCTAAATATATCACTTTTAAGAAGTCGGTATTTGCTTGAATTTGTTTAATATCCTTACCCTGTTTTCGGAAATGTGAAGTATGGTAAGGATATTGTTTTTATGATGAAATTAATATGTATTACTTATAAGTTCTGAAGCTACATATTCCTCCTATATTGTCCACCAACTTTAAACAAAGCTTCTGTAATTTGTCCTAAAGAACAAACTTTGGTTGCTTCCATTAATTTGTCAAATAAATTTTCATTCTGAATAGCAGCTTCTTGTAAAATTACAATCTCTTTTTCAACCTTTTTAAGATTCGCGTTATTCAGCAGCTCTTTTGTTTTTATTTGATATTGTTTTTCTTCTTCTGTTGCGCGAATAACTTCTTCTGGCTGAATTGTAGGAGATCCTTTAGAACTTAAAAAAGTATTTACACCAATAATAGGAAATTCTCCATTGTGTTTTAGCATCTCATAATACATGCTTTCTTCCTGTATTTTAGAACGCTGATACATCGTTTCCATAGCGCCTAAGACACCTCCGCGTTCTGTAATTCTATCGAATTCTAATAAAACAGCTTCTTCAACTAAATCTGTTAATTCTTCAATTATAAAAGCACCTTGGATCGGGTTTTCATTTTTCGTTAATCCTAATTCTTTGTTGATAATCAGCTGAATAGCCATGGCTCTTCTTACAGATTCTTCCGTTGGGGTCGTAATTGCTTCATCATACGCATTTGTGTGTAAAGAATTACAGTTATCGTTAATCGCATACAAAGCTTGTAACGTAGTTCTAATATCATTAAAGTCAATTTCTTGCGCGTGTAAAGAGCGTCCAGAAGTTTGAATATGATATTTTAGCATTTGTGCTCTCGGGTTTGCGCCGTACTTAATCTTCATTGCTTTAGCCCAAATTTTACGAGCAACACGTCCTATTACAGAGTATTCAGGATCAATTCCGTTTGAAAAGAAAAAAGATAAATTAGGTCCGAATTTATTAATATCCATTCCACGACTTAGGTAATATTCAACATAGGTAAAACCGTTAGACAATGTCAATGCCAATTGTGTAATTGGGTTGGCGCCAGCTTCCGCAATATGATACCCAGAAATAGAGACCGAATAAAAATTTCTTACTTGTTTTTCGATGAAATATTCTTGAACATCACCCATTAATCTTAAGGCGAATTCCGTAGAAAAAATACAGGTATTTTGTGCTTGATCTTCTTTCAAAATATCAGCTTGTACCGTTCCTCTAACTTGTGCTAAGGTGCTTGTTTTTATTTGTTGATAAACCTCAGAAGGTAAAACCAGATCTCCAGTTAATCCCAATAGCATTAAACCTAAACCATTATTTCCCTCAGGTAATTTCCCTTGGTAAACGGGTCTTTCTAAGTTTTTTGTATCATAAATTTCTTGAAATTTTACTTCAACTTGTTTTTCTAATTTGTTTTCTGTAATATATTTCTCACAATTTTGATCGATGGCAGCATTCATAAAGAATCCTAACAACATTGGAGCAGGTCCATTTATTGTCATAGAAACCGAAGTCATATGATGACTTAAATCAAATCCAGAATATAATTTTTTAGCATCATCTAAACAACAAATTGAAACTCCTGCATTTCCTATTTTACCATAAACATCTGGTCTGAGTCCGGGATCATTTCCATATAATGTAACAGAATCAAAAGCCGTTGAAAGGCGTTTTGCATCCATACCTAAACTTACATAATGAAATCTGCGATTCGTTCTTTCTGGACCACCTTCACCAGCAAACATTCTTGTTGGGTCTTCACCTGTTCTTTTAAATGGATATAGCCCTGCTGCATAAGGAAATTCTCCTGGAACATTTTCTTGTAAATTCCAACGTAATAAATCTCCCCAAGCTTGATACTTCGGTAAACTTATTTTAGGTATTTGTGAGTGTGACAGCGATTCGCTGTGTGTTTCTATATGTATTTCTTTATCACGAACTTTAAACGTGTAAATAGGATCTTTGTATTTCTGAGCTTTTTTCTGCCAGTTTAAAATAACTTCCCAATTGTAAGGGTTTAGATTTAGTTTTACTTTTTCAAATTGAGCAAAAAGCAACTTTAAAAACTCCTGGTCATCTTCAGGGATTTCAAGAGAGAAAATTTCATCAGAATTTAATCCTGATTTTATAAGGTGAGAATGCTTTGTTTCTTGCAATGATGAATTACTTTCGTTTTCAGTTAACGATAAAATTGTTTGATAAATTCCATATAATTTTTGAGCAACAACAACTTGTTCATCAACTTTTTTGTCATAACCTCTGTTGCTTTCTGCAATTTCAGATAAATAACGAACTCTTGCAGGCGGAATTACAAATATTTTCTCAGACATTTCTTTGGTGATTTCCATAGTAGATTTTAAATCTACACCTGTTTTTTCAACCAGTTTATCCATAATACTTTTATACAAAGTATTCATTCCTGGATCATTAAATTGAGATGCAATTGTGCCATATACAGGTAAATCATCTTGATGAATATGCCACAAATTATTGTTCCGCATATATTGCTTTTTTACATCTCTAACAGCATCTAAAGCGCCTCTCTTATCAAATTTATTGATGGCAACCAAATCAGCATAATCAAGCATGTCAATTTTTTCTAATTGTGTTGCTGCTCCAAATTCAGGAGTCATTACATACAAAGAAGTATCAGAATGTTCTATAATTTCGGTATCGGATTGGCCAATACCTGAAGTTTCTAAAATAATTAAGTCGAATTCAGCGGCTTTTAAAACTTGTACAGCTTCGTTTACATATTTAGACAATGCTAAATTAGATTGTCGAGTTGCTAAAGAACGCATATAAACACGAGGATTATTAATGGCATTCATACGAATTCTATCTCCTAAAAGCGCGCCACCTGTTTTTCTTTTTGATGGATCAACAGAAATTAAACCAATAGTTTTTTCTGGAAAATCAATTAAAAAACGACGGACTAATTCATCAACTAAAGAAGATTTTCCTGCGCCACCAGTTCCTGTAATTCCCAAAACAGGCGTTTTAGAATCTTTATTTTTAGTATGAATTTTTTTTAAAGTCTCTTTTGCTACTTCAGGAAAATTTTCTGCAGAAGAAATGACTCTTGCAATGCTTCCAATTTCTTTTCTTAATAAATCATCAAGAGAAACTTTTAATTTATCTCCAAGAGCAAAATCAGATATGGATACTAAATCATTAATCATTCCTTGCAAACCAAGTGCACGACCATCGTCAGGAGAATAAATTCTGGTGATTCCATAATCCATTAAATTTTTAATTTCTTCTGGAAGAATTACACCACCACCACCACCGAAAATCTTGATATGTCCTGCTCCTTTTTCTTGCAATAAATCATACATATATTTAAAGTACTCATTATGACCTCCTTGGTAAGAAGTTATCGCAATAGCATTTACATCTTCTTGAATGGCACAATTCACCACTTCTTCTACACTTCTGTCATGACCTAAATGAATAACTTCAACTCCTGTCGATTGAATAATTCTGCGCATAATATTGATGGCGGCATCATGACCATCAAAAAGCGCAGCAGAAGTTACAATACGTACTTTATAATTAGGTTTGTAAGGTGTAATTTGTTTCATTCGTAATAAATGTTTGAATTTAAGCTTGCAATTTACGAAAATCTTAAAAAAAAATGCAAATCTTTAAAGGTTTATAAATTTACTTCTAAAAAATAAATATATTTGTAAAACGATTACAGTTTAAATTTTTAATATGACTTTTAAAAAACAAATTCTTCAAGGAATTCCAGATATTTTACCAAACAAAAAAGTGTACGATTTAGAAATGAATCATGCGCCAAAAAGAAAAGATATATTATCTACAGATGAAAAAAAGTTGGCGTTAAGAAATGCATTGCGTTATTTTGATAAGAAACATCATGCTGAGTTATTATTAGAATTTGTTGATGAGTTAGAGAAATATGGGCGAATTTATATGTACAGATTCAGACCTGCCTATAGAATGTATGCAAGAGATATTGCAGAATACCCGGGAAAATCAGAACAAGCAAAAGCAATTATGTTAATGATTCAAAATAATTTGGATGATTCAGTTGCGCAACATCCTCATGAATTAATTACGTATGGAGGAAATGGAGCTGTTTTTCAAAATTGGGCACAGTACCTATTGACGATGCGGTATTTGTCAGAAATGACGGATAAACAGACGTTAACAATGTATTCTGGGCATCCAATGGGTTTGTTTCCATCTAATAAAAACGCGCCAAGAGTTGTTGTTACAAACGGAATGGTAATTCCGAATTATTCGAAACCAGATGATTGGGAGAAAATGAATGCTTTAGGAGTTTCTCAATATGGACAAATGACAGCTGGAAGCTATATGTATATTGGGCCACAAGGAATTGTTCATGGAACGACAATTACGGTTTTAAACGGATTCAGAAAAATAGATAAAACTCCGAAAGGAAATCTATTTGTAACCTCTGGTTTAGGAGGCATGTCTGGAGCACAGCCAAAAGCAGGAAATATTGCAGGTTGCATTACGGTATGTGCTGAGGTGAATCCTAAAATTACACAAGTACGTTTAGATCAAGGTTGGATTGATGAAAAAATTACGGATTTAGATGAATTAGCGGTTAGAGTAAGATGTGCAAAAGAAAATAAAGAAATAGTTTCAATAGCCTATTTAGGTAACATTGTTGATGTTTGGGAAAAGTTCGATACAGAAAACATCTTTATTGATTTAGGAAGTGATCAAACCTCATTACACAATCCGTGGGCAGGAGGTTACTATCCTGCTGATATTTCTTTTGAAGATGCCAATAGAATGATGGTTGAAAATCCGGAATTATTTAAAGAACAAGTTCAAAAAACGTTAAGAAGACATGTTTCAGTAATTAATAAACATACATTAAAAGGAACATATTTTTTCGATTACGGAAATGCATTTTTATTAGAATCAAGTAGAGCAGGAGCAGATGTAATGGCAGAAAATAATATCGATTTTAAATATAATAGTTACGTGCAAGATATTATGGGTCCAATGTGTTTTGATTACGGTTTTGGCCCTTTTAGATGGGTTTGTGCATCAGGAAATCCAGAAGATTTAGCAAAAACTGATAAAATTGCTTGTGAAGTTTTAGAAAAAATTAAAGAGCATTCACCTAAAGAAATTCAGCAGCAAATGACTGATAATATTCAATGGATAAAAGGAGCTCAAGAAAATAAATTGGTTGTCGGTTCCCAAGCTAGAATTTTATATGCAGATGCAGAAGGAAGAATTAAAATTGCAAAGGCATTCAACAAAGCTATTAAAAAAGGAAAGATTGGATTGGTTGTATTGGGTAGAGATCATCATGATGTATCTGGAACAGATTCGCCTTACAGAGAAACATCTAATATTTATGATGGATCAAAATTCACGGCAGATATGGCTATTCAGAATGTTATTGGAGATAGTTTTAGAGGAGCAACATGGGTGTCTATACATAATGGTGGTGGAGTTGGTTGGGGAGAAGTAATTAATGGAGGGTTTGGCATGCTTCTTGATGGAAGTAAGTCAGCATCAAAGCGTTTAGAATCAATGCTTTTTTGGGATGTAAATAATGGAATTTCAAGAAGAAGTTGGGCAAGAAATAAAGAAGCTATTTTCGCTATTAAAAGAGCCATGAAATCAAAAAAAGACTTGCAAGTTACACTCCCTAATTTAGTTGAAAATGCTTTAATAGACTCAATAACGTAAACCCAATTTATTATGAAAAAAAGTGTTCTTTTATTACTAAGTTTAATTTTATTGTCATCATGTAACTCTTTAAAAGTAGTTACTGATTATGATACCAAGATTGATTTTAAAAAATATAAAACTTTTGCGTTTTACAAACCAGGAATTGATAAAGCCGTAATTTCTGACTTGGATAAAAAACGAGTATTAAGAGCAATAGAATCAGAGCTATTAATACAAGGATTTATAAAGTCTGAAAATCCCGATTTGTTAGTGAGTTTTTTTACAAAATCTAGACGAAAGGTGAATATTAATCAAAATAATAATTATGGTTACGGTTTTGGTCAGGGATGGAATCCTTGGAGAGGAAATGGAATGAATACGACAAGTATTTCTCAATATACAGAAGGTACTTTATTTATTGATTTTATAGATAAATCTAAAAAGGAATTAGTTTGGCAGGGTATAGGAACAGGGGCTTTAAGGCTTCAGGATAGAGAAAAAAAAGAAATTAGAATTAAAGAATTCGTGAAAGAAATTGTTTCTAAATTTCCTCCAGGACAAGAAAAATAAAAGTTTAAATATAGTGCACAAAAAAACGCCAACATTAAATTGTTGGCGTTTTTGATATTATAAAGGCAGTAAGATTATTTAACGGGTTTCACAGTTTTGATAATTCTTGCAGCAATTTTGTATGGATCTCCGTTTGAAGATGGACGACGATCTTCTAACCATCCTTTGTATCCTTTTTCTACAGCGATAATTGGAATACGAATAGACGCTCCTCTATCTGAAACCCCCCAAGAGAAGTCATGGATAGATGCAGTTTCGTGATCTCCAGTTAAACGTTGTTCATTATGCTCGCCATAAACTGCGATGTGTTCTTTTACTAGTGGACGGAAAGCTTCACAAATTTCAATATATTTTTCTTTAGAGCCACAGGTTCTTAAGATTGTATTAGAAAAGTTAGCATGCATCCCAGATCCATTCCAGTCAGTATCTCCTAATGGTTTTGGGTGGTATTCTATATACATTCCTCTACCTTCAGTTAAGCGATCTAATAAATATCTAGAAACCCAGATTTCATCTCCTGCTTTCTTAGCTCCTTTTGCAAATAATTGGTATTCCCATTGTCCAGATGCAACCTCTTGGTTAATTCCTTCAAAGTTTAATCCAGCATCAATACATAAATCAGCATGTTGTTCAACTAAATCACGACCATGAGTATGTCTTCCTCCAACAGAGCAGTAGTACATTCCTTGTGGCGCTGGATAACCACCTCTTGGAAATCCTAAAGGTAATTCAGTTTCAGTGCTCATAATAAAGTATTCTTGTTCAAATCCGAACCAGAAATCGTTATCATCATCTTCAATAGTAGCACGTGCATTAGATTCATGTGGTGTTCCATCAGCATTCATCACTTCAGTCATTACCAACCATCCATTGATACGAGATGGATCTGGATATATTGCAACTGGTTTTAAAATACAGTCAGACGCTCCTCCAGAAGCTTGTTGTGTAGAAGAACCATCAAAAGACCAAAGACCTAATTCTTCAATTGTTCCTTCGAAGTTCTCGTGCTCTTCAACTTTAGTTTTACTTCTTAAGTTTTGAGTTGGCTTGTAACCATCTAACCAAATGTATTCTAATTTAATTTTTGCCATAATATAATTGTTTGTGTGATGTTCGTCCTACAAAAATGAAATAATTTCGATAGATATCAAAAAAAATAGGGGTAAAAATTTTAAAATCACTTAAAAATAGTTTTATCCCTAATTTTTATAGGGTATATTTGTGTAAAATTAAAAATTAGTAGAAAATATTAGTAATATGTCAAGAATTAGATTCAATGCATTACAAGAAACACTTCATAGAGATCCTATAAAAGTGGTTCAGAGTGAAAAAAGGTCAACACTTTTTGGCCAAAATGTTTTTAATAAACATGCTATGCAACAGTATCTTACACGTGCAGCTTATGAAAGTGTAATGAACGCTATTGAACATGGAACTAAAATAGACAGAAAGATAGCAGACCAAGTTGCTGTAAGTATGAAAGATTGGGCAATGTCTAAAGGTGCAACTCATTATACACATTGGTTTCAGCCGCTTACTGGTGCAACAGCAGAAAAACACGATGCTTTTTTCGAATCTATTAACGGAAGTTTAGCAATGGAAAAATTTGATGGAGAACAATTGGTTCAGCAAGAACCAGACGCATCAAGTTTCCCTCATGGAGGAATTAGAAACACTTTTGAGGCAAGAGGATATACTGCCTGGGATCCAACTTCTCCAGCATTCATTTATGAAACTACATTATGTATTCCTACTATTTTCGTGGCATATACAGGAGAAGCATTAGATAATAAGACACCCTTGTTAAGAGCTTTACAAGCACTAGATACACATGCAACAGCAGTTTGTAAATATTTTGATAAAAATGCAAATAAAGTTAGTGCTACTTTAGGTTGGGAGCAAGAATTCTTTTTGATTGACGATGCTTTGGCACTTTCTAGACCAGATTTACAGCTTACAGGTAGAACCTTATTAGGCCATACTCCTGCAAAAGGACAACAATTAGATGATCATTATTTTGGGACAATTCCTGCAAGAGCAATGAGCTTTATGCAAGATTTAGAACAAGAATGCATGTTGTTAGGTATTCCTGTTAAAACAAGACATAATGAAGTAGCTCCAAATCAATTTGAAGTAGCCCCAATTTTTGAGGAGGCAAATTTAGCGGTAGATCATAATTCATTGTTAATGGATGTAATGCAGAAAGTTTCTCGGAGACATAAATTTAAGGTATTATTTCATGAAAAACCATTTGCAGGCATCAATGGTTCTGGAAAACATAATAATTGGTCTTTAGCTTCAAATAATGGAACTAATTTGTTGAGCCCAGGCAAAACACCAATGAAAAATTTACAATTTCTTACTTTTTTTATCAATACGATAAAGGCTGTTTATGTCTATGAAGAACTATTAAGAGCCTCTGTTGCCTCTGCGAGTAATGAATATAGATTAGGAACAAATGAGGCTCCACCGGCTATTATCTCTGTATTTGTTGGAAGTCAGTTGTCTGCGGTATTAGATGAACTAGAAAACGTTACAAAAGGAAAGCTTTCACCACAAGAAAAAACAGATTTAAAGCTAAATATTATTGGTAAAATTCCTGAGATTTTATTAGATAATACAGATAGAAATAGAACTTCTCCTTTTGCATTTACAGGAAATAAATTTGAATTTAGAGCTGTTGGTTCTTGGGCAAATTGCGCAATACCAATGACTGTTTTAAACACAATTGTTGCAAAACAGTTAAAGGAGTTTAAGATTGAGGTTGATACTTTGGTTGATGAAAAAGGACTTAAAAAAGATGAAGCTGTTTTTAATATTTTAAGAGAGTATATAAAAGATTCTAAAGCCATTCGTTTTGATGGAGATAGTTATGGAGAGGCTTGGGAAAAGGAAGCAAAAAAGCGAGGACTTAGCAATAATAAAACGACACCAGCAGCACTGAAAGTAAAAATCACCAAAAAGGTAATAGATTTATTTGAGGAGATGGATGTAATGAATAAAGTGGAGTTAGAAGCCAGGTATGAAATAGATTTAGAATTATATACAAAAAGAGTTCAGATAGAAAGTAGAGTTTTAGGAGATATTGCTAGGAATCATATAGTTCCTACAGCTATAATTTATCAAAACACATTATTAGAAAATACAAAAAACCTTAAAGAAATTTTTGGAACCGAGTTTAAGAATATTGCAAAAGAACAAATAGAACTCATTATGGTTATTTCTAATCATATTACAGAAATTAATTCTCTAGTAAATAAAATGGTTGATGAACGAAAAAAAGCGAATAAGTATATTGGTTTAAAATCGGCAGAACATTATTGTAGTAAAGTAAAACCTTTTTTTAAGGAGATACGCTACCATTGCGATAAGTTAGAAACTATGGTAGACGATAATTTATGGCCATTAACAAAGTATCGAGAATTATTGTTTACCAATTAATAAATCTTCAATTTTTAAATATTAAACTATTTGGAATACACTTATCTATATAAGTGTATTTTTTTTACTTGTATTTTATTTTTCACACAACACACGCATTTACAAAGGGCTTTATATCTAGGTGTTTTGATTTTTTTTAAGAAAAAGGCGAACTTCAGAGTGTTTTTTGTGTAAAAATTTTTCAAACTGATCTAGGTCATTTATTGTTGTTGTATGCTGTCCTAAATTAGTAGTATAATTAAAACTGACGATTAATCGAGCAATATAGATGTTTACAACTCTCGGCTCGAGAGTTGACTGAAATGTAATTTATAACTTACATTTTCCCTTGTAATTTAAAGAACTCTGCTACAAGCATTTCTTTTGAATTCATATCAAACTAAAATTTGATGTGGTAAAATTTAACAAATGTATTTTAAAACTTTTATTATGAAAAAATTATTAAGTATTGTATTAATAGCTGGAATTTCCTCTTTTGGATTTTCCCAAGCAAATTTAAGTACTGTATCTCAATTAGGTACAGGAAATTATGGGACAGTAGATCAGATTGGTCAAGAAAATTATTCTTTAGTTGATATAGTAGGTAGTAACAACGGAATTGATATTGACCAAAGTGGAATTATGAATCATTCAGAACATTATGTAAATGAAGATAATGGTGGTGAGGGTAATTTTATGGAGTTAGGACAATTGGGATATAAGAACAAATCAGTTTCATTACAAAATGGAAATAATAGTTCTGCATCAATTAGACAGTATGGTTGGAAAAACTTAAGTGAGGTTGACCAAAATGGTAATGATTTTGAGGCCAATGTTTTACAAGTAGGTTTGAGGAACTATAGTGATATCAATCAGAGTTCATTTCATGGATCTACAGCTAATGTAAGTCAATGGGGGTATAAGAATTCTAGCGAGATAGACCAGATGGGTGCTGCTGGTGGAGTTGCCAATGTTTTACAGGTAGGTGTAAAACATCAAAGTTACGTTTATCAACAAAGTGAAGATGAACTTGCCAATGTTGAACAATGGGGTTACAAGAACAGCAGTTTTATTTGGCAGAACGCCTCAGTTGCAGGTAGTGCAGCCACTTTTTCGAATACTGCTGATGTATTTCAAGATGGGTATTTTTTAGAAAGTTCTATTACTCAAGATGGATTTGGTGGAGAGAATGTTGCAGACGTATACCAAATAGGAAATAGTCATGTGAGTACAATAACTCAAACTGGCATAGGTAATAGCATGTTTGTAAATCAGAGCAACTAATTATAACAAAAATCACAATCAAGGTTTATAAAAAAAAACTTGATTGTGATTTTTAATATAAAAAAGTAAATATGAATTATTCTAAATTAGAAAACCTTATTATCATGAAAAAATTATTAACTATTTTAGTATTAGCAGGAATTTCTACTTTTGGATTTTCCCAATCAAACAATAGTAATGTATCTCAAGTAGGTGCTGGAAATATCGGAACAGTATATCAGAGTGGTAATGGCCATGTAAATGATATTGCGGTAACTGGAAATACCAATACAACCAATGTAAATCAATTAAGGTATCGAAACCTTGCAAACACTAAGATTGCAGGAGATAATAATATTACACAAGTTACCCAGTTAGGTAATGCACACTTAAACCAGGCATGGATTAATATTAACGGTAATGATAATATATCAACAATTACCCAAGATGATCATTGGAATGAAGCCTATCATACGGTTGATCGCACAAATGGAGGTACAGGTAATTACGCTGAAACGACTCAGTCATTAAATACTTCGTTTACAGAAAAACATTTATCTACTATTTATCAAAATGGTATTGACAATATAGCTGTTGCAATTCAAGAAGATTTTTCTAATACTAGTTATATTGAACAAATCGGTACTGAAGATGAAGCATATCTTGATCAGCATGGTACATCACAGATGTCCGAAATTTATCAATCTGGTTCTGAGAATCGCGCTTTCGTAACGCAACACGTTTCTACAAATAATAGTTGGGTTTCTCAATCAGGAGCTAATAATTTTGCTTCTGTGACTCAAAACGGTGAATTAGGAATAAGTAACTGGGAACAAATTGGTACATCTAGTCATGGTTATGTTTATCAGATAGGTACAAATAATGAAAGTTTTATTTTTCAAGGTTTAGGTGATAATAACCGAGTTGAATCTAATCAAGAAGGTAATTTAGGTTTTAGTCACATAGTTCAGGTTGGTAATGATAATTTTGCAAAAGTTTTTCAAACAGGATCACAACAAAATAGTGTTATTAATCAAAATGGTAATGGTAATTCTGTTAATGTAATACAGGGTAACTAATAACAAATGTTAGTGATGTTAATCAACTTGGTAATGATAATGAAATCTATATACATCAAACAGATAATAATGACGGAGGTTTAAGTTCTTATGATAATGACCGCAACAAATTAATAGTACTCAAGCGGAAATAACAACTTTAACGATGTTCAGCAGATCGGATACTATCACAGAAGTGTTCTAATTCTAATTGGTAACTCTAATACGGTTAATTTTTATCAAGAAAATTAATTATTAAAAAGAAGTCACATTTAAATAACTACAAAAACTGGAAAGATGAAATTCTTATTAAAATACGGAATCTTAGTGTTTTGTTTTATGTCTATTTATGAAATGAACGCCCAGGTTGAAGATCAAAACACGACATTAATTAATACTTATTTTAATTTAAGCAGTACTAATTTTGTTAATAATTATGAGTATTCAAAATCGAATTCTTTGCAGTCTGCTACTATATTACAATTTGGTAATAATAATAATATCGATATAAATTCATCTGGTAAAAGTCAGCAAAAAGTAAATCAATTAGGAAATAATAATAATTTTCAATTCATAGATTTTTACAACAGTGCAGATATGAACCTTAATGTTTTGCAAGAAGGCAATAAAAGTTCTATTCAAATTTTTGGTAAAAACTCATTGATGAAAGATTTACTTATTAAGCAAATGTCTGGTAACCAGAGATTAATAATAACCAATTATTAAGTTATGAGTAAAGTTACGTATAGAGTAATGTTAATTTTGTTTCTTATTGGGTTTAGCTTAAATGCACAGGTTGCAAAACCTTTTGCAAAGGACAAACAAGATCAAAAACAGGAAAAGCAACAAGCCCTAAATAGTATAATAGGTGAATTATCATTTCATATTATTGCGGGTTTATATAGAAACCCTGATAATGCCGATAAAAAGCTGAATGAACTAAAGTCGTTGGGATATAACGCGAGAATTTCAGCAATAAATCAAATCGGATTAACTAGAGTTTCTTATGGTAGTTATAAAAATAGAATCGATGCAATTAATAATCTTACTAAAATTAAAAAAAGTATAAATAAGGATGCCTGGTTAATCGTGGAAAAAAGTAGCGCATCTGAAACAAAATGGAATGAGGCGGTTACTGAAAGTGACAGCATTACAAAAGGTAAAGCAGTTGCCATACAAGAATTAGATCACCCTACAAAGCAAGTTAAAAGTCAGGAAGTTGAAGCTAAAATATTGATAAAAAGAGTAAATGGTTTAGTTGATATTAGTGGGATTGTTGAAAATCACAGTAAAATTTATGTCGAAGGTTATAATTTCAATTTATTAGCATTAAAATTGGATGCTTTTGGTAATTACTTAAAAAACACACAGTCAGGCGAGTTTTCTTTAAGACCAAATGAAAGAAAAAATTTAGCAACTTTAAAAATTGTAATTAAAGATCGTGACGAGCTAAAGCTCTTTTTCTTTATTAGAAAAGACGGGAAATTAATATCAAAGGATACGGCTATTGTTGTTTCTAAAGTTAAAAAATTAGAAACAAAACCAATGGCTGAAGAAACCATTGAAATAAACGGGCTGGTGGTTGAAGATGTAGTTACCAAGCTAGGTAAAGATTTTTATGATTTTTTTTATCAAGAGTATAATACGAGTGGTGCTAAATATCCATTCGTAATTCATGTTATCGAAAAACCCTTATTAGGTATTAATAGTGAAGTAAGAATTGATATTGATGATAAAATGGTATATAAAATGACAACTAGGCCAAACGAAGACTATTTGCAGTCAGCGGCTAGACAGGCTATAGACGTAATTAATGATTATAATGAAAAAAGAAAATTTTTGTATAAAAAAAATATTAAGTTTTAAGTAATAAAAAAAAAGGATATGTTAAAAAAATATATATTAATTGTTTTAATTTTTATACCAATTTTATTGACAGCGCAAAGCATTGTCTATAAGCCTATAAATCCATCATTTTTAGGGGGTAATTCATTTAATGCACAGTGGTTATTAAGTCAAGCACAAGCACAAAATAAATTTAAGGAAGCGTCTTCTGGTTCAGATCAAACGACAGATTTGGATAGGTTTGTAGAGACCTTAAATAGGCAGCTGTTAAATCAACTTTCTAGAGATTTACTTCAAACCGAGTTCGGCGATTCGCTATTAACCGAAGGGACTTTTACATTTGGTAGTTTAGTGATAGAAATTGTACCAACTAGTGGAGGGCTTTCCATTAATATTTTAGACACGAATAATGGTGAACAAACTCAAATAATTATACCTAATTAATTCCTGAAATTTAACAAATGATAAAAATAATTAGACGAGGTTTAGTATGTTTTGTGTTTATGCTTTTAGTTGGCTGTGGAGCCTATTTCAATCAACCTCTTAAAACAGAAGCAGCTCGATTTGGAGAAAGTACATTTGAAAGTGAAACCTTAAGCGGTATAGTACCGGCAACGCCTATTTCTGTTGGAGTATATAAATTTAGAGACCAAACAGGGCAGTATAAACAGGTAGATAATGGGATAAGTTATAGTACAGCTGTTACCCAAGGGGGAACGTCAATATTAATTAAGGCATTAGAAGATTCTAAATGGTTTATTCCGATTGAAAGAGAAAACGTGAGTAATTTGTTGAATGAAAGACAAATTATTAGGTCTACTCGACAGCAATATGATAAAAATCAAGTTGATAACACTGCAGATCTTCCACCATTACTTTTTGCAGGTATCTTATTAGAAGGAGGAGTTGTTTCTTATGACTCTAATATAACAACCGGTGGATTGGGTGCCAAATATTTTGGAGCAGGTGGATCAACACAGTATAGGCAAGATAGAATTACCATTTATTTAAGAGCAGTGTCAACTTCTAACGGTAAAATATTAAAAACAGTTTATATCTCTAAAACCATTTTGTCACAAGCAATTGATATTAACTTATTTAGATTTGTTAATGTAAAGAGACTTTTAGAGGTTGAAACGGGTGTTAGTCAAAATGAACCATCACAAATGGCTGTTAAGGAGGCCATAGAAAAAGCTGTTGAAACTTTAATTGTTGAGGGAATAATTGACGGACTATGGACCCCCGTTGGCGGTGACGAAGTTGTACGAAAAATCACGAAAGAACATAATAAAGAAGTCGAAGAGGCAAAGTCTACTAAATTGCTAAATCGTTCTTTTACAGATAACAGAGGTAAAGCGGGTATTGATTTTGCAGGAGGTGTCGCTTTAATGGACGGAGATTATTCAAACCCAAAGGTCAGCTACAATGGTAAAATACAATATAAACAATTTTTGTTTGGTCCTAATTTAAACATTGGTGTAGGAGCATCTATGTTTAAGTTGCAAAATGAAAATATTTTTAATGATGAATTTATCTCTATAGATGCGAATTTGGAACTTATATTATTACCTCATGATAATTTAACGCCTTATATATTTGGAGGCGGAGGGGCAATTCTGGATTCAGATACAAGGTTCAAGGTTCAATATGGTTTAGGGTTTGAATATTTGCTATCGCCTAAACTTGGGCTTAGAGTTTTTGGTGAACAGAATATTACATTTAAAGACGACTTGGATGGGTTAGTTAATGGTAAACGAGATGATTATTTTTGGCGTTTTGGAGTAGGAATAAGTTTTTATTTAGGCAAGCCATATAAGAAAGCTCAATCAAAAATATTAAATAAAAAAGGCACTAAAAATGAATAAATTAAGAAAGAGAATATTCGCTTTCGTTATTATGGTTTCCGTTTTGGGAGGATGTAGCGAAGATACAATTGATATAGTTGGGTTTGGAGTTGTTACGGGAAAGGTAGTTGATAGTGAGACATTTGAATCAATTGAGAATGCAAAAATTACACTGAGCCCTACAAATAATTCGGTATTCACAGATGTAAATGGAGAATTTATAATTACTGACGTACCTGCGGGAGATTATTCTGCTCAAGCAGAAAAAAACAATTTTTTAGCTAAAATTGAAGCAGCTGCAGTTTTTGTTGGAGATACTATAAATATTGTTTTTGATATGGAAATTTCAACAGCACTAAATAAATCACCAACAACACCAGAACTTATAACACCAAATGACGGAACTATGGATTTACTCAATGAAGTTGAACTGTCATGGGAATCAACAGATCCAGAGGAAGATGAGTTAACATATGCGATAGAAATTAGAAATGATTTTAATAGTGATGTAGACAGAATAACGGATATAAAAGATAAAAGCTATACATTACATAACTTAAAATATGGAGCAAAATATTTTTGGAGTATAGAAGTAACTGATAATATTAATCCAGAAGTTATAAGTAATGTTAGATCTTTTACGATTAAAGATGATCCAGAAAATAGATATTTTTATGTTAAAAAAGAACAAGGGAATAATGTTATTTATTCAGCAAGTTTAGGCGATATAAATAATGAAATTTTTAATACAGTGCAACTAACAAATTCTAGCCTAAACTCATGGAGGCCCAGAAGGAGCAGTGAAACTAATTTAATCGCCTTTTTAAGAACAGATAATAATGAAGCTCATTTATATACGATGAAGACTAATGGAGATGATATAACGAAAGTAACATCTACAATACCCGTAGCGGGTTTTAACTTAAATGAAATGGATTTTTCATGGTCGCCAAATGGAAGTAAATTATTATACTCCTCTTTTGATAAGTTATATGCAATAAATAAAGACGGTAGTGGATTGCAAATAATATATGAAACAATAGACGGGAGTTTAATAACTGAATGTGATTGGAGTTCAGATGGATCAAAAATTGCTATAAAAACAAACAATTCAAATGGTTATAATGGTTCAATTTTAGTTATTGATTTGAGCGGAAATGTCTTACATACTGTGATTTCTGAAGTTCAAGCTGCTTTAGGGGGAGTAAATTTTTCAGTATCAGGAAATGAATTATTGTTTACTAGAGATGTTTCTAATTACCAAGCACCTGATTACAGACAATTAGATACTCGGGTGTTTATTTATAATTTTACAGAGATGACCTTTATAGATGTTTCTGATGAAGAAAAAGAAAGCGGTACTAATGATTTAGATCCTCGTTTTTCGCCAAATGAAGCTAATATTATTTTTGTGAATACATCTAATGATGGCATTTCTCAAAAGAATATTACTAAAACAAATTTATCAGGAAATCTTCAAAGAATAATTTTATTTCAAGATGCTGCTATGCCAGATTGGGAATAATATTTAATAAAAAATTTTAAAAGCGAACGATAAAAAACGTTCGCTTTTTTTATTGATATAAAATTTAGAACAACTAAATTTGCAATTCACAACACAACAACATGGGTCAAGAAGTTTCTAAACGTTACGCACAAAGAGGTGTTTCTGCATCAAAAGAAGATGTACACAATGCAATAAAGAATATAGATAAAGGTTTATTTCCAAAAGCATTTTGTAAGATTGTGCCAGATTACTTAACAAACGATGAGGATTACTGTTTAATAATGCATGCAGATGGAGCAGGAACAAAGTCCTCTTTAGCTTATATGTATTGGAAAGAAACTGGAGATATTTCTGTATGGAAAGGCATTGCACAAGATGCATTAATAATGAACATTGACGATTTATTGTGTGTTGGTGCTATAGATAATATTATGTTATCATCCACTATTGGTAGAAATAAAAGTAAGATTCCTGGTGAAGTTTTATCAGCAATTATAAACGGAACAGAAGAATTAATTGAAGATTTAAAAGGGTTTGGTGTAACGATTCATTCTACTGGAGGAGAAACTGCGGATGTAGGTGATTTGGTAAGAACTATTATTGTTGATTCAACCGTTACAGCTCGCATTAAACGTACCGATGTTGTTGATAATGCAAACATAAAAGCGGGTGATGTAATAGTTGGTTTAGAGTCTTTTGGGCAAGCAAGTTATGAAACTGAATATAATGGAGGAATGGGTTCGAACGGATTAACATCTGCAAGACATGATGTTTTTCATAAATATTTAGCTGATAAATATCCAGAAAGTTTTGACGCTGCTGTACCTGCTGATTTGGTGTATTCAGGAAATATAAAACTCACTGATTCAGTTGAAAATTCTCCTATTAATGCAGGTAAATTGGTTTTATCTCCAACAAGAACGTATGCACCTATTATTAAAGAAATTTTATCAAAATTCAATTCTGAAACTGTTCACGGAATGATTCATTGTTCTGGTGGTGCTCAAACAAAAATCTTACACTTTATAGATAATTTGCACATTGTAAAAGATAATATGTTTCCGATTCCACCATTATTTAAATTAATACAAGATCAATCTAAAACAGATTGGAAAGAAATGTATCAAGTATTTAATTGTGGTCATAGAATGGAAATTTATGTTTCTCCAGAAATAGCAGAAGACATTATAAGTATTTCTAAATCTTTCAATGTAGATGCAAAAATAGTTGGACATGTAGAAAGTTCATCTTCTAAAAAATTGACGATTAAAAGTGAGTTTGGCGTTTTTGAGTATTAATTTTTTCCATTTTTTAAAATCAATTTTTTTTAATTTTTCTGTATTAATAAATACATAAAGAACTTAAAATTAGTTATTTAACTTTTTTTATTGAAGACTTTATGACTTTTATCATTTTTTTTCTTCTTCTTTTTCGTGAAATTTAGACCCCTAATAATTAAAACAACTTAAATATAATGAAATCCAAAACTGTGCTCACTCCTCAAAACACATATTCTAGAGACGAGGCTTTAAAAGCTGCACTTAACTATTTTAATGGTGATGAATTAGCCGCAAGTGTATGGTTAAATAAATATGCATTAAAAGATGCTGCAGATAATATCTATGAGAAAACTCCAGATGATATGCATCAAAGAATTGCTTCAGAAATAGCAAGAGTTGAGCAGAAATATAAAAACCCAATATCAGAATCAGAAATTTTTGAGGTGATCAAAAATTTCAAATATATAGTTCCTCAAGGAAGTCCAATGGCAGGAATAGGTAATCCTTTTCAAATTGCTTCTTTGTCTAATTGTTTTGTAATTGGTAATGATGGTGCATCTGATTCTTATGGTGGGATTATGAAAATAGACCAAGAGCAAGTGCAATTAATGAAACGAAGAGGTGGCGTTGGTCATGATTTATCTCACATTCGTCCAAAAGCTTCTCCAGTAAAAAATTCTGCATTAACTTCTACAGGTATTGTTCCTTTTATGGAGCGTTATTCAAATTCAACGAGAGAAGTTGCACAAGACGGAAGAAGAGGTGCGCTCATGTTATCCGTCTCTATAAATCATCCAGATGTAGAAGATTTTATTGATGCGAAGTTAGAACAAGGAAAAGTTACGGGTGCAAATGTTTCTGTGAGAATTGATGATGCGTTTATGAAAGCTGTAAAAGCAAATGAAAAGTACACGCAAAAATATCCTATTAATAGTAAGAATCCTTTATACATTAAAGAAATAGAAGCTTCTAAAATTTGGGGTAAAATTGTGCATAATGCATGGAAATCTGCAGAACCAGGTATCTTATTTTGGGATACGATTATCAACGAATCGGTGCCAGATTGTTATGCTGACTTAGGTTATAAAACGGTTTCTACAAACCCTTGTGGCGAAATTCCTTTATGCCCTTATGATTCTTGCAGGTTGTTGGCGATAAATTTGTTTTCGTATGTAGAGAATCCATTTACAAACAAAGCTGATTTCAATTTTGAATTATTCAAAAAACATATCGTTATCGCCCAGAGAATGATGGATGATATCATTGATTTAGAGTTGGAGAAAATTGATGGAATTTTAGAAAAAATTGAACAAGATCCAGAGCAAGACGATGTAAAAGCTACAGAAAAAAACCTGTGGTTAAATATTAGAAAAAAAGCATTTGAAGGAAGAAGAACGGGCATAGGTATTACTGCTGAAGGCGATATGTTAGCCGCTTTAGGAATCCGTTATGGAAGTGAAGAAGGAAATAGTTTTTCTACTCAAGTTCATAAAGTATTAGGCATAGAAACGTATAGGGCATCTGTAAATTTAGCAAAAGAAAGAGGCGCATTTTCTATTTTTGACGCAGAAAGAGAAAAAGAGAATCCGTTTATTTTACGAATAAAAGAAGCAGATAGTAAACTATATTATGAAATGTTAGAACATGGACGTAGAAATATTGCTTTGTTGACAATCGCACCGACAGGTACGACTAGTTTAATGACACAAACTTCATCAGGAATTGAGCCTGTATTTATGCCGGTTTATAAGCGTAGAAAAAAAGTGAATCCAAATGATAAAGATATAAGAGTTGATTTTGTGGATGAATTAGGAGATGCATGGGAAGAATATGTTGTTTTTCACCATCGTTTTAAACAATGGATGGAAGTTAACGGAATAGATTCTGGTAAAAATTTTTCTCAAGAAGAATTAAATGAACTTGTAAAACAATCTCCGTATTATAAAGCAACTTCTAATGATATTGATTGGGCTAGTAAAATAAGTATGCAAGGTGCTATTCAAAAATGGGTAGATCACTCTATTAGTGTTACTATTAATTTACCGAATGAAGCTACTGAAGAATTAGTTGGTGATTTGTATTTAAAAGCTTGGGAAGCTGGCTGCAAAGGTGTGACTGTTTATAGAGATGGTTCGCGTTCTGGGGTTTTAATTTCTATGGATGAAAAGAAAGAAGATAAAACCACAGGAGTATTTCCAAAAAAGCGTCCTGAAATATTAGAAGCAGATGTGGTTCGTTTTCAAAATCAAAAAGAAAAATGGATTGCTTTTGTTGGTTTGGTCGATCATAAACCTTATGAAATTTTCACAGGATTAACAGATGATGAAGATGGAATTTTAATTCCACGTTGGGTAGAAAAAGGACTTATTATTAAAAACAGAAATGAAGATGGAACATCACGTTACGATTTTCAATATCAAAATAAAAGAGGTTATAAAACTACTATAGAAGGATTATCTCATAAGTTCAATCCAGAGTTCTGGAACTATGCGAAACTAATTTCTGGAACTTTACGTCATGGAATGCCTATTGATAAAATTGTAGAATTAATACAAAGTTTACAGTTAGATTCTGAATCTATAAGTACATGGAAAAATGGAGTGCAGCGCGCGTTAAAGCGTTATGTGGAAGATGGTACAGAAGCCAAAGGACAAACTTGTGATAATTGTAATTCTAATGAATTGATTTACCAAGAAGGATGTTTAACATGTAAAGAGTGCGGTTCTTCTAAGTGCGGATAGACTTTTATTAAGAAACTAAAAAGTCCAAATGCTTTTAAAAAGTATTTGGAGTTATTCGTTAAATGAGAATTCAATTCTCTTTTCACAGGAAATCACCAACAAAAAACAATAAGTAAAAAGGAGTGATTTCATAAAAAATGTTTGTGTACTTCAAACATACCTATAAAAATTGTAAATTCGCATTCCAAGAAAAGAGTAGAAGATGTTAGATAAATTAAGAATTGTTAAGCAACGTTATGATGAGGTTTCTGATTTGATTATTCAGCCAGAAATTATCATGGATCAGAAGCGTTATGCACAATTAATGAAAGAATATAAAGATTTAGGAAGTGTCGTTGTAAAAGGAGATGAATATCAAACTTTAACGAACAATATAGAAGAAGCAAAAGAAATTATTTCCGACGGCTCTGATGCTGAAATGACAGAAATGGCGAAGATGGAAATAGATGAAGCTAACACAAGAATTCCGCAATTAGAAGACGAAATAAAATTCTTATTAATACCAAAAGATCCAGAAGATTCTAAAAACGCGGTTGTAGAATTGCGTGCAGGAACTGGAGGAGATGAAGCAAGTATTTTTGCTGGAGATTTATTTAGAATGTATTCTAAATATTGCGAAAGTAAAGGTTGGAAAGTTTCTACAGTAGATTACTCTGAAGGAACAAATGGTGGTTTTAAAGAAATTCAGTTCGAAGTAAACGGTGCTGATGTTTATGGAACTTTAAAGTTTGAAGCTGGTGTGCATCGTGTGCAAAGAGTTCCACAAACAGAAACTCAAGGTCGTGTGCATACATCTGCTGCAACTTGTATGGTGTTTCCTGAAGCAGAAGAGTTTGATGTAGAAATCAATCCAAAAGATGTAAGGATCGATTTTTTCTGTTCTTCTGGTCCTGGAGGACAGTCTGTAAATACAACCTATTCGGCAGTTCGTTTAACACATATCCCTTCTGGTTTAGTTGCGCAATGTCAAGATCAAAAGTCTCAGCATAAAAACAAAGAGAAAGCATTTAAAGTATTACGTTCTCGTTTATATGATATGGAATTAGCAAAGAAGAATGCAGAAGATGCTTTAAAGCGTGGCTCTATGGTTTCTTCTGGAGATAGAAGTGCTAAAATTAGAACCTATAATTATGCACAGGGAAGAGTTACAGATCATAGAATTGGTTTGTCATTATATGATTTACCGAATATTTTAAACGGTGATATTCAGAAAATAATAGACGAATTAATGCTGGCTGAAAACACTCAAAAATTAAAGGGATTAGCAGACGGAATATAGTTTTCTTATTAGATAAAAAGTAAAAGCCTCAAAACATTGTTTTGAGGCTTTTACTTAGGTTAAATTATAAAATAAAAAAGCGATTAAATATCTAGGAGGTAATTTAATCGCTTTTATTCAAATAAAAACTTAGAATAAGTCTAAATCAAATCTTTAGGGAATAATTTAGAAGAATATAAATTTACAATAAAAATAGATGTCATACAATACCCATTTATGATGATTTTTTTACCTCCCTATAAACTGGTAGAAGACTCCCTATTTACAGGGAGATTTCTCGTTTTACTGATGTTCTAATTATCTATTTTCCAAACAAATGTAACTCTGTAAACTCTTTATCTATTAGTATAGATTGGTTTTTACCAGTGTTAACATTCTTTAAAGAAATTTCTACATTATCTATTTGTATAGAGGTGATTGTAAACGGTAAGTTGTGGAATACAATATTAAATTTCTTGTATTCTGCATCAAATACACCTTCTTTGTGTTGTTGTAAAATAAACTCATGCTTTTTACCAGTCAATTTAAAAGTACGTAAACTATATCTGCCTTTTTTGTAGTCATAACCATCATGTGCATCATCAAAAAGTTCAGATTTTTCTTTACCTTTTTTATAATAAACGTCTAAAGTGATATCATCTATTTTCTTTTCTCCAACATATTGTTGAACAGGATATTTAGGAATAACAGCTCCTTCTTTGATGAAGAAAGGTACACTATCTATATCTGCATCTACCCAAATTTCTCTTCCTCCTTCTATAACCTCATCAGTCCAATAATTATACCATTTACCTCTTGGCACATACATTCTTCTTCCTTTAGCATTTGGTTCTAAAATTGGGCAAACTAAAATTTTATCTCCATACACAAACTCATCACTTCTATAATGTGTTCCATGATCTTCTTGATCGAATAATACTAAAGATTTTAAGATCGGAGTTCCTTTTTTAATATGATTCCAAAAAGCGGTGTATAAGTATGGTAATAATTGATACCTTATTTCAATAAACTTACGAACAATATCCGTAATTTCTTCACCGAATACCCAAGGTTCTTGATTTCCATGATCACCGGAAGAGTGAACTCTACAAAAAGCATGGAAAATTCCTAATTGAATCCAACGTGCGAATAATTCTCCTTGAGGTTGTTCTGCAAATCCACCAATATCACTTCCTGCAAAAGAGAAACCAGACATTGCCATTCGCTGTGCTTGGTTGTTCGCAATTGCTAAATGTTCCCAGGTTGCCACGTTATCTCCCATCCAAGTAGATGTATAACGTTGTGTACCAGAATAAGCTGCTCTTGTAATTACAAAAGGACGTTTAGGATAGGCATATTTCTTTAATCCATGGTATGTTGCACGGGCCATTTGCATTCCGTAAATATTGTGTGCTTTTCTATGTGAACAAGGGTTGCCATCATAATCATGACGAACATCATCTGGGAATGATTTATTAGGGACGTCCATTACAGCTGGTTCGTTCATGTCATTCCAAACTCCTTTTACTCCAATATCTTCAATCAGTTCTTGAAATAAACCTTCCCACCAAGTTCTTACCTCTGGTTTCGTAAAGTCTGGAAAATAACATTCTCCGGGCCATACTTTACCTTTCATGTAAGGACCATCTGCACGTTTGCAGAAATAGTCTTTATCTAAAGCTTCTTTAAATACGGGGTATTCCAAATCTATTTTAATTCCTGGGTCAATAATAACTACAGTTTTAAAACCATCACTTTCTAACTCCTTCACCATTCTTTTTGGGTCTGGAAAATGTTTTTTATCCCAAGTAAAACAGCGGAAACCTTCCATATAATCGATGTCTAAATAGATTGCATCACATGGTATTTTTAAATCTCTAAATTTTTTTGTGACTTCTTTTACATTACTTTCTGGATAATAACTCCATTTACATTGATGGAATCCTAAAGCCCATAATGGTGGTAAGTGTTGAGGTTTCCCTGTTAAATCTGTATAGTTTATAACGACATCTTCCATTTTTGGTCCATAAATAAAGTAGTAATTCATTTCACCACCTTGTGCCCAAAAACTGGTTACATTTCTTCTTTCATGTGCAAAATCAAAATGAGTTTTAAAAGTATTATCAAAGAAAATACCATAAGATTTACCATCTTGAATGGCTGTGTAAAACGGAATCGCTTTATAAATAGGATCTGTATCTTTTCCAAAAGCATAAGAATCTGTTGCCCAGTTTTCAAAACGTTTTCCTTTTAAATTCACATCAACTGGTTTATCACCTAAACCATAAAAGCTTTCAGACTTTTGACAAACCTTACTCATTTTTACGATATCTCCACCATATTCATAACTTTCTTCCCAGTGAAAACCAATTTCATCTTGGTTGATGATTTTTAAATCTTTTGCATCATATAAGCTAACTTGTAAACTTTGTTTTTCAACTTTACAAATAAGTTTTGAAGTGGTTATCGTATAGTTCTTTTCGTCTTCCGTAACTTCTAAAAAATTGTATCCTCTGCTAGCATATTTTGTAATTCCGTAAGAAAAGTCATTTTCAAACTTACCGGCAGTGGCATATCTAAATCTAAGAACACTGTCTCTTACAACTGTAAGTTGCAAAACAACATTGTTCTTTGTTGTAAAATATAATGTATCTACATCTTTCGTGTAGTTCACTATTTTAGATGGAAATAAATTCCCTTTTTGTTCTAGCTCTGTATTAACAATCATTGTTTAGCTGGTTTGTTTCGACTTGTAAAAATCGTGAAAGTTTGTAAAAATCATATGTTTATTTATTTTTTTCTACGATAACGTTTTAGTCTGTATTAAATGTTAAAATATTGCTTATTTATTTAAAAATAAGAGTACTACATTTTATTTTAAATATTACTAAAAGAATTTTTAAATTTGCTTTATTTCTTTTTCAAGTATAAAAAAAGAAATCCTCTTTTTTATCAAATTATAAGCATAGATAAAAAAGAGGATTTAATATTAGTTGTATTTGTATACCATCATACCTAATGGAGGTAAATTTAATTGGATAGAATGATCTCTGCCATTCCATACTTTTTGGTCTGAAGTTATTTTTTTGTTTTCAAATTTTCCTGATCCATTATATTTTACGGCATCACTATTAAAAATTGGTATTAGAGTACCCGCTTTTGGTAAACCTACTCTATAGTCCTCTCTCGGAACTGGAGTAAGGTTTAAAACAACTATTATATTATCTTTTTCATTTACACCTTTTCTAAGGTAAGACATTACTGAGTTTTCGTGATCTCCATGATCTATCCACTCAAATCCTTCTGGTGAGAATTGCTTTTGATGCAAAGCTGGTTCTTTTTTGTATAACTTATTTAAATCTTTCACTAAAGTTTGTGCTCCTTTATGAACGTCGAAATCTAATAAATGCCAATCTAAACTTCCATTAAAATTCCATTCACTTGTTTGTCCAAATTCACCACCCTGAAACAATAATTTTGCTCCTGGATGCGTATACATAAAGCTATAAAGTAAACGTAAGTTTCCGAATTTCTGCCATTCATCACCAGGCATTTTGTCTACAATCGATTTTTTACCATACACAACTTCATCATGAGAAAGAGGTAGCATAAAATTTTCTGTAAAGGCATAATTTAAACTAAATGTTAAATCATTTTGATGATGTTTTCTGTAAACGGGTTCTTTAGCAAAGTAATCTAAAGTATCATGCATCCAACCCATCATCCATTTCATACCAAAACCTAATCCACCATCGTAAATTGGTCTAGATACTTGCGGAAAAGAGGTAGATTCTTCGGCGATAGTTTGTACATCTGGAAACGCTTCATATACAGCAGCATTCATTTCTTTAATAAAACTAATGGCATCTAAGTTTTCTCTACCACCAAACTCATTTGGTTCCCATTCACCTTCCTCTCTTGAATAATCTAGAAATAGCATAGAAGCAACAGCATCGACTCTTAATCCATCTGCATGATATTGGTCTAACCAAAAAATTGCATTGCTAATTAAAAATGCTTTTATCTCGTTTCTGCCGTAGTTGAAAATTAAACTTTTCCAATCTTGGTGATACCCTTTTCTTCTATCGGGATGTTCATATAAATGAGAGCCATCGAAGAACCCTAGACCGTGATCATCCGAAGGAAAGTGAGAAGGAACCCAGTCTAATAGGACTCCAATTCCTTTTTCATGGAATTTATCTACTAAATATTTAAATTCATCGGGATATCCAAAACGTGACGTCGGTGCAAAATATCCCGTTAATTGATATCCCCAACTCGGATCATATGGATATTCCATAATTGGCATAAATTCTACATGGGTAAAATTCATTTCTTCAACATAATCAACTAATTCTTCTGCTAATTCCCTGTAGCTTAAAAAGCGGTTTTCTTCAATTTGTTTTTTCCAAGAGCCTAAGTGAACTTCATAAACAGAAAAAGGTGCATCTAGCGCATTATTCTTCTTTCTGTTTTTCATCCATTTTTTATCTTTCCAAGCATATTCGTCTTCCCAAACTACCGAAGCCGTTTTAGGTGGGTGCTCACATCTTCGTGCAAAAGGATCTGCTTTCTCTGTGATTATATCGTTATTCGTGCTCCTTATTTTATATTTATAAATACTTCCTTTGCTTACTTCAGGAATAAATCCTTCCCAAATTCCACTTCCATCCCAACGCACATTTAAGTGATGTTCTCCTTCCAGCCAAAAATTAAAATCTCCAATTACAGCCACAGTTTTTGCACTTGGAGCCCAAACTGCGAAGTAAGTTCCTTTTACACCATCAACGGTTGTAATATGTGATCCGAATTTTTCGTAAAGACGATAGTGTTTTCCTGCCTGAAAGAGGTGGATATCAAATTCTGTAAAAAGACTGTGTGCTTTTGTTTGTGCCATAGTTATGAGGTCAAAAAATTTCCTAAATTATTTTAATAGAAATATTTTATGTTTTACTTATTAATTTTAAAAATATGAAATGGCAGTGTTGCATTTAATTCTACATAATTCCATTCATTATACCAATTGTAGCAATTTGATGTTACTAAATCTTCAACTTCTACTTTTTGACCATGATTTAATTTCAATTCATGAAGTGGTAATTGCACAGAACCAGATTGCATATTATAAGCATCTAAACTGATAACCGTCAAGGTTTCATTGGTCCTGGTATCATTCCATTTATAAAAAGCAATAATCTGATCATTACCAGTTTCTAAAAATTGAATATTATTTGTTTGTTGGTAAGACTCGTTCTCTTTTCTAATATTATTAATTCTAGAAATTAAAGTAGTTACTTTATTCTCTTTAAACCAATCGTAATTACAAAGTTGAAATTTTTCTGACATATAATATTCTTCCTTCCCAGGAATTGGATCACTAATCATCTGTTCAAAAACGGGTCCATAAATACCAACATTAGAACTTAATGTTGCCGCTAAAGCATAACGTTGTAAATATTTGCTCTCTGGGGCTCCTTGCAAATGAAATGGATTAATATCTGGTGTATTGGGCCAGAAATTAGGTCTCATATATTCTTTTTGATCTGTTTTAGTAAGATCATTCATGTATTCAATCAATTCATGTTTAGACTCTCTCCAAGTAAAATAAGTGTAAGATTGAGTATACCCTTGCTTACCTAGCTGTTGCATTATCTTTGGTTTTGTAAAAGCTTCTGCTAAAAAGAGTACATCTGGATGTTTCTTCTTTATTTCAGCGATAATCCAGCCCCAAAAATAGTAAGGTTTTGTATGCGGATTATCAACTCTGAAGACATTAATTCCACAATCAATCCAATACAATAATGTATCTAAACATTCTTTCCATAGATTTTTAAAATCTTCACTTTCCCAATAAATAGGAAGAATATCTTGATATTTTTTTGGTGGATTTTCTGCATACTGCACAGTTCCATCCGGTCTCCATTTAAACCAATCTGGATGTTCTGTAACCCAAGGATGATCTGGTGCTGCTTGCAACGCATAATCCATAGCAACTTCAATCCCTAATTCTTTAGCTTTTGCAACCAATTTTTTAAAGTCTTTTAAAGAACCTAGTTCTGGATGTAAATCTTTATGACCTCCATGTTTAGAACCAATGCCCCAAGTAGAGCCAACATCGCCATCTTGTGCAACAGTCGTGTTGTTTTTACCTTTCCTATTTACTTCTCCAATTGGATGAATAGGGGGGAAGTATAAGGTGTCAAATCCCATTTGAGCAACTCTTGGTAATAGTCTGTGGCAATCATTAAATGTACCATGCGTGCCTTCTTGCTCTGAAGCAGAACGTGGAAAAAATTCATACCAAGTGCTAAATCTCGCCTTTTTTCTGTCTACATAAACTTGATATTCTTGACAAGTTTCGATGAATACTTTATTTGGATATTTTTTTAAAATTGATCTTAACTTTTCAGATACAGCCTCTTCAGTCGCTTCCGCATACGTTTCATGATTCTTGAAAATAGAGATTAAATGAACTAAATACTTTTTTTCGTCTGAAGTTATTAGATCGCTAATGGAGGATAATAATTCTGCTCCTTCTAAAAGTTCTGAATTTACATGTTGATAATCATCAATTTTTCTTTCTAATCCATGTTGCCAGTTTAAAGCGTAGTCAACCCAACCTTCAACTTTATATGAATAAAATCCTTGTTTTGTTGTCTGAAAACTCGCGGTATATTCGTCATTAAAAGTTGGAGACATTCTAATCTCCGACCAATTTTCAGCTGTTTCGTGCTTGAATAATAAATTAGTTTGAAGAACATCATGGCCGTCAACCAAAACATCTGCTGTGACATGCACAATTTCATCAACAACACGTTTTATAAATACCTTTCCATTATTTATTTGTGGAGCAATATTTTCTACTACAATTCTACTTTGATTTTGCATTAATTTCCGTTAATTTTTAATAATAAAAAAGTAAAAAATGTTTTATCCAATAATGGTCCCTTTAGCAATAGTAGCGTCTTTTTTAATAACGACAATTCCATCTTTCACCATATATGTTTCTGTTTCTATATTTTCTATATGTGGTCCACCATTAATTCTTACATCATCTCCAATCCTACAATTTTTATCTACAATGCAGTTATGAATATAGCATCTATCTCCAATCCCCATCATATTTTTAATATTATTTTTTGAAATTTCCTCTAAAGATTCATAAGAATCATTACCCATCATATAGGTATTCGAAATTAAAGAATTTTTACCAATTCTTGATCTAATTCCAATAACAGATCTTTCTATTTTTTCTGCGTTAATTAAACATCCATCACCAATAACTGCTTTATTTAAAATAGTTCCAGATATTTTTGAAGTTGGAAGTATTCTGGCTCTTGTAAAAATACCTTTATTATCATATAAATTAAATTTAGGAACATCATCTGTTAAGCCTAAATTAGCTTCGAAGAATGAATCGATATTTCCAATATCTGTCCAGTAACCTTCATATTGATAACTTAATGTTTTATGTTTTTCAATAGCTTGTGGAATTATTTCTTTTCCAAAATCATTAGTATCAGGATTGTCCATCAATTTAATTAACAAATCTCTATTGAAAATGTAAATACCCATGGAAGCGAGGTAATCTCTACCTTGAGCTTTCATTTCATTACCAACATCGGAAGTCCAGTTTGGTAATAATTCAGGCGCTGGTTTTTCGATAAAGGATGTAATTATATTTTCTTCATTTGTTTTTAATAACCCAAATTGGGTGGCATCTTTAGCATTCACTGGATAAGTAGCTACAGATATTTCTGCGCCACTTTGTTCATGTTTTTGAATCATATCATTAAAATCCATCTGATATAATTGGTCACCAGAAAGTATTAAGGCATACTCAAAATCATTTTGTAAAAAATGGTGCATACTTTGTCTTACGGCGTCTGCAGTTCCTTGAAACCATTTGTCACTATTAATAGTTTGTTCTGCCGCTAAAACATCTACAAAAGCAGAACTAAAAAAACTAAAGTGATAGGTGTTTTTTATGTGTTTATTTAAAGATGCAGAATTAAATTGTGTTAAAACATACATTCTTTTGATTTCAGAATTGATACAATTAGAAATAGGAATATCTACTAATCTATATTTTCCTGCAATAGGCACAGCAGGTTTAGATCTATCTTTAGTTAATGGATATAATCTTGACCCTTGGCCGCCGCCTAAAATAATCCCTAATACTTTATCATTTATCATTGCCTTATTTTTTTAGTGATTTATATAATTCTTCTACTTGTTTTGCTATTGATATCCAATCAAAATAATCTTCAACTCGTTTACGACCTTTTTCAGCCATAGAACTTCTTAATAAAGGATCATGAAGTACTTTGTTTATTCCAATGGCTAAATCTTTAGCAAATTTATCTGGATTTACAGGCTCAAAAGGAGCAGATTTTTGTTGCTCTACAGGAATTAATAAACCAGTTTCTCCATGAACAACAACTTCTTTAATTCCTCCAACGGCACTTGCAACAACTGCCGTTTTACAAGCCATTGCTTCAATATTTATAATGCCAAAAGGTTCATAAATGGATGGACAACAAAATACATCAGCATGAGAATATAACTGAATGATTTCTTTTTTTGTTACCATTTTATCAATCCAGATTACGTTTTTACGCGTTTTTTTAACCTCATTAACAGCATTTTCCATTTCTTTACCTATCTCAGGCGTATCAGGTGCGCCTGCGCAAAGGACTATTTGAGTGTCTGGATTTATATATTTTATTGCATTTACTAAATGAATAATTCCTTTTTGTCTTGTAATTCTACCCACGAAAAGGACATAAGGTATGTCTTTATCTACTTTGTATTCATCTAAAGTAGAAGTTTCTGAAGTGGTAACATATTCTTGAAGGTTAATTCCATTATAAATTACTTTTATTTTGCTATCGTCAACATTAAAATGTTTTAATATATCTTCTTTAGTTTCTTCAGAAACGGCAATTAATGCATCCGCCATTTCAATAGCTGTCTTTTCTATCCAGGAAGAAGCATCGTAGCCACGACCTAATTGTTCTCTTTTCCATGGCCTTAAGGGCTCTAATGAATGTGTGGTGATCACTAAGGGTATACCGTAACAAAGCTTAGCAATAATACCTGCAAAATGGGCGTACCAAGTATGGCAATGTACTATATCTGCATCAATTGCATCTGCATTCATATGAAGCCCCGTACTTAAAGTTTTAAATACAGCTTTTAGCTTATCATCTGAATTATTAAAAATGGGGTTATCATAAGGAAAACCGTTGACTTTTAAATTTCCTTCTTTAGAATTTTGATCTCCAAAGCATCGAACATCAACATCCATTAATTTAGATAGTTCAGTTGCAAGGTATTCTACATGAACACCTGCTCCACCATAAACATAAGGAGGGAATTCTCTGGTATAAAAAAGGGTTTTCATAAGTAATTTTGTGATTTTAGTTTGTTTGTAGTTTTTAATCTGCTATCAAAGTAGTAAATTATGACGAAACCTACAAAATTAAAAGGAAGGTTTTTAGTGTATTAATATTTTTGTCTCTTTGATAATATTGATATAAAAAAAAAGACAAATAATATTGAAAAATCAGTATCATTTGTCTTTTGGAAGAAATATTGTAATTGTAAAAATTTAAAGGTTAAGCATTCCTGTGTTTATTGATTTCGTCTTGTAACTGTCTGCGAAGTTTTTGTTCTCTTTCTATTGATTTTTTCCTGTGATTATCAAATTCTTGCTCAATATCATTCAAGTTTTCTTGGGCTTCTTTCGTTAGTATATGGCTTTTAGAAAATTTAAAAACAAAGAAAATTAAAAAAAGTGCTAAGACTGTAATAATAAACCATAGAATTATGCTGTAAGTTGTTTTATTTAATTGTGTGCCAAACAAAGCAATTAAGTTTTCTTTTTGAAGCGCAACTTCTAAATCTAATTTAGTTTTTATAAAAGAGGTTTTCAGATTCTGTATATTTTTTCTTTCTGAGTTTAATAAGATTTCTTTTTCAGAAATTAACCTTTTAGAGTTCTCCAAAGAATCGAGAACGTTAGATTTTAATTTTTGATATTTTTTTTTATCAATAACTTTATAAAGCTGATAAGTGGTTGATATTCTATAGATTTTATCAAACTGACCTTTTATTGAGTAATCTTCTTCTTGAGCCCCTTGTGAGTATGAAGAGAAAGAACCGAAGATAAAAAGGATAAATAATATTTTAAATTTCATCTGTAATTTTTTTAACAATGTAAATTTATGAAAAAAACCCAAACAAAAAGTTTGGGTTTTAAAATATAAGCAAGTATTATTATTTATTTAATTTTCTCTACAACTGCCTTAAAAGCGTTTGGGCTGTTCACAGCTAAATCAGCTAAAACCTTACGGTTTAATTCGATATTATTAGCTTTTACTTTCCCCATAAACTGAGAGTAAGACATTCCGTGTAAACGTGCTGCAGCGTTAATACGCACAATCCATAAAGAACGGAAGTTTCTCTTATTGTTTTTACGGTCTCTATATGCATAAAGCATACCTTTTTCAACCGCATTTTTTGCTACTGTGTAAACGTTTTTTCTACGTCCGAAGTAACCTTTTGCTGCCTTCAAGATTTTTTTTCTTCTTTTTCTTGAGGCTACTGAATTTACTGATCTTGGCATAATTTCAATGTTTTTTGTAGTAGGCGACTCCTTGAGGAATACTTTTTATTTTTGGCCTAGCTCCATGGTTAATAATTAAATTCCCTTGTTAAACTTACTTTAAGTTTAACTGTTGCTTAATGTTAGACGCATCAGCTTTATGTACTAAAGTATCATGCGTTAACCTTAATTTACGTTTTTTAGACTTCTTTGTTAAGATGTGACTTTTAAACGCGTGCTTTCTTTTGATTTTACCAGTACCAGTAACTTTAAATCGTTTTTTGGCGCTAGATTTGGTTTTCATTTTAGGCATCTCTCCTTCGTTTTTATCTTGCTTATAAGATTTTTATTTTACTTTTTTTGGAGCAATAAACATAATCATACGTTTACCTTCTAATTTTGGTAGTTGCTCTACTTTACCAAATTCTTCTAATTCTTGGGCTAATTTTAATAATAAAATTTGACCTTGTTCTTTAAAAATAATAGAACGTCCTTTAAAGAATACAAATGCTTTTAATTTAGCACCTTCTTGTAAAAATTTAAGCGCATGCTTCTTTTTAAATTCATAATCATGCTCATCTGTTTGAGGTCCAAAACGAATCTCTTTAATCGTAACTTTAGTAGCTTTAGATTTTAAAGATTTCTCACGTTTCTTTTGTTCATACAAGAATTTCTTGTAATCAATAATTTTACAAACAGGTGGTTTAGCCTTAGGAGAAATTTCTACCAAGTCTAATTCAAGTTCTACGGATAGTTCTTTAGCCTTATCTAAAGAATATACACCAACTTCTACATTATCGCCCACAAGACGAACTTCGTCAACATATTTTATTTTTTCATTAATCCTATGTTGATCTTCTTTGATTACTCTTAACGGCCTTCTCGACCTGCTTCTACGTATTGCTATGACTTATAAATTTTAAATGTAACTTATGCTTATTTAACTAACCTTTATAATGTTTTTATGGATTTCAAATTTAATTAAAATTCCTTCAACATTTTACTTTCTTCTGCTTTAATTAAAGAGATAAAATCTTCAATTGTAAATGTACCTAAATCGCCTTCACCATGTTTTCTTACTGAAACGGTACCTTCGTTCTCTTCTTTCTCTCCAACAATAACCATATATGGTGTTTTGCTTACCTCTGCATCCCTAATCTTACGACCAGTTTTTTCATTACGGTTGTCTACGAGAGCGCGAATTTCGGAATTTTCTAACGATTCTAAAACTTTTTCTGAATATTTTTGATATTTATCACTGATTGGCAATAAGATAACTTGATCTGGAGTTAGCCAAAGAGGGAAGTTTCCACCCGTGTGCTCTAGCAATACTGCTATAAAACGCTCCATAGAACCAAACGGTGCTCTATGAATCATTACAGGTCTGTGCAATTGATTATCTGCCCCTTTATAGGTTAAATCGAAACGTTTTGGTAAATTATAATCAACTTGGATGGTTCCAAGTTGCCAACTTCTGCCTAAAGCGTCTTTTACCATAAAGTCTAATTTAGGACCATAAAAGGCTGCTTCGCCTTCTTCAATCACAAAATCTAAACCTTTGTCTGTCGCGGCACTTATAATTGCATTTTCAGCTATTTCCCAAGTTTCAGCATCACCGATATATTTATCTGGGTTACTTTTGTCTCTTATAGAAACTTGAGCAGTAAAATCTTCAAAACCTAATGAACCGAAAACATACAATACTAAATCGATAACGTCTTTAAATTCTTGATCTAATTGTTCTGGTGTGCAGAAAATATGAGCATCATCCTGTGTGAAACCCCTAACACGGGTTAAGCCGTGTAGTTCTCCACTTTGTTCGTACCTGTATACTGTACCAAATTCGGCAAAACGTTTTGGTAAATCTTTGTAAGAATAAGGCTTAAAGTTATAAACTTCACAGTGGTGTGGACAATTCATAGGTTTCAATAAAAACTCTTCATCCATTTTAGGAGTCTTTATTGATTGAAAACTATCTGCACCATATTTCTCATAATGTCCAGAAGTAACGTACAATTCTTTCTGACCAATATGGGGTGTCATTACCATTTCATAGCCTGCTTTTTTCTGAGCTTTCTTTAAGAAATCTTCTAAGCGACCTCTTAAGGCAGCTCCTTTTGGTAACCACAAAGGTAAACCAGCACCAACCTTTTGAGAAAAAGTAAATAACTCTAATTCTCTCCCAAGTTTTCTATGATCTCTTTTTTTAGCTTCTTCTAATAAAGCTAAGTATTCAGTAAGCAATTTTTGTTTGGGAAAACTAATTCCGTAAACTCGCGTTAACTGATTATTTTTTTCATCACCGCGCCAATAAGCACCGGCAACACTCATGATTTTAATTGCTTTTATAATTCCGGTATTCGGAACGTGTCCTCCTCTACATAGATCTGTAAAGTCGCTATGGTCACAGAAAGTAATTTCGCCATCTGTCAAGTTTTCAATCAACTCAAGTTTATATGGGTTATTCTCTTCTTTGTATAAAGATAAAGCCGCTGCCTTTGAGACCGAGCGTATCGAAAACTCATGTTTTCCGCGAGCAATCTCTAAAAACTTGGTTTCTAATTTTTTAAAGTCCTTATCAGAAATTACTTCTTCTCCTAAATCTACATCATAATAAAAACCATTATCAATTGCTGGACCGATTGTTAGTTTTGCATTCGGATAAAAGCTAAGGATAGCTTCCGCTAACACGTGCGCAGAAGAATGCCAGAATGCTTTTTTACCAGCATCGTCGTTAAATGTATATAAAATTAAGGAACCATCAGTTGTTAATGGAGTGGTAGTTTCAAGTGTTATATCGTTAAAATTTGCTGATATTACATTTCTAGCAAACCCTTCACTAATGCTTTTTGCAACATCCATTGGAGTGCTAAGTGCAGCAAACTCCTTAATACTTCCGTCAGGTAAAGTAATTTTAATCATTTAATGTATAATATTTGAGGATGCAAATATATCAGAAAACAATTTTTTACACAATATATATATGTACTTATTAAATATTGAATTATTTTTTCTGTTTGAATGTTCCTTTTTTTAGGAAGTTTTGGTTTTATGCATTAATTTTTAGAGTAAAAAAAGGGGCGGGCTTTCCATTGTATCTTTTGTTCATACCTCACAAAAGGATGCCATTTCAATCCCTAACACGTCTTATTTATTGTATTAGAGCGTTTTTAAAAATAATAGTAATCATATAATTGTTATTATTAAAGTTTAAGTTTCCAGTTTCCCAAGCAAAAAAAAGCTAGTATTTGCTATGTTTCTATTTGTTTAAAAGAAAATAGAACAGAGGTTCACCGATAAACTTCATTAAAAAATGATTAACATGTATTAAATTTGTGTTTTTCAGAAACAGTTTTGAGACACTATTTGTCATTTTCTCAGAAACAACATACACTTAAGAACATTGTTTTTTTAGTTTCTTTGTGTTAAAGAGTAAAAACACCCTAAATATCACCAAGAGGTTTCATAAAAACACCACCAACATTCTTTCCTTTTCAAGGAATAAAAGCGATTTTCCAGGAATCATTTTCCTTTTTTTAACAAATTCAAAAAAAAACGCAAAAAACAAACTTTCTAATGCATTCAAAACAATGCATTTACCTTGTTTTAAAAAAGAACTTAAAAAAAAGATAAAATAAGTGCTTGTCAGGTTAAAAAGAGGGCGTATGTTTGCAGCCGCTAACAGGTAATACAGTTTGTTAGTTTGTTCATTGAAAGTGTTGTTTTGTGGTTGAATGGTTGACATTCATTTACGATTTAGTAGTGTTTAAGATGTATAAATAATCTTATTTTTTATTAGGTTGTTAATTAATAAACATTGTATCTTTGCAAACCGTTTTCGGGATTAAAAAGTTCATGTTTTATTAGTTTAAAAAGGTTTAAAAAATAAATTAAATTTTTTCTTGTCAGAATAGAAATAGTTTTTATATTTGCAGCCGCTAACAAATACAGCAAAAAAGATCACAGAGATTTTGGAAAGATTTTGGGTAAAAAATCAACTAGTTCGATTCTAGTATTTCTACAAAATTAGTTAGTTACGATGATTATTTCATTGTTACGTTATACTAAGAAGTTCATTGAAAATATTGAAATTGACAGCGTAAACAAAGAGTAGAATAACCATAACTTTTAATTAAGTTAAAATTCTTTTGAAACTTATTCATTAAAATATTTAAAATATACAATGAAGAGTTTGATCCTGGCTCAGGATGAACGCTAGCGGCAGGCTTAACACATGCAAGTCGAGGGGTAACATTGTGCTTGCACAGATGACGACCGGCGCACGGGTGCGTAACGCGTATAGAACCTACCTTTTACAGGGGAATAGCCTTTAGAAATGAAGATTAATGCCCCATAGTATTAAGACTTGGCATCAGGTTTTAATTAAAGATTTATCGGTAAAAGATGGCTATGCGTCCTATTAGCTAGATGGTAAGGTAACGGCTTACCATGGCAACGATAGGTAGGGGCCCTGAGAGGGGGATCCCCCACACTGGTACTGAGACACGGACCAGACTCCTACGGGAGGCAGCAGTGAGGAATATTGGACAATGGAGGCAACTCTGATCCAGCCATGCCGCGTGCAGGAAGACTGCCCTATGGGTTGTAAACTGCTTTTATACAGGAAGAAAC
>CAXMOR010000070.1:0-48477 GCA_964195455.1 uncultured Acidimicrobiia bacterium
AATAAAAAGTATGATTAACAACATTTTGTGAAAAATTTATGTACTATTTTTGTTGAAAAATTTACGAATTCATGAAACTTCAAAAAATAACAACTTTTATTATAGTTTTGTTAATTTTAGTGGCCTGCAATACGGAAAAGAAGAATAGTGACTTTACCTTAAGAGGTCCTGTTTTTGGAACAAGTTATAAGATTACTTATTTAAATGCGAATGTTAATTATCAAAAATCTATAGACAGCCTTTTTTTGTTGGTGAATTCCTCTACATCAACCTATATGTCTGCATCAGATATTTCTAAAATAAATAGGGGAGATTCAACAGTTATTGTAGACGCAATATTTTCTGAGGTATTTGAAAAATCGAAGAGAATTTATAAAGAGACTAATGGTTTTTTTGATCCAACCGTAGGAGACTTGGTGAATGCTTATGGTTTTGGACCTAAAAATGAAAAGAAAAATCTTACAGATAAAGAGATAAAAGAACGCATGCGATTTGTAGGTTTAGATAAAATATCTTTAAAAAATGGGAAGGTCTTAAAAGAAAACCCAAAGGTTTATTTAGATTTTAATTCCATAGCGAAAGGTTTTGCTATTGATGTTGTTGCACGTTTTTTTGATGAAAAAAATATAGTAAATTTTTTGATTGAAATTGGTGGAGAAATAAGATCAAAAGGTCTTAAAAAGAACAATAAACCTTGGCTAATTAGGTTAGTTAATCCTGCGAAGTCCTCCGATAATGAAGGCTTTACAACGATTAATCTCTCGAATAAATCCATGGCAACTTCAGGCAATTATAGAAAATTTAGAATTTCTAGTGAAGGAGAAAAATATGTGCATATTATAAATCCAAAAACGGGTTATGCAACAGAAAGTAATTTGTTAAGTGCCTCTGTAATTGCAAATAAAGATTGTGCAGATTTAGATGCGTACGCAACTGCATTTATGGCGATGGGTTTAGAAAAAACGAAGGAGTTTTTAACTAAGAACCCAAGTATAAAAGTGATACTGTTATTTTCTTCTGAAAATGGAATTATTGAAGAATATACAACATATACTCATAACTAGGTGAAACTAGGTTTAATTCGGGATGCTATTTTAGTGATAAGATTACTCTTTTATATACCATTAACGCAAGATTACTACGCCCGCATTCGACTTATAAATGTAAAGGTTCTTTTAGAATAATTAGTTATTCTTTATAGCAAACAGGAAGAATTTCGTTTTTCATTAAACAGAATCGTTCTAGTTTTTCTACAGCAATTTTTTGTGTGTAATCAATTTCATTAACCCTAAAGCCGATAGAACGCAGTTTGTTAAAATAATCTTTACCGTAAACTCGCACATGATCATATTGCCCAAATATTTTAGTACGTTCTTTTTTATCTGTAATCGTATTATCTTCAAAAGTTTTTTCTTTTGATAAGTTTTGTGGAATTTGAAAAATTCCAAAACCTCCTTTTTTCATTACCCTAAACAATTCTTGCATGGCCTTTTTATCATCAGGGATGTGTTCTAAAACATGATTGCAGAAAACGACATCAAAAGAGTTGTCTTTAAATGGCAAATCACAAATATCTGCTTTAACATCTGCAATTGGAGATTCTAAATCAGAAGTTGTATACTCTAAATTTTGTTGTTTTCGAAAAATATCTAAAAAACATTGTTCGGGTGCAATATGTAGTGTTCTTAGTTTTTTTTCTGATGTAAAGAACTCCGTTTCATCTCTTAAAAAAAGCCACATTAACCGGTGTCTTTCTAATGATAAAGTTGAAGGAGATAGTGCGTTTTCACGTTGCTTTCCATAACCATAAGGTAAAAATTTTCGAAAACTTTTTCCATCGATAGGATCTGTAAATTTATCGCCCTTTAACCAAAAAGCAATTAGTGGTCTAGCTAAATAGCTAACTTTAATTAGCCAAGGTCTGGGTATCGTATTTAATATAGATTTGAATATTTTCATAGTTGTTACTCAGAGTTTCAAAGAGTAATTTCGCTGAGAATCTTAGTGTTTTATCTAATTTCGAAACTCATCCTCAATATCAGTTACAATTCCTAAAGCTTCATTTACATATTTAAATGTTGAAAGTAATTCTGGTTTACCATTAACAATTGCAATATCGTGTTCGAAATGAGCAGAGGGTTTGTTGTCTAAAGTTGTAATTGTCCATCCATCAGAATGCTGTCTTATTTTATGGGTTCCTAAGTTTGTCATAGGTTCAATGGCAACAACCATTCCTTCAATAAATTTTTTACCTTTTCCTTTTTTTCCATAATTTGGCATTTCTGGATCTTCATGCATTTCGCGTCCTAAGCCATGACCAACTAATTCTCTTACCACTCCATAACCATGATTTTCAGTAAAATTTTGAATAGCAAAACCAACATCACCAACTCTATTACCAGCCTTAAATTCTCTGATACCAACATATAAACTTTCTTTGGTAACCTCTAATAATTTTTTGATTTCCACATCAATTTCACCAATGGCAAAAGTGTAGGCATGATCTCCATAAAAACCGTTTTTTAAAGCGCCACAATCAATAGAAATAATATCTCCTTCTTGTAATGGTTTTTTGTTCGGAATTCCGTGTACTATTTGAGAGTTAGGACTCATGCAAAGTGTATTAGGGAAATCGTACAAGCCTAAAAAACCAGGAATTGCTCCTTGTTCTCTGATAAAATCTTCTGCAAGTTTATCTAAATATAGAGTAGAAACACCAGGTTTTACTTCTTTTGCAAGCATCCCTAATGTTCTAGAAACTACTAAGGCACTTTCGCGCATAATTTCTATTTCTTCTTTGGTTTTAATTTTAATCATTTTAAAAAAATTGAACCACAAAGTTACTATATTTATTAGGATTTATTTCTTAAGAAATCACAAAGAATAACTAGTTGCTCTTATCATAAGAATGTTTGTAAGGTTGCCCAGTAACAATCTTTAAAATATCTTTTTCTAGAGTTTCTCTAGGGTATTCTACATAGCGTCCAACTTCTTTACCTTCTTTATAAAAAATAAAAGTTGGTACTCTTTTAATTTTTAATCCTTCTTGAAGATTATCTGGAGTTTTTTTGCTTCGGTTTACAGTTATTAATTCAAAATCATTGTTATCAAAACCAGATTGTTCTAAAATTTTATAAAAATGAGGAGTTTCTCTTTTGCTATCTCCGCACCAAGTGCCCATAAACCCCTTTATGGTATAACCTTTTAGGGCATACGTTAATTGATTAATGGTTTCTTTGTCTGAGATGTATGCTGCATATTTGCTATTAAACCATTCTTTAAAAGATGCGTCTTGGAATGATTCTTTATTAGCAATACCAATTAAATAGCCATTTGTGTCTTTTTTTGCTGTTATTTCTCTAGCATTTTTTTTAGTTTCTCCAGACGAAGTTTCTATGATCTTTTTGTGAGCACTGCATGCAAAAATAAAGGTAGCTAAGAAAATTATTACACTATTTTTCATCATTATAAAAGCGATTTTTGAGTCATTTCTTTTGGTTGTTCAATACCCATTAATTCTAAAATTGTTGGAGCAATATCACCTAAGATACCGCTTTTTATTGATTTGATTTCTTTATCAATTAAAATGAAAGGAACAGGATTTGTGGTGTGTGCAGTATTAGGTGAGCCATCAGGATTCATCATGGTTTCACAGTTACCGTGATCGGCAATTACTAAAATAGAGTAACCATTTGCTAAGCCAGTTTCTATGACTGCTTTGGCACATTCATCAACAGCTTCGCAGGCTTTAATTGCTGCTTCCATAATTCCTGTATGACCAACCATATCTCCATTTGCAAAGTTTAAACAAACAAAATCGGCTTCTCCTTTTTCTAAATCTTCACAAAGTGCGTCTTTCAATTCATAAGCAGACATTTCTGGCTTTAAATCGTAAGTGGCAACTTTTGGTGAGTTTCTTAAAATTCGAGATTCACCTTCAAAAGGAGCTTCTTGTCCTCCAGAAAAGAAGAAAGTTACATGTGGGTATTTTTCTGTTTCTGCAATTCGAATTTGTTTTTTTCCTGCCGTGGATAAAACTTCACCTAACGTATTTTTAATATTATCAGTATTATAAATAACATTAATTCCTTTAAAAGAGGCGTCATACAAAGTCATTGTAGTGTAGTACAAATCTAATTTCTTCATTCCAAATTCAGGAAAATCATTTTGAGACAAGGCATTTGTTAATTCTCTTCCTCTGTCTGTTCTGTAGTTAAAGAAAATAATAGCATCACCTTCTTTTATTTGTGCTTTTGGAGATCCATCTTCATTTGTAATAATGATTGGTTTGTGAAATTCATCAGTTAAACCAGCTTCATAATTTTTGTTGATTGTGGCCAAAATATCTGTAGTCTTTGTGCCAATAGCATTTACAACTCCATCATAGGCTATTTTAATTCGTTCCCATCTATTATCTCTATCCATAGCATAGTAACGTCCAGTAACAGTAGCTAATTCACCGGTACTTTCTTTCATGTATTCTTGTACTTCGTTGATAAAGTAGGTGCCTGATTTTGGATCACAATCTCTACCATCTGTAAAGGCATGTAAAAAGATGTTATCAACTTTATTTTCTTTAGCAATATCTAAAATTCCTTTTAAATGATTAATGTGTGCATGGATTCCTCCATTAGAAACTAATCCTAATAAATGAACATTTTTGTTATTTTCTTTGGCATATTTAAAAGTATCTAATAATACTTTTTCTTGTCCCAATGTTTTTTCTTTTACAGCTTTGTTTATTCTCGCTAAATTTTGATAAACAATTCTTCCTGCACCAAGATTCATGTGTCCAACTTCAGAATTTCCCATTTGCCCTTCAGGTAAACCAACATGTTCTCCGTCAGTCCTTAATTCAGCATTAGGATATTTATCATATAAACCACTAATAAAAGGTGTTTTGGCATTGTAAATAGCGGATACTTTTGGGTCTTGCGTAATTCCCCATCCATCCAAAATCATTAGAATAACTTTCTTGTTCATTGTCTTAAATTGAACAGTAAAAATAAGAAAGATTTTAATGATTTTATAAAATTTTTACGAAACCGATAACTTAGTGTAATTCTTGTAAAGATGGAGTTAAGGAGAACAATTTTTTGGCTTTAAGAGGAGTTAGAATAACTTTTAGAAAAGGCTAATTTAGAATGCTGAAGACTCATTAAATAAATTTTTAATTGAAGCATAATTTTCTTCTAAAATTCAAGGGACATTATAAAAAAAAATAATGTGACCAATCTTACTTTGCCTTTGTGTATTTTTTTTAGTAAGCGCTGCAAGTAATGATACAAAAATTCAATTTTTAACATGAAATCTGTCTTGATGAATTGTAAAGTTCGTAATTTTACAGGGTAAATTTTATGAAATCTTTAATGAGAGCACATTTTGAAATTAATGAAGTAACTAAAAAGTTGCCTAAACACTTATATAAGTTCGTGGTTAAGCAACCTTATGATGAATATACCCCTCAAAATCAAGCGGTTTGGAGATATGTGATGAGGATGAATGTTGCTTATTTAAGCAAATTTGCTCATAAATCATATTTAGAAGGGCTTGAAAAAACTGGAATTTCTATTGAAAATATTCCATATATGGAGGGAATGAATAGAATCTTAAAAGGAATTGGTTGGGCTGCAGTTTCTGTTGATGGTTTTATTCCTCCAAATGCTTTTATGGAGTTTCAAGCATACAATGTTTTGGTAATTGCTTCAGATATGAGGACTATTAACCATATAGAATATACGCCTGCACCAGATATTATTCATGAAGCAGCAGGTCATGCACCTATAATTTCGAATCCTGAATATTCTGAATATTTAAGACGTTTTGGAGAAATAGGAAGTAAAGCAATCTCTTCTTCTAAAGATTATGAAATGTATGAAGCTATCAGGCTTTTATCTATTTTAAAGGAAGACCCAAATTCACTTCAAACTAAAATTGACGATGCTCAAGAAAAAGTCGAGTGGTTGCAAAATAATATGGGTGAATTGTCTGAAATGGCCCAAATTAGAAATTTACATTGGTGGACTGTAGAATATGGTTTAATCGGTACTTTAGAAAACCCGAAGATTTATGGAGCAGGATTATTATCTTCGATAGGAGAAAGTGATTGGTGTATGAAGGATGAAGTTAAAAAAATTTCTTATTCAATTGAAGCAGCGAACATAAATTTTGATATTACAAGACCACAACCTCAATTATTTGTAACACCAGATTTTGCTTATTTAAGTTTAGTTTTAAACGAATTTGCAAATACAATGGCTTTAAGAACCGGAGGTTTAAAAGGCATTCAAAAATTGATAAATTCTAAAAATTCAGGAACGATAGAGTTAACAACAGGAATTCAAATTTCTGGATTTTTCACGAAAGTAATTAAACATAAAAATAATAAAGTTGCATACTTTCAAACAACAGGTGCAACCGCCTTAGCAAACAGAGATAAAGAATTAATTGGTCATGGAACCGTAAGTCATTCAGGAGGCTTTGGAAGTCCTGTTGGAAAATTAAAAGGAATTAATTTGCCAATTGAAAATATGAGCCCTAGAGATTTAAGGGCTTATGGAATCTATGAAGGTAAATCTATGACTTTAGAGTTTGAAAGTGGTGTTGTTGTAAAAGGAAAAGCAATTACTGGAACAAGAGATTTAAGAGGTAGAATTTTAATTATCTCTTTAGATGACTGCACAGTAACTTACAAAGGTGAAATTTTATTTCAACCAGAATGGGGTATTTATGACATGGCAATAGGTAAAGAAGTCGTTTCTGCTTATGCTGGTGCTGCTGATGTAGATTCATTTGAAGATAGTAGTAAAGTTTCTGAAGTTAAAACGCACAAAATTCATTACACGGAATCTGAGAAAGAATTATACGCTTTATATGACCAAGTAAAAAAAATGCGGGTAACAAATTCAGTGTCAGAAGAAAAAATAATAAAAATATTTAATGAGTTAAAAATGAATTTTTCTCATGATTGGTTATTGAATATAGAAATCTATGAATTAGCTTTGCAAAATAATTACAATTTAAAATCTGCAATCTTAAAAAGATTAGAAGAATTAAAATGTAACAGAAGCTACACAAAACTAATTGAAAACGGATTAGTTTTGTGTGAAAATTAATCAGATAGTATGGGTTTATTTAACTTGTTTAAAAGAAAGAATATGGATCAAGAAATTAAAGAATATTTAGAAAAAGGAGCAATTGTTTTAGACGTAAGAACACAAGCGGAGTGGGATGAAGGACACGTAGAAGCTTCAAAACATATTGTTTTAACGATAATTCCTTTAGAAATTGAGCAAATAAAATCTTGGAATAAACCTGTTATTGCTGTTTGTAGAAGTGGGGCTAGAAGTGGTCAAGCTGCCCAGTTTTTAAAGCAAAATGGAATAGATGTTATTAATGGTGGTCCTTGGCAAAATGTTGATAAACATCTAAAAGAATAACTTCCTTTTTGATTAAACTTCCGAATACTTATAATAATTGCAGACAAGGCATATTTTTAAACCTACTTAGTTTCTAAAATCTCATTTATTGTTTAATTATAAGAGTGCTGGTATTATTAATTTTTAAAAGATAAATGCCAGAAGTTAAGAGTTTTGATAGTTTTATGCGGGTTTCTTTTTTGTTCTCATTAAAGGTTTTTTGAAAAGAGGATACTTCTCTTCCTCTTATATCAAATAGTTTAAAAGTGTCTTTAAAATTAGTATTAGTTATATATAATTCTCCGTTTTTTACGGGATTTGGATATACACTGTTTAAAATTGTGTAACTCGAAGTATGAGCCGTTGCTCCTTCAAAATATGTGGATGCGAAATTAAATGCATCTACACCTAATTTTTGACCAATCTTTCTGCCTGGAATATCATCTGCAGGTGGGTGAATACCTCCCCAAATTCTAGACAAACTGCATTGATCTGAAGCATCTCTATAAGTGGCCCATTGCAAAGTAACATCTTCAGAGGGGCCTTCTTCAAAAACTAAAAACTCATTTTTCTTGGCGACAAATTCACCTAAACCACCAGGAAAATATTCATCCCCAGTAATTAATGTTAAAACTTCTGCAGCTGCTCTCGAATAAGTTGAATGCCCAGAGACAAAACCAGCAAATGGCGGAGTCACAAATGAAGGACGTTGATAAGGCCACCAGTTTTCAGCCAAAACCCAACCTACACCAGCTTTATCTGTTTCTACATTTTCAATATTATCATGTCCTTTCCAAGTATATACTTTTATTTTTCCTAAATGCTGTAAATTATTACCAACAAGGAGGTCATTTTCTTTTACTATTTCAATATAACCATCAATTAATTTAATTCCCTCTGGATGAAAGTTTGTCTCCAATGGGTCTGAACTTTGTCCTTTATCAGTCATATACCGAATTGCAGAAATTGGACGAATGTAATCATACCATCCTTTTATACTCCAAGCAGAAATTGCGGCATCATGCATCGCTCCGCCTAGTATAAAATAAGATTTTACATTCCATTCAAGTGCCTCAAGTGCTTCTCCTTTACCTTCAAACTTTCTGGTTGATAAAGGATTATCGTTTACATAATTAAGAATAGAAAACCAATGTCCCGGCGGTGTTTCAGAATCTGGACCATCTGCCCAAAACTCGGCTAGTACTCTCGTATAATCTCCTCTCGGAACAAATTGCTCTTCATAACCTAAATTGGTATATGGATTTATGGATCTACCTTCACTAATATCACCTCCTTCAAACAGATTGTAAAACTCTGAGTAATTTCGAAAGTCATCTGGAAAAAATGTACTGGAAATATTACCAATGGATTTTGGGGATATATCCCAAATAACACCATCATTAGAATCTAAGTGAGATCCCCAAATGGATACTAAAGAAAACCCCCATTTATAGGCGTCACTTGACGAAACATTATTAACTGCATGTATATAAGGCGGATTTGAAGGATCATTATAGACTAAGTAATTATTACCATCTCTTTGATAAGTTACTAAATCATCATTATTTAGGGCAAAAGGAGAAACATTACCCCATTCAGGGTTTAAAAATTGAGTTGCTCCTCCGTCAATAGTGTTACCACTTTGGTCTATAAAAGAAGCAAGGCTTAAAGGTTGCCATCTATTAGGGTCCTGAATTGTACTATTTCCCGAAAAAATTGGTACTAGCGGATTGTTAAACGGTGTATAATATGCATTATCATAACCTGTTTGTTCTCTGGAGCCGTCGATTTCACCATATTTAATAATTTCCTCACCGATATAATTTCCAAGCGCTGCAGCATTTCCAGACACATAGTCTAATGAAGTATAATTGATGTCATACCCTAATTGATTCATAATTAAATCGAATCTTGCTTTTGATGTATCAAATCCAGGTGAGTCTTTGAAACGATGGTTAAGCAAGCGGTATGCAGCATAGCTTATTGTTTTTTTTATAGATAGTGCAACACTTTCTTCAGGTACAAATTGTAAAAGTTCGCTAGTGAAGTTGTGTACATCATTGCCAATTAAATAAGGTTCTGCCATTTCATTGTATATAGCCCAGGCGTCATATAAGGCAACACTGGTATGAAAAAGATTTCTAGCATGAACTGTTGGTCTGGCGAAATCATTTCTAATAGCTTGTAAAAGAGCTTCATTCCAAATTCTAGCTATAGATTTGTCTAATTCTATTTCATTAATATTTAATTGGATTTCTAAGTTTACGGAAACGCTTGAACAATTTGGGGTGACTTCTTTAACCGAAACGACTCCTTTTTCTTCAACACCCCATTTCACTTTAACGGAATTAGTTCCTTGTCCTTCTATAATTTCTCCACCAACTATTGACCATGCTGAAGTTGAATTTGTCGGCAAAGGATAGGTGTAAATTTCTTCTTTTAGAAATCCTGAATTTGTATTTCCAGTAATTTCTGCTACTTCTAAGTATGTACACGAACCGTCATCTATATAAGCTCTTGGGTTATACGTGCATGAAATAGGGTCCGTACATCCAGAAATCTTAATGCTGGGCTGAATATCTAAAACCTGAAAGCCTTCACCCTCTGTAGCTTTAATAGTAGTATTGGTATTTATATTTTGATAGGTTTCTATTAATCCTGATGGCCATTCAATAGATAATTGCAAAACTTCAGTATCATTATTTAGTCCAAAATGAACAGGAGCTAAACTTTGACTTAAAAAACCAACACCATTATAGTATCTTTTTAGGCTTCTATCAGCTGTTGTTAAGGTTAACGTTGTCCCTATTGCATCTCTATTTGAAGTTGTGCCTTCTAATTTAACTTTAAGCCATTTTAGAGTACTACTTTCGGTGAAGTTTAGTGTTTTGTTTTCATAAAAATAAGAAGATCTATCACTATTTGTAACAAAAATATCCAAGTCACCATCATTATCATAATCAAAAGCTTGAGCACTAACACTTGTTGTTAGATCTTTTAAATTAATATCCTCAGCGATTTCAATAAAAGCTTCTTGACCTTCATTTAACAAGTTTTTATAATAAGCATTATATTCTTCGTCTGTAAAGGCAAAATCGTATCCATTTACGACAAATAAATCTTCATCACCATCAAGATCAAAATCTGCAAATTTGGCATCCCAAGACCATCCAACATCTTTTACATTTTTTTCTAAAGCGATATCTGTAAAAGTATTATCTCCATTGCTTTTAAGTAAAAAATTCTCATTAATACTAGTTACGTATAAATCAAAATTTCCATCGCCATTATAATCTCCAATAGCAACTCCCATGTCATTTTCGTTATTTTGAATTCCATAAGTATCGGCGTCATCAATTAATTGATTAGCGTTTTGATTTATAAGTAGTGGATTGGCATTAAATAAATCATTTGTAATATATAAATCCATCCACCCATCTTTATTAAAATCGAACGGAAAAGCTTGGTAATAGTAGGTTTCACCAGTTACTTGTATTTTAGTTGAAGCATCCACAAAAGTTCCATCTTTATTGTTTTCATAAAGTTGTGCACTTTCACATGCTCCCCAAGTAGTTATATATAGATCTAAATAACTATCATTATTGTAATCAAACCAAGTGACACTAGGAGTAATGCAGTTATTAAACCCTTGAATTCCTGAACTGTTAGTTATATCTTTAAATGTACCGTCTCCTTTATTTAAGAATAATTGAATTTTTAATGAATAGGTTAATATAATATCTGGAAAACCGTCGTTATTAAAATCTCCCCAAGAAGCACCATATTTAAATCCATCTAATGCGCTATTGTCTAATGTAACTTCTTCTGAGGTTAATATCCCTAAAAGACCAGATTCTTCAGTTACATCCTCAAAGGTTCCATCATTATTGTTCCTAAATAGTTTACTATGGGTTTTTTCAATTCCTGCCTTATCAATACTTTTTGCAACAACGAAAATATCTAAATCATTATCGCCATCATAATCTGCTACAGATGCTCCATTATTTTCTTCAAGTATTCCTAGCCCTGCTAATTTTTCAATGCGATTAAAAGTTTGTGCTGAGATAAAATTATTAAAAAGAAGAGAAAAAAATAAACAAATAAAAGAGTGGGATAAAACTTTTCTAGACATTTTAATATTTTTTGGGTAAAGATACTAATTTGATGTAAAGTTTGATAAATCAATACATCAAATGCGATATTTTAAAATTTTATAAATGGAAACTGAGCTTTTAATTTTTCTTTTTTTTCAGCTATCTTTTTCAAAAAGTATTGATATTGTTCTGAATTTTTATTAAAAGGCCTATGTGAAATTCCTTTTTGAATTACATCAATTTCTTTCATTGTTGGTTTGGTTTCTTCAGAAAACCAAGTGTCTATAAATTTCTCCCAAATGTAATTGATGGCTGTTTTATTTGGGTGAATCATGTCTTCTGCGTAAAAACGATAATCACGTAATTCGTCCATCATAATTTCATAGGAAGGAAAATAAGATATATTGTCTTCATTAAGTATGTTATGAATTGCTGAAATTAAATGCGATTTACTTTGAGTGTTTTGGGTGAAACCATCTTTTAAATGTCTTATCGGAGAAACCGTAAAAGTGATGTTTATATTTTTATTCACAGATTTTAAAAGGACAATCATCGCATGTAAACTTTCTTTAATTTCATCAACAGTTAACAATTCTTTTAAAAATTTTTTTTGCGGAACTTTATGACAATTAGCTACAATATCTTTTGTTTCTAAAGATCTATATACCCAAGAAGTTCCTAAAGTAATAAAAATGTGAGTTGCTTCCTTTAATTTTCTATTAGTTAATGAAATTGCAGAATTTATTTTGTTTAACAGTGATTTTTCGTTTTCAGAACTTAAACTAGAATGCGCGTCAAAAGAATGCCAAGCTTCGTTTTGATAAAAAAAATCTGCACTAGAATATACTTTTTCATTGACGGCATTTGTAATTAAGTTCTCTATTGCTTTTGGATGAAAAAGTATTCCAAATGGATTTTGAGTTGACTGAAATTTAAAGTGATTTAATTTGTCTCCAATACTCTCTGAAAAACAAGAACCTAACAAAAGAATATTAGATTGATAATTTATTAGATTTCCAGTTTCTTTTTTTAGAGGGACCTGTGTTTGAAGCTTCATGATTAAATATTAACTGCGGTAAAATTAGTTTAAAAATTAATACTTCAGCAATTTTTTAGTTTTAGAAAATCCTTTTGATTGATAATGTACAAAGTAATTTCCTTTAGGCAAGTTTTTTATGTCAATATTTAAAGTGTGTTTTAAAGCATTATATTTTTTATTTGTAATTTCTTTTACAATAACACCAATTGTATTATACAAAGTAATTTTAACCTGTTCGTTATTTCCAGTAAATTCGATGTTTATGAAGTCTATTGTGGGATTTGGAAAGATATTAATTTCAAGTTTTTCTAATAGAAAATTTGCTGAAGAAAGTGATGCTGAGCATCCTTGTTTAAAAATGGGTAAAGCATCAAATTCATTAAACAGAATAGCATTAGATTCCACCTTTGTTGCTCCAAGCCAATCCGTTAAAATAGTACTATAAATATTTCTAAAATCAAATTGCATTTGCACGCCTTCTTTCTCATCAACTTGTGTGTCAATTTCGGGAGCATCTCCTAATACTTGATTTTTAGCACAGGTGCCAAAAACAAAAAGAGGGGCAGCTGTGCCATGATCTGTGCCTAAACCCGCATTCGAATGAATTCTCCTTCCAAATTCAGAATAGGTCATTCCAATTACTTTTTCATCAATATTTAGCAATTGTAGATCATCTTGAAAAGCAAACATTGCATCAGATAATTCTTGTAATAAAGCCGCATGTTCTCCAGTTTTAGTATTTCCTTCTACAACTTGGTTGTCATGATTGTCAAAACCACCAATTTGTACCACAAATACTTTTGTTTTTAACCCGCCAGAAATTAATTTAGCAACATGCTTTAGCTTTTCTGCTAAATCAGAATCTGTATATTTATCTGATAAATTATTACCAGAATTAGATGCATTTATAATTATATCTGCATAGGCATTGGTTTGGCTAATGGTTTCATTTACAAAAGACAATGCATCTCCGTAACAATTATCTGGAATCTCACCAGAGTTAGAAACTAAAGCTGTTCCTGGGTTTTCAGGATCATTTAATGCCATAGAAAAATTGGCGCTTGGTCCTTGACAAGTTTCTGAAACTATTTTACCAATAGTAATTGCAAACGGATGTGGGTTTTCTGTATTTGGATAATTGGATGGAAATTCTGAATGATTGCTATCAAAAAAGCGCCCAATCCAACCTGAAGAAACATATTCTTTCGCATTTGATGCAGAATTCCAAATATCTGTTGATCTAAAATGAGAACGATTTTGATTTGGATAGCCAACATTTTGAATAATAGATAATTTTTCTTGTTCCCAAACTTGCTGAATTCCTGTCATTGCTGGATGAAAACGAGTGACATCATCAACCATTAATAATTCATTTTCTGGAACGATAATGTTAGAACGAACACTTTGTAAATTATCATATTGATTTAGGTTGAAAACCGTGTTTAAACCGTCATTTCCGCCTTGTAATTGTATTAGAACTAAAACATTGTCATTGCCTACGGTAAAGTTGTATTCTTTGGGTTTTTTGTTTGCAAATATTGGAAATCCACTTAATGCAATTGGTAAGGAAGCAGAAGCAATGGAGCTTAACTTAATAAAATCTCTTCTATTTAATTTTTGTTTCTTTTTCATCTTACATTATTTGAAATTCAGACATTTGCACCATAGTTCCAATCAAATTTCTAAGTTTGTTTTCAATAGAAATTCGTAAAGCAGTGTCTGAGGGGTTTCCTAAAAATTCAGAATATTCTACAGTCCATTCAAAGTCTGGCAATCCCGGAATTAAAATGTCTTTTAAGCTATCAATTTGATTTTGAGAAATTTCATAATTAAATAATTGGTCTGCTAATGATGTTATTAAAATGTTAGGGTTTTCAGCGTTTTGTATACTTGAGGCTAGCAATAATACGGGTACTAAAGGAGGTACTACATACTTTTTTTTATCAATCAATAATTCACCACCAGTTACTAAAATCTTACAATATTCTAATCTTTTTGGTAACAGATAGTTGTTAACCCAAGTTTTGTAAAAGAGTGGTTTTTGATAATACGCTTTCCATCCTGCTACATCTGGATGATGAAAAATAGATTGTCCTATATCTGAAGCGGCTAAATATAAAATTAAAGCGAATTCATATTCTTCTAAAACAGAAGTTTTTGGTGCAGAAAGAAATAAAGATTCAGTGGCAGAAAGCATCAAATCAATAGGACTTTTTATCATGCAAAAAGTGTTTTCAAAAAAATGTTCTGAAGACAATAGAATTTTTAGAGCAGGAGCAATTTCGTAATTATGATCTCTAATGTTTTTTGCTAATGGCTCAATGATATTGGTTTCGATTGTTTCTGATATTTCTGCATTTACAAACCATATGTACAATTGTCTCGAAATAAATTTTGAGCATTCTTCTTGCTCAAAAATTTTATCAATTAAATCATTGTATTCATTTTCGCCATTTTCAGAGATAACAGCATTGTTAAATCTGTGAGAAAGAGTTTTACTCTCTTTTGTGTGTTTAAAATTTGAGAAATAAGAGACGAGTCCTTCTTCATGCGCAATTCCTCTAACGCTCCATCCAGTTAATATTTTTGACATTTGTACAACATCATCTTCTGTATAATTTGTATGATCCCCATTACCAATAGCATCCCCTTTTCCAATAGAAAAAAGCTCTAAAAGTTCTCTTGAGTAATTCTCATTTGGAGCCTTATTTGAGTTTTGATATCCACTTAAATAAATAAGCATATTTGGATCTGTTGTAATTTGTTTCGTAAGTTCTTTAAAATTACCTAAAGCATTTGTTCTCAAGATATTTATGTAAACGAATTCTCTATGAGAATTTGTGTTTTCAGATACAAAATGATTGTGCCAAAATAAAGTTAGTTTTTCTCTAATTGAAATTTTTGAGTTCTGCATTTGCAAAAAAGACCAAGCGTATAAAGATCTATTTCTAGACCTAAAGACCTTGTTTCTTGCATTAGTCGTAGGTAAATCTGGATACGCTGGTGCATTTACCCAAGTTTCTCCATAAATTACATCGGGGTCATTTATTTCACCATTCCCAATACCATCTAATTGATATTTTAAAGGAGCATCAGGCAGCGGTTTTTCTTCAAACAGTTTATCAATAGTACCAGACAAACCCAAAGAAACAGCTTCAGAAACTACTATTTCTGAGATACCAAAAGAAGTTCTTTTGAGTAAATGTCTAGCTTCTTTTGCAGTCCAGTTTCCTGAATAAATATCTAAATTAGGCATAGTTTAGTTTAGGTGAATGAAAACTAATGTTGAACTTTTTCAAATTTAATCTTTTTATTTGAAAAAATAGATTAGCTAAATACTTTTAAACTAGGACCTTGAAATTTAGAAAAAGTTTAAATCTTAAATTAAATAATCTTTCGCTTTTTCCAATGCTTTCGGAATTCCTCCAGGATTTTTACCTCCAGCAGTTGCAAAGAAATTTTGACCTCCACCACCTCCGTGAATTAATTTACCTAATTCTCTTACAACTTTCCCCGCATCATAACCGCGCTCATTTGCCAACTCTTTAGAAATGTAGCAGGTGAGCATGGCTTTGTCTTTCTTCTCTGAAGAGGCAAAAAGTAAGAATAAATTTTTATGTTCTTTTCCGATAGCAAAGGCTAGATTTTTAATTCCATTTTGATCTAAATCTACTTTTGTCGCCAAGAATTGAACACCATTAATCTCTTGTAATTGATTTTTAATTTCGCCAGTTAAATTTTGAGCTTTATCCTTTAATAATTGCTCAATTTGTTTTTGTAAAGTAGTATTTTCATCTTGTAATTTCTTTACTGCTTTTACCGGTTCTTTAGCGTTGTTTAGTAAGTCTTTTATTTCAAATAAAGCTCTATTGTTTTCGAAATAAAAATCTTTTACGGCATCATTTGTAATTGCTTCAATTCTTCTAATTCCTGCAGCAACTGCACCTTCAGATTTTATTTTAAAATGCCAAATGTCACTTGTATTTTTTACGTGAGTACCTCCACACAGTTCTACCGATTTTCCAAATTTTATAGTCCTTACAGTATCTCCATATTTTTCACCAAATAAAGCGATTGCTCCATTGTCAATTGCTTGTTGCATAGGAATGTTTCTTTTTTCTTCTAAAGGAAGTTTACCAGCAATTCTACTATTAACAAAATTTTCAACTTCTCTTAATTCATCAACTGTCATTTTAGAAAAATGAGAAAAATCAAAACGTAAATTTTTTGAGTGAACTGCAGAGCCTTTTTGTTCTACATGCGTCCCTAAAACTTCTCTTAATGCTTGATGCAACAGATGAGTAGCTGTATGATTACATTCTGTTATATAACGTTGTTTTGCATCTACAACAGCTTTAAAAGCTTCATTAACGTGCTTTGGAAGATTTTTAGTAAAATGAATAATAACATTATTTTCTTTTTTGGTATCTAAAATGTAAACAACATCTCCATGAGCAGTTTCTAAATACCCTTTGTCACCAACTTGACCTCCACCTTCTGGATAAAAAGGAGTCAGATTAAAAACTAATTGATACATTTCACCATCTTTTTTAGAAGTAACTTTTCTGTATCTCGTAATTTTTACATTCGATTGTAATGTATCGTAACCTACAAATTCTTCAATAGCATCGTCACTTAAAACAGTCCAATCACCTGTAGACATTTCACTTGCGGCTCTAGATCTATTTTTTTGTTTTTGAAGTTCAATTTCAAATCCTTCTTCATCTAAAGTATATCCTTTCTCCGATAAAATTAAAGCAGTTAAATCTATAGGAAAACCATAAGTGTCAAACAATTCAAAAGCTTTATCACCAGAAATTTCTTTACTTTTTGCTGATGAAACAATACCATCTAACAAAATTAAACCTTGATCTAGAGCTCTTAAGAAAGAGGTCTCTTCTTCTTTAATTACGTTTTCAATTAATTGTTTTTGAGCTTTTAATTCAGGGAAAGCAGTTCCCATTTTTTCACTTAAAACAGCAACTAATCTATAAATAAAAGGTTCTTTTTTATCGAGAAAAGTAAAACCATATCTTACAGCTCTTCTTAAAATTCTGCGAATCACATAACCTGATCCTGTGTTGCTAGGTAACTGGCCATCCGCGATTGAAAAAGCAACCGCTCTTACATGATCAGAAATTACACGAGTTGCAATATCTTGTTTCTCATCAGAACCATATTTTGTATTCGTAATGGTTTCTATTTCCCTGATGATTGGTGTAAAAACATCTGTATCATAATTAGATTGAACTCCTTGTAAAACCATACAAAGACGCTCGAAACCCATACCCGTATCTATATGTTTGTTAGGTAAGTTTTCTAGAGAGTTATCAGCTTTCCTGTTATACTGCATAAAAACTAAATTCCAAATCTCTACAACATGCGGATGATCTTTATTGATTAACGTTCTGCCATCAACTTTTGCTTTTTCTTCTGCAGAGCGTATGTCAACATGAATTTCAGAACACGGTCCACACGGTCCTTGTTCACCCATTTCCCAAAAATTATCTTTTTTATTTCCCTTTAAAATACGGTCTTCAGAAATGCACTGTTTCCACAAATCATACGCCTCTGTATCCATATTTAGATTATCAGCATCATCACTTCCTTCAAAAACAGTAACATATAAAATGTCTTTGTCTATTTTGTACACTTCAGTCAGCAACTCCCAAGCCCAAGCAATAGCTTCTTTTTTAAAATAATCTCCAAAAGACCAATTTCCTAACATTTCAAATAACGTGTGATGATAGGTGTCATAGCCAACTTCTTCTAAATCATTATGTTTTCCGGAAACACGTAAACATTTTTGAGAATCTGTAATTCTGTTCTTTTTTGGTTTCCCATTTCCTAAAAAGTATTCTTTAAAAGGCGCCATTCCAGAATTCACAAACATTAATGTTGGATCATCTTTTGTAACCATGGGAGCAGAAGGAACTACCAAATGCGATTTTTCTTGAAAAAAATTTAAAAAAGTGGAACGAATATCTTGAGATTTCATAAAAAAGGAGTTTCCGACTATATTGATTTATGTTAATTTATTTTTAAACAAAACCACTTAAAAAAAGCAGTTGTAAAACATTTTGTAAATTTGTTTGCTATTACAAAGAGGTTTTTAAAGTTAAAAACCAATTATAAAGACAAAAATAGTACATTTAGCATTATGGCAAAAGTAAAATATTATTATGATGAGGATACGCTTTCTTACAGAAAAATTACTGTAGATAAGAGTAACTATTATAGAAGAATAATTTTTACCTTTTTAGGTGTCACCTTAATTGCTTTTTTTGGTTTTATTGGCTTTAGTCAAATTATTATGTCTCCGTCAGAAAGAGCTCAAAAAAGAGAGGTTGAAAACTTAAAATTACATTACCAATTGTTAGGGAAAAGAATGGATGAAAACGCTGTGTTTTTAGGCCAACTTCAGGAAAGAGATAATAATATATATAGAAGTTATTTTGAAGCAAACCCTATTTCTGAAGAACAACGTAAAGCTGGTTTTGGCGGTGTAAATAGATATAAAAACTTAGAGGGTTATGATAATACTAAATTGATAAAAAAACTCACAAAAGAAGTCGATATTTTGTCTAAGCAAATGGTAGTACAGTCGAAATCTTTAGATGAAATTGTTGCTCTAGCCAAAGAAAAGAAAGACATGTTAGCCTCTATTCCGGCAATATTACCAATTGAAAAAACTGATTTTTATGTAGCTTCTGGCTATAAAATGAGGATGCATCCTATTTTAAAAATCAAAAAGTTTCATAAAGGAATGGATTTTACCTCAGCAACAGGAACTCCAATTTATGCTGCTGGGAATGGAAAAGTAAGCAGAGCACAAAGGAGCAGTACCTTTGGTAAAGTAGTTTATATAGAGCATGGTTATGGTTATAAAACTATTTATGCACATATGAGTAAAATGAAGGTAAGAAGAGGACAAGAGGTGAAAAGAGGTGATTTAATTGGTTTTGTTGGTAATACAGGTTTGTCTGTTTCTTCGCATTTACATTATGAAGTTCATAAAAATGGTCGCCCTTTAAATCCGATAAATTTTTATTACGGAAATTTAACTTTGGATGAATTTGCAGCTTTACAAAAAACCTCAGAAGAAAGTCAATCTTTAGATTAATTATGCACGTAAATTTACCTGAAAAAAGATATTATAAAATAGGGGAAGTTGCTAAGGCTTTTCAAGTAAATACCTCCTTGGTTCGTTTTTGGGAAAAAGAATTTGAGATTATAAAACCTAAAAAGAATGCAAAAGGCAATAGACTTTTCACTCAAGAAGATGTCAAGAATCTTAAATTAATCTTCAATTTAGTTAAAGAAAGAGGCTTCACTTTAGATGGTGCAAAACAGAAACTTAAAAAAAATCCTGAAGGAATTTTTAATAATCACGAAATTATTAGCAGATTAGAAGCTGTTAGAGCTGAACTGCTTAAAATTAAAAATCAACTTTAAAACTCAAAATTCACCCTTTTTTTTAGGAGTAGAAACACTTTATAATTCCTGATAAGTGAATTATAATGTATTAAGTATATCTAGTTTTTGTAATTTACTATGCATGCATAATAATTTTTGTTATATTTGAAGATATAAAAGCTGATAAATCAGAATAGATTAGCTATCAAAAACAACTATAAAATATCAATATTATGCCAAAAAAGTATGTAGACCTCGAAACACTTAAATACATACTTTATGATATTCACAAATTAGAAGACTTACTGACTAGAGAAAGATTTCAAGAACATGATTTGGAGTCTTTAGATCTATTTATAGACTCCGTAAAGGAATTTTCTGATAGAGAGTTGTATCCTTATTTTAAAGAGATGGATGAAACGCCTGCATATCATAAAGATGGGACAGTAATTGTTCACAAACAGGTTCAAAAAGTAATGCATCAATCAGGAGAAATGGGCATAATTGCTGCTTCTTTTGATTATAAGGATGGGGGATTACAAATTCCTTTTACAGCATTGCAAGCAGCTGTGTATGTTATGGATGCCGCTAATAATCATTTACCAGGGTATCCTAGTTTAACACAAGGCGCAGCAGAATTAATTGTGGAGTTTGGGAACGAAGCTTTAAAAGAAAAGTATGTACCGAATATGCTTGCTGGTCTTTGGGGAGGAACGATGTGTTTAACAGAGCCACAAGCAGGAAGCTCTTTGTCAGATATCGTTACAAAAGCAACTGTAACAGAAGAAGGTTATTATAAAATTTCTGGGCAAAAAATATTTATCTCTGGCGGAGATCATCAATTTGCAGAAAATATTGTGCATTTAGTATTGGCAAGAATTGAAGGCGCACCGAAAGGAACAAAAGGAATCTCTTTATTTGTAGTTCCTAAAAACAGATTAAAAGAAGACGGAACTTTAGAATATAATGATGTAATGACGGTTGCCGATTTTCAAAAAATGGGACAACGTGGATATTGCACAACACATTTAGGTTTTGGAGATTCTGATGATTGTAGAGGTTGGCTTGTGGGTGAAGAACACAAAGGTTTAAGTCAAATGTTTTTAATGATGAATGGCGCAAGAATCGCTGTTGGTAGAGGTGCTGCAGCAATTGCGATGGCTGCTTATAGAGCTTCTTTACAATATGCAAATGAAAGACCCCAAGGAAGAAAATTATCTACTGACGGAAAGAAAAACCCATCAGATAAACAGAGTTTAATTATAGAACATCCAGATGTTAGAAGGATGTTGTTATTACAAAAGTCTATTGTAGAAGGTTCTTTAAGTTTGGTTTTTTTGGCTTCTAAATATCATGATATCGTAACAACAGCGACCTCTAAAGAAGAAAAAGAAAAATATCATTTGTTGTTAGAAATGATCATTCCTATTGTAAAAACATATCCTTCAGAAGCAGGTGCAGAATCTGTCGATAATGGATTACAAGTTTTAGGGGGTTATGGTTTTTGTACAGATTTTAGCTTACAACAATACTATAGAGATATTAGAATTTCTTCATTGTATGAGGGAACAACAGGCATTCAATCGCAAGATTTATTAGGTAGAAAAGTACCTATGCAAAATGGTAAAGCTTTAGAGTTATTGGTTGCAGAAATTATGAAAACAATTTTAGCGGCATCAAAAGATGATGAGTTAAAAAAATATGCAGCTATTTTAGGCGATAAATTAAAGCGATCACAAAAAGTATTAGGCCATTTAATGCCTTTTGCCATGAAAGGAAATCATGAACGATATTTGGCAGATGCTAATTTGTTTATGGAATATATGAGTATTGTAGTTTTAGGCTGGTTATGGTTAGAGATGGCTGTGGATGCTAAAAAAGAATTAACAAATACGAATAGAAAATATTCAGAAATTTTTTATGAAAGTAAAATTCATACAATGAAATTCTACTTTAAATATGAAGTGCCAAAAACAAATTCATTAGCAGAATCTTTAATGAATGACGAAGTTGTAACGATCAAAAAAGATAAAGAACACATAATATAATGGCTCATATTTCAGCACAATTTAATTTAGAAAATAAGGTTGCAATTGTAACAGGTTCAAGCAAAGGAATCGGGAAAGCAATTGCAAAAGGATTAGCACAAAATGGAGCACAAGTTGTGATTTCTAGTAGAAGCCAAGAAGCTTGCGACGAAGTCGTAAAAGAGTTTATAGCAGAAGGTTTAAAAGTAGTTGGAATAGCTTGTCACATAGGAAAAGAAGAGCATCGTAAAAATTTGATTGATAAAACAATAGAGATTTTTGGAAGAATTGATGTATTGGTTAATAATGCAGCAATCAATCCAGTTTACGGGGCAATTGAAGATGTAGATCCTGCTATTTTTGATAAAATAATAGCTATAAATGTCAAAGCGCCTTGGTCTCTATCAAACTTAGTTTTACCATGTTTTCAAGCCAATAAAAAAGGAAGTATCATAAATATTGCTTCTGTCGAGGCGTTAACGCCAGGTTTTGGATTAGGAATTTATAGCACAAGTAAAGCCGCTATTTTAATGCTGACAAAAAATCAAGCTAAGGAATGGGGACAATATGGTATAAAAGCAAATGCAATTTGTCCTGGATTGATTAAAACGAAATTTAGTGCAGCTTTGTGGCAAAATGAAAAAATATTAGGCAAGGTTGAAAAAGCACTTCCAACAGGAAGAATGGGAATGCCAGAAGAAATGGTTGGCTTAGCTTGTTTATTAGCTTCCGATGCTGGGAATTATATGACTGGCGGTGTGTATACTGCCGATGGAGGTTATATGATTGCCGGCTGATACATAAATTTTTTCCTCGATGTCAGTCGAGAAGTCATCTACAATAGAATTTTAAAAAGGTCTAGACTGTGCTCGACCAAATAAATGAACTTTACTCATGAACTTCGAATATTCAGAAAAATCAAAAGATTTACAACAGAAATTATCAACTTTCATAGAAGAGCATATTGTTCCTGTAGAACAAGAATATATTACTTTTCAAAGTGATGCAACTAATATATGGAAGCGTTTCCCTAAAATAGAAATGTTAAAACAGAAAGCAAAAGATGCTGGTTTATGGAATTTATTTTTGCCCAAAGATTATGGTGATTTAAGCCCGGGTTTAAGCAATTTAGAATATGCTTCACTTGCAGAAATAATGGGAAGGAAAATCTGGGTTTCAGAAATTTTTAACTGTTCTGCGCCAGACACAGGTAATATGGAAGTATTGGCAAAATATGGGAATGACGCTCAAAAAAAACAGTGGTTAACGCCTTTAATGAAAGGTGAAATACGGTCTGCTTTTTTAATGACAGAGCCACAAGTTGCTTCATCAGATGCTACAAATATTGAAACTTCCATTGTTTTAGAAGGAGATGAATATGTGATTAATGGCAGAAAATGGTGGTCTTCAGGTGCCATGGATCCTCATTGTAAAATGGCCATTGTGATGGGGAAAACAGATTCCTCAAAACCAAGACATCAGCAACAAAGTATGGTTTTAATCCCTATGGATACAAAAGGGTTAAAAATAGTAAGACCACTTTCGGTTTTAGGGTATCTAGATTCGCCAGAAGGGCATGCAGAAATTACTTTAGAAAATGTACGTGTGCCAAAAGAGAATTTAATTTTAGGTGAAGGAAGAGGTTTCGAGATTGCTCAAGGACGTTTAGGACCTGGGAGAATTCATCATTGCATGCGTTTAGTTGGTATGGCTCAATATGCTTTAGAAATCATGTCTAAAAGAACTTTAGAAAGAGAAACGTTTGGAAAAAAGTTTTATGAGTATAGTAGTATTCGTCATGAAATCGCAAAATCGCAATGTGAAATAGAGCAAGCGCGTTTGCTTACACTTTCGGCTGCTGACAAAATGGATAAATCAGGAAATAAAGAAGCAAAAGATATAATAGCAATGATTAAAATTGTTGCTCCAAATATGGCTCAAAAAGTGATCGATAGAGCGATGCAAATTTTAGGAGGAAAAGGTGTTGGACCAGACACTTATTTGCCACATTATTTTGCGATTGCTAGAATGTTACGTCTTGCAGATGGTCCAGATGAGGTTCATATGTATCAACTAGGAAAAAGTTGTATTAAAAAATATGGAAGTAAGTAATGGGGATTCAAAAAGTAAGAAAAGGAGAAGAATTAAATGAAGTTTTGTTGAAGAAGTACCTTCAAGAAAATGAATTAATTAATTCTGTTGGAAGTGAATTATCTGTACAACAATTCACACACGGATATTCTAACCTAACATATTTGCTTGAGATTGAAAATAAAGAATTTGTATTAAGAAAACCTCCAATTGGCGCGATTAAAAGAGGACACGACATGAGTCGTGAATTTAAGGTGCAAAGTGCTGTGCATAAAGCGTTTTCTAAAGTTCCAAAGATGTATGGATTTTCTGCTGATCAATCTATTCTAGGAAGTGATTTTTATATCATGGAAAAGGTAGAAGGAATTATCCTTAATTATAAAGAAGCACATAAAAGAAATATTCCAAAATCAGGTTATAAAGCGATAGCAAATTCTTGGTTAGATACCTTAGTAGAATTGCATAATGTAGATTATAAAACTATTGGCTTAGCTAATTTAGGCAAGCCAGAAGGATATGTAGAAAGGCAAGTTTCTAATTGGGGAAAGCAATACTTGAAAGCGAAGATAGATGAATTTCCAGAGGCAGAAATGGTGATGAAATGGATGGAAGTACATCAGCCAAAGGAATATGAGCATTGTTTAATTCACAATGATTTTAAATATGATAATGTGGTTTTTAAAGATGATTCTTGGCAAGAAGTTTCTGCAGTTTTAGATTGGGAAATGGCCACTTTAGGTGATCCTTTAATGGATTTAGGAACCTCTTTAGGGTATTGGACACTGGCTACAGACCATGATTTTATAAAACAAGGAATTCCTTCTCCAACTGTTTTTGTAGGAAATCCAATAAGAAGTGAGATTGCAGAAATGTATGCGCAAAAATCAGGAAGAAATGTAGATAATTTTATTTTCTATTATGTTTTTGGATTGTTTAAAATAGCTGTAATAGCACAACAAATTTATTATAGATATTCCAAAGGATGGACAACAGACCCGCGTTTTGCAAACTTAAATAAGGCAGCTGAATTGTGCTGTAAACTTGCTTTAAAAGCCATTAAAACAAAAACAATAGATTAATGGAAATCAATAAAGAAGCACTTTTAGAATTGTCAAAATTTGATAAGGAATCACCAGTTTTTATGTTGAATTATCTCAATTATAAATCAGAAGTTTCATCAACAGGAAAGTCAGGAAAAGAGATGTATAATGAGTATATGAAGGTTGCACTTCCTTTCTTTCAACAAATCAATGCAGAAATTATTTTTAAAGGAAAACCAATGACAACTATTATTGGTCCATCGGAAGAAAAATTGTGGGATGAAATTTTAATAGTAAAATACGCAAATAAAACCGACTTTTTTACGTTGGTTAATTTTAAAGAGTATCCAGCAGAATTAAGATCATCTGCATTATTAGATTCACGTTTAATTTTTTGTAAATAAAATATGGAAGTAACAAATAAAATAGTTATTATTACGGGAGCAGGTTCGGGGATAGGAAAGGCTACAGCAATTCATTTTGCAAAACATGGTGCAACAGTTGTCGTTTCTGACATCAATTTAGAAAGCGCAAAAAAAGTTGCGAAAGAAATTGTAACAAATGGAGGTAAATCTCGACCTATAAAGACAAACGTTACAAAGTTTGAAGAGGTCGAAAATTTAATTAATGAAACGGTTGAAGAGTTTGGACGATTGGATGTGATCGTAAATAATGCTGGTATTGGGCCAAATTTATTAAGAACACATGAATCCACTTTAGAAGATTGGGATCGCGTAATTGCTGTAAATCAAACAGGTGTTTTTTATTGCATGAAGTTGGCATTAGTGCAGTTTTTAAAACAGGGAGCGGGTAATATTGTAAATATTGCTTCTTTAGCAGGTTTAAAGGCGTCTCCAAATAATATAAGTTACAGTGCGAGTAAATTTGCCGTAGTAGGAATGACAAAATCTGTAGCGATGGAGTATGCAACTAAAAATATTAGAGTAAATGCAGTGTGTCCTGGTTATACAGAATCTGCCTTATTAGACAAGCTAATTGAAGCAAAATCAGAAATGGATGCAATTTTGAAAAGTATAATACCTATGAAACGCTATGGGAAAGCTGAAGAAATTGCAGAGGCTGTAGTTTGGTTAGCATCAGATAATACAAAATTTATCACAGGACAAACAATTACTTTAGATGGCGGAACATCTTTATAAAACAACAATAATTAACAAACATAAACTAGAAAAAAATGAAAAAGTGGCTTCCATTAATAATTATAGTCGTAGTAATATATATAGGCTACAGTTGGGCGAAAGGAATAAATAATACCGCTGTCGTTAATCAAGAAGATGCGAAAGCTGCTTGGTCTAACGTAGAAAGTGCCTATCAGCGAAGAAATGATTTGATAGGGAACTTAGTAAAAACAGTACAAGGTGCAGCAGATTTTGAAAAATCAACGTTAACAGAAGTTGTAAATGCGAGAGCAAAAGCAACATCAACAACGATTAATGCTGGAAATTTAACCGGAGCAAGTTTAGCAAAATTTCAACAAGCACAGTCAGGTTTATCAAGTGCTTTGTCTAAGTTATTGGTAGTGGTCGAAAAATATCCTGATTTAAAATCGAATCAAAATTTTTTAGAACTACAGAATCAATTAGAAGGAACTGAGAATCGAATCAAAATGGAAAGAGATCGATTTAATGGAAAAATAAACGAATACAATAAACATATCAAGGTTTTTCCTAATAGCATGTTGGCTGGAGTATTTGGTTTTGATAGTATGGATCTTTATTCGTCGAATCCAGGTTCTGAAAATGCGGTAGATGTAAATTTTGATTTTAATAAGAAAGAATAATGGCAAAAAAAAAATCTTTTCTTTCTACCCAAGATGAGGAAGCAATTGTTGCTGCCATCAAAGAAGCAGAGAAAAATACTTCGGGAGAAATTCGAGTGCATATAGAAGCGCACACAGATGATGATCATTATGAACATGCCTTGAAAGTTTTTGGTGAATTAAAAATGCATGAAACTAAATTAGCAAATGGTGTTCTTTTTTATGTAGCAGTGAATGATCATAAGTTTGTCATTCTTGGAGATAAAGGAATTAATGATAAAGTAGCCGATGATTTTTGGGATGCAACGAAAGAAATGATGCAAAATTACTTCAGAAAAGGCGAGTTTAAACAAGGTTTAGTCGATGGTATTTTAAAATCAGGACACGAATTAAAGACTCATTTTCCGTATCAAGATGATGATACAGACGAATTATCTAATGAAATTTCTAAGAGCTCATGAAAAAGATACTAATAGCCGCACTACTAAGTTTTTTCTTTGTGAATATGAGTCAGGCACAATTTAAAATCCCTGAGGTTCCAAAAAAACAAACCAGTGTTTACGATTATTCAAAATTGCTTTCTTCATTAGAGACAAGAAGCTTAGAGCAAAAGTTAATCCAATATTCAGATTCAACATCTACACAAATTGTAGTAATTATAATCAACTCTACAAATGGGGAAGATATTAATTATCTAGCGGCAAATTGGGGAGAAAAATGGGGGATTGGTCAGAAAGGTAAAGACAACGGAATTGTATTGCTGCTGGCTAAAGGAGATAGAAAAGTAGCTATACAAGCAGGAAGAGGAACCGAAGGAGGTCTTACAGATTTAATGTCTAAACGAATTATAGAATCACGAATTATTCCTGAATTTAAAAGAGGAAGCTATTATAAAGGCTTAGACAAAGGAACTGATGGAATTTTTGAAGTTTTAACAGGAGAGTTTAAAGAAAATAGAAAACCAAAAAGAAATAATAAAGGGAAAGGTTTTTCGGGAGTTATAACATTTATTGTCATTATTATTCTATTTATTATTTTTAGAAATAAAGGTGGTGGAAGAAACGGAGGAAGAAGATCTGGATCAGGCGCTTTATTAGACATCCTTATCTTAAGTAGTTTGGGAAGAAGTGGTGGTTTTGGCGGTTCGTCAAGCGGCGGTTCTTCTGGAGGTTTTGGTGGCGGTTTTGGTGGTGGAAGTTTTGGTGGTGGTGGTGCTTCTGGAGGTTGGTAAATACCCCAATTTCAAGTTTAAAATCAAAAAATATTTTTTTTTAGAGACTACCTTTTATGTTAAAATATATATATTCTGTTCTTACTTTTCTATTATTTATTAGTTGTCAAAACTTTGGTCAATTAAACCTCTTAGCAGATTTGCCAAAGGTATTAAAAGAAGTTTCTGGAGTTGAATCTGCAAGAAATTCTAATTTAATCTGGATGCTAAATGATGGAGGAAATAAGTCAAAAATCTATGCCCTATCTAAGAAAGGAAAAATAAAAAGAGAAGTTTATATAAAAAACAAAAATCATGATTGGGAAGATTTAACTTCAGATGAAAAAGGCAATATTTATATTGGTGATTTTGGGAATAACTTCAGTAAAAGAAAGAATCTAAAAATTATAAAAATTGATAACAAGTATTTAAAAAAGAAGGATGCTGAAGCTACGGAGATAGAATTTAAATATGAAAATCAGCAAAATTTCCCCCCTAAAAAGAAAGGCTTATATTTTGATGCAGAAGCTTTTTTTTACTTCAAAAATTATATTTATATTTTCACAAAAAGTAGAGTACACAATAAATACGGAAAAACCTTTTTATATAAGCTTCCTGCAATAAAAGGGAAACATATTGCTAAATTAATTGGTGAATTTGAAAATTGTAACGATTTAGAATGTTGGATTACTTCAGCAGATATTTCTGAAGACGGGAAAAAAGTAGCACTCTTGTCACAAAAAAACATTTTAATTTTTAGTGATTTTAACCAAGATGATTTCTTTTCAGGAAAAGTTAGAAAAATAGAATTAAAAAATTACTCTCAAAAAGAAGGGGTCTGTTTTAAAGACAATAATACTTTGCTAATTACTGATGAAGAAGCTCATGGAGCAGGTGGTAATTTATATGAATTGAAACTTGATTAAATTAAAAATTTGTAAAGTAATAGTCCCCAGCCTGAAACCAAAAACAAACCTCCTAAAGGAGTAATTGGACCTAAATATTTTGTTTTTTTATTTTTTGCTGATAAAATCACTAAACCATAAATAGAGAATGAAAACAATATAATACCAATAATAAAAGCATAAACGATATAGGCATCAATGCTCGTATTTCCATCTAAATTAAAGCCTAAAACAAGTAATACAATTGCATGATACATTTGGTATTTTACACCGGTTTCAAAACTCTGTAATTGATCAGGCTTTAGTTTTTTCTTTAGTAAATGCGCTCCAAAAGCGCCAAAAATTACAGCTGTAAAACCAAATAAAGCGCCAAAAATTAATATTGTTTGTGTCATATAAATTATTAAAATGCAAATCCGAATGTTAATGCTAACCTTAAGCCGTCATCACTATTAAAAGCAGAAATATTTCCAGACATCATATTCGCAGCGTTAACGAAAACTCCTCCTCCAAGGGAAGTATTAAACTTTGAGTTTTTAAAGGTAGTGTTTTGTTGCCCCCAAACAGTTCCGTAATCAAATCCCCCAAAGACACCAATATATATAGGCAACAAATTCGTTTTAAAGCGTCTTAAATTTAAACGAATATCAGAGCTGTGATACATAGCGTTTTTACCAGTAAAACGCTGATTTCTATAGCCTCTTAAACCATCATTACCTCCAATACTTGCTGCTTGATAAAATTCATAAGAATCACCAAAAGTAAAATGACTTTTTAATTTTGTTGCGAATACTAATTGCCCGCTAGAAACTAATTTGTAATCAAAAGAAATGGAAGGAATAAGGTATCCAAAGTTATTGTTATTATTTAAGTTCGAAGTATAGCCCGCTAATAATTCGGTTTTCATGCCCATTGTTGGAAAAGCAGTGTTATCTGCATTTTCAAATCGATAACTTGCCTCGGTATTTATAAATTCTTGCCTTTTAAAAATAGGATTATTTACCTTAAAATCAGTATTTATAAATCGGTTAACCGTATTGTCTATTTTAATTTGTTGATACTTTATACCTATTTTAATTTTTGCATCTAAATCTCCCTTCCAATGTATGAAAGTACCTGCAAAGAACTTGCTAATTTTTACTCGGTTATAAACTTCTTCTTTTAAATCATCGACTTCAAGATTAATAGAATTATTACCTAATCCAAAATAATTAATGGCGTAATTAGGACTTGTAAAAGTAGCATCTATACCAAGATTCCAAGCACCAAGTACGTTTGCGATTTCCGAAGAATAACCAAGCTCAAAACCATTAGTAGCAAAATAATAAGCACCAGAAACTGCGTGTTGTGAAGTGAAAGGGTTCCTCTCAAAACCATAGGCTGTGTACATGTTTGAAAATCCAATTTTCACTCCATCATCAGGATTAAAACCGATTGTTGGTGTAAATACGTTTTGACTGTTTTTTAGCTTCTTGTAATCATATACATTTATTTCATAATCATCCGTTAATTTCGCTCTTCCTTTATTGGTTTTAAAGGTGTTTTTCTTTGATTTAAAATCGTAAATGATTACGTTTTTTCCATTTAAAACTGTGTAAACATCATTATTTTGACCACCAATAATTCTTATTTTAATCGAACTTTTCCCTTTACCTTTTACTGTAAAATGATCTTCATCATCTAGACCATAAATCCAAATTTCTTTGGTTTCAGATGCACTATAAATTCGCTGATGGAATACGTTTTTTTTAGCACCTTTTTTAATGGTGAAGGCTGTAATTTTCGTTTGTTCATTTTCCAATCTTTCAATGTCGAACCAATCATTCTTTTGAGTTCCTCTAATAATTTGAAATTTGTTTATATGCTTATAATAAGCGTCAGAAATTTTCTGTAAATTACCTCTTCTTCCTTGTAGTTTTCTTTTTATTTCTGTTATCGTTTCATCTTTTACTTCGTCAGGAAAATTAGTAAAAGCATCCTTTATAACAGCATCTGTTATATTCTTTTGAATTAGTTTTACTTGTTTATTCCATACATTTTTATCAGATTTAGAAATTAAAACCATGTCTAAAGGATAGGGTTCTAAATTAAACCATTTAGGGCTTTTTAATTCTTCTGAATAAGATTGCATTAAACGTAAAGCAGGTACTATTTTTGTTATTGTGTTCAATAACGCACCATCACCAAAAATAGAAAATGCTTGATCTCTATCTCTAGGGATTGGTCTGTAGATTGTTTTGTTTTTTTCTTTAAAAATTGCCCACCTCCATTGATCTTCATGTCTGTCCCAATCTCCAATTAGCATATCAAATAATCGAGCTTTTATATAGGATTCTTCATCTAAAATATGATTTTTATTTTTGTTTAAATTTTTTAATAAATCATCTGTACTAATTACTTTATTAGCAAAACCAAAGCTAGCTTTGTCTCCATGACCAGAAGCTGCACGTTCTTCAATCATGTATAATTCATCGCCAAATTCATCATTAAAATGCCCTAAACTATTTTGTTTTGGAATGTAATATAAAACAGGGTTTGTGTGATAAATACCTATTGCGTCAGACAGTTTTCCGATGGTAAAAGGAGCGTAAGGATGAGAGCCTGTAAATACATCTGACAGTAAGCTTTCTGTGGCTGTGCCATCAAATTGTCCTTCTATATACTGATCTTTAAAAGCGACAGCTTGCAAGTATTGCACAGCATTTTTACGCAAAGCACGCATTACATATTCACGGCCTTTTTTATCACGTAATCTTAACGATTTAGATTGGTGTCCTCCACCTTTTCTAACAGGTTTTAAGCCCCCCAAAAGCGTGTCTAAATCTACAATTGGTGCTTTTACTGCTGTCCCAAAATATGTTCGGTAACGTTCACCCCATAAAAAACGATATGTTTTACTTTTCGCAATTTCTTCTTTAGTGTAAATAGAAGCTTTTTTATCTTTATTTTTAATTTTAGTAAATGTGTTGAAAACTTTTTTTTCATTGGCTGATAAAACTTGACTTTTATATACAATTTCATCATCGTTTACGGTATAAAAACTTACTTCAGATGCCCCGTTCTTATAAATATCTAACTTGGCAAAACCTTGGGCAGCATACGTAAATTTTGCTCCTTTAGACAATTTTGTAGCCATTGATTTAGAGCCAGAACCGCTTATAATCTGAGGAATATTATCTTGAACTATATATTGTAAATTATGGTCATGACCAGAAACAAAAATAGTTTTGTCATTTTCTTGAGAGAGTGTGACAATTCGTTTTTTAAGTTCATTATATTTTTTATTTTGTATGTCGGTATTTGAAAGCCCAGATGTTTCTCGAATTAAATTTTTGATATTTCCTAGAATTGGCAAAGGGCTCATATTACTTGAGAAAGAGTATTTACCTCCGTGAGAACCATTTGTAAACATAGGGTGATGCATGGCTACAATAGTTGTTTTTCCCCTAGCTTTTTTAATCAATCCTTCAAATTCATCAAAAAATTTAGCCCTAGTTTTAATCTCACAATTATCATTTATTGTTGGGTGATTATTCCAGTTTGTTACATACCAATGTGTGTCAACTATAATTAGAACGATATCTTTAGAGATGTTTACTTTTTCTAAGGGGCATCCATTTTGTGGTAAAAAAGATTTCTTACCTAATGCTTTTTCTACTAGTTTTTCTTCTCGTTTTAGACCTTTTAAACCATTATACCAATCATGATTTCCTGGGATAAAAATAGAGTTGCCTTTAAACTCTTTAGCAATATCAGTTTGTGCTTCAATTCTTCTTTTTGCTAAAGGATATTTTTTAGATTTTTTCTTTGGAATTCCAGTTTCGTACACATTGTCGCCTAAAAAAATTAAGGTTGAAGTTTTAGTCGAATTTTCAATTTTCTTTTTTAAATATTTTAAAGCTGGTGAATCTTCACTTAAAGTAGAATTGCCTGCATCACCTATTAAATAAAATGAATGCACTAATTTAGAACTATCTTTTTTATATTCAAGATTTTGATTTTCTGCAACCTGCATTTTCATTGTTGCACAGGCGGATGTCAATAGAAGAATTAAAGTAAATATTGATGATTTTATTAGTTTCATAAGCAATTAGCAAACTATTTTAGCATTGATTTTTTAAATATTTGTAGGTCTTCTTTGCTGTCTATGTCAAAGAAGTTTGTGGTTAATTCTGGACAAATAACTTCATTTTTCCTTTTATTGATATATTCTTTCGCTCCTTTATCCCCCTCTATTAAAAGCAAATCTGTAAAATATTTTTTAGGAAAAATAACAGGGACACCTAATTTTTTTTGATAATTTGATGCAATAATTGTGTTCTTGTTTTCTTGAAATAAATTCAGCATAGCTTCTAAATACCAAATTTCAATTGCCGGTTGATCTGCTAACAAAATAAAAATGCCATCAAAATTTAATTGATTTTTTCTGAAATATTTTATTCCAGAAACAATACTAGAACTCAAGCCATTTTCAAAGTTTTTGTTATAAATAAATTCAATATTTTCTGTTGTAATTCCTTGTTTTATTGTGTCAGAATTTGCGCCTAACACACAGAAAGTGGTAGGAAAAATTCTTTTCACTTTCTCTAAAGTGATGTCTAGGAGTGTTTTGTTGTTAATTTTTTCCAGCTGTTTTATGCGATTCATTCTTGATGATTTTCCAGCAGCTAAAATTAAAACGGCAATATTTTTCATCAATTAACTTTGGATTTTACCATTTAATTTTCTCAACGAGAAAGGTTCTTTTTTTCTAATTACAGCTAGTATTTCTGCAAGAATAGAAAGCGCAACTTCTTCTGGAGTTTGGGCACCAATATGTAAACCGGCTGGTGTATAAATAGTATCTAAAAATTCATCACAAATATCAGGTACAAACTCAAAAAGCTCATTAAATAAGCGTTCTCTTCTTTTTGGAGCACCTAAAATGCCAATATATTTTGGCAGATATTCAGAAAGCTTTACAACATATTTTAAATCTTGCACATAATTATGATTCATAATTACAATAGCCGTATTTTGTTCAATATTAGAAAATTGTATAGTTTCAGGAGAGTCACCAATTACGGTATTTGCGCCAGGAAAATCTTTAATTTGTTTGCTATCTTTTGCTGAGGTTATTACCTCAACTTGCCACCCTAAATTGGAAGCAATTTTACATAGTTTTACAGAATCATGTTCACCACCAATAATGATTAATTTAAAGCTAGGTTGTATGATTTGAGTAAAAATGTCAATGTTATCTTTAGTTTTAAAATCAAAAGAATTTGAAAACACAAATTGCTCTTTGTTCTTAAAAGTGACAACAGAGCCGAAACAACCAAAAGCTTCATCCTCTTTTATGAAATGGCTTTCAATTTTTAAGTACTCTCTTTTGTAACTTGCTTTCGAAAAGGTAGTTGTAAACTCATTAGACATAAAAAAAGGTTCAATTAAAATGTATAGAATACCTTCGCAACCTAATTTATATCTACCATCGTAGGTGATGATTTTTGATTTGTTATTTAAAAATACACTTTTTGCTCTGTGAATAATTTCTTTTTCTACACAACCACCACTTACAGCACCAACAGAATTAAGATCTTCAGAAATTAGCATTCTAACGCCTGGCTTTCGATAAGAAGAACCCTCTAAATGAACCACAGTTACCATTACGTTCTTCAATCCCTTTTGTTGATTGATGAACGCTTGATTGATAATTTCTTTAAGTTCGTGGATCATTTAGATTACTAAAATTGATTTTTAAATATAAAACTTTTAAAGTTACTATTTGTAGCTTATTTTACAAGTTTCACATTTGTAAGTATCTTCATTGATACTAATTCCACTCACATTTTTTTCTACTATTTTATTAATAAAGCTGTTGTACATCTGATCATTACCGATCAACTTGTTGCCTTTATTTAATTTGTAAAAGTCACCTTCCCATTCTTGTTTTCCCCAACAATTTGGACAAATTCCAGCCGGTGCCTTTTCTGATGTATTTCCTTCAGCTTTAGACGTGAAGTAATTTTTAATATTTTGCAGTATGCTCATAATTATTTGATTTATTAAATAGTCGCATTAATGTGGTTTACTTTACGCTGGTCAACATGATTTGAAAATTGCTCCACTAATAACGTCAATTTCGGGTTTATATATGTTTTACAAAATGGTTTTTTAGGATTAGAGTGATAATAGTTTTGAAACTCTTCTGATGAGGGTTTAAAATTTTTAAACTCTAATGTTTTTGTAATAATCTTCTCTTTAAAATTTGATTGTAAAGCTTTAATTATTTTTAAGCTTTTTTCTTTTTGAAGATTAGAAAAGCAATAAATCGCAGAACGATATTTATTTCTCATAGAATGATTACTTGTGCTTTTATGAGTTATTAAATGAATTTCTATCAGCGTTTCTAAATCAATTTTTCTTTCATCAAATGCAATAATAACTGCTTCAGAAAAGGCAGCATTTTTATGAATTGAAGAAACCCAACCTTGATCGACTTGTTCTACTCCTTTTAAAGCTTGAAAAACAGCTTCTGTGCACCAATGACAACCACCTCCGAAAGCTATTTTTGTTAATTCCATTGTAATTGCGTTCTTTCTTTCCAGTAGAAACCTGAATCAACTTTAAAGGCGCTAAGTTGCTGAATTTCTTCAGTAGAAAGAGAAAAAGTATTCAATTTTAAGTTTTGTTTTAATTGTTGTGAATTACTTGCGCCACTTAAAACAATACTTTTAGGAATTGTTTGAGAACAATATTTTAAAGAAATTGCATCTACACCAACCTGGTGTTTTTTTGATAAAATTTCTAAAGTTGAATACATTTTATTATAATGAACATATTTTTCGTTTCTAAAAACTCGACCATTTGCCAAAGCTTCTTTAATTATAATCGATTTTTTTTGATTGATTAATTCATCAGAAACTTCTTGTAAACTTTGGTCTAAAAAATTATATGTTACTTGAAACATGTCAAATAATTGTTCATCATCAACTAAAACATTTAATGCTTTTTTAATCACTTCAACCTGATTTGTTCCTGAGGTTGTCAATCCAATCTTTAAGTTGTGTTCCTTCTTTAAAAGCGCCAGTTGCTTTAAAACCTCTTTGTTTTTCAGTACACCAGTTTCTAAAGTTGCAGAATGAATTTGATATACCTTTAAATAAGGAAGTAGTTGTTTAGAGAAATGCCATTGTTGATTTAATTTAGATAAGCTGTGATCTTTTATTTCATGCACAGTTGCGTTTACATCGAAATTTGCAGTGTAGGTATAACCCCATTTTGAAGCAATTTTAATGGATGAATCTTTTTTTGTTTGTAACCATTCTAATACTAATTCTTCTGCTAAACCATATCCCGGTGCTGTATCAAAATATCTAATTCCTAGTTGATAAGCTTCTTCTAAAACAGAAAAACTATTTTTTCTGAAAGCTTCTAAATCAGAGTTATTACTGTTCCCTGTGCGAACATTGATATATTTGGGTCTTCCTAAAGCGGCTGTTCCTAGTCCTAATTTCATAAGTATTTTTGTTTTTTAAGAGCTACAAGATAACATCGAACAACCTACCTTATTTCGCGCCCATTCAGGTCTTTTTGCAAACCATTTTTCCTTTTCTGGTTGTTCAGAATAAGGGTTTCTTAATAATTGATATAATTCATCAATTAAAGAATAATCGCTCTCATCGGCTTTATCAATTGCTAACTGAGACATGTAATTACGCAAAACATATTTTGGATTTACGGAGTTCATTTTTTCTTTTCTTTGCGCAAGAGAAAGTGATTCTAATTGTAATCGACTGTTGTAATTTTTAAACCATAAATGCCATTGATTTTTTACATCATCAGAAATATTTTCCAAATCATAAAATGCTTTTTTAATCAATTCAAAACCTAACTTTTCATCACTAAAATCACTTAGTTTTCTAAAGAAAATTGTCATGTCAGTTTCCACTAATTGTAAATTGTCTTCTAAATTTTGAATCAATTTCAAATCGTTTTCATCATCAGTAAATAATCCTAATTTAGATTTCATCATCTGGAAAGATTTTTGTTCAAAGTCAATTTTATATTGATCTAGAATTTCTTCTAAAGGCACTACATCTTCAATAATCGGATACAAAGCATTTGCAAGTTGATACAAATTCCATAAACCAATATTTGGTTGATTACCATATCTATAGCGTTTATGTTGGTTGTCGGTTGTATTTGGTGTCCAGCCAAAGTCAAAACCCTCTAACCATCCATAAGGTCCGAAATCGATGGTTAACCCTAAGATAGACATATTATCAGTGTTCATAACTCCATGCACAAAACCAACTCGTTGCCAATGAATAATCATATCTAAAGTTTGTTCTGAAACCTCTTTGAAAAAGCTGATATAGGTTTGTTTAGATGGTTTTTCTAAATGTGAAAAATGATGTTTGATGGTATAATCAACCAAGGCCTTTAAATTTTTTACATCTTTTCTAGCTGCAAAAATTTCGTAATTTCCAAAACGTAAAAAACTTGTTGAGATCCTGGAAACAATTGCGCCTTTTTCATAAGCAGGATTTCCATCATACAATACATCACGCATAACGCTATCTCCAGATAAACTTAAAGACAAAGCTCTAGTTGTTGGAACCCCCAAATGAAACATAGCTTCGCTGCATAAATATTCTCTTACGGATGAGCGCAAAACTGCTAAACCATCAGCAGTTCTTGAATATGGTGTTTCGCCCGCACCTTTTAATTGCACTTTCCAATTTTTATTACCGTGTTCAACTTCAAATAAATTAATAGCTCTACCATCACCTAATTGTCCGGCCCAATTACCAAATTGATGACCTCCATAACACATTGAGAAAGGTTTTGTGTCTGGATAAATCTCATTCCCTGTAACAATGTTTTTAAAGAACTCTGATTTCGATTCTTCTTTAGAAATATTTAATTCAGAAGCCATTTCTTGTGAAACATGCAATACTTTAGGTTCTTTTGTTTTCTTCGGATTTACATATGAAAATACTGCTTTTTCAACTTGTCTTCTTGAGTTATCAAGAATTGAATCTGCTGGATTTTCTGATGTAAAAGTGTTTTTTATATTGAGTTTCATAGTTGTTTATCAATCCATTTTTGAAGGTCTTTATCAGAAGGGTTTCTTAACTTTTTGTCATTAATTGTAATTGTAGGGAAATTTAGTTTTCTATTTTCATACAAGTTACGTAATTCTTCTGCATTCTCTTCATGCTGTTCTATATCTAAAAACGCGTAATCTAAATTACGCGTTTTTAAAAATGTTTTATAATATTGAGTCTTATGGCATCTTTCTGCGCCATATAATTTAATCATATTATTTTAAGTAATTTCTAATGCCATAACTTGCTAAAACACCTTCTCCCGTTGCTGCAGCAACTTGTGCAATAGCGCCTTCTCTACAATCTCCAGCTGCAAAAACACCATCAACAGAAGTTTGAGCCAAAGCTGTTGTTTTAATAAATCCTCTTTTATCAAGTTTTACAATTCCTTTAAAAGATTGTGTATTTGGTATTAATCCAATAAAAATAAAGACACCATCTGCTTCGAGAAGGCTCTCTTCGTTTGTTGCATTGTCTCTTATTTTTAAAGTCTTAAATAATTCCTTTTCGTCTGAAATAAATTCAAGAGATGTTTTATTCATATGAGTAGAAATATTATCGATTGATTTCAATTTCTCAACATAAGTTTCTGATGCAGAAAAGTTTTCAGAACGATGAACTATTTTAACACTCTTACAAAAACCTGCTAAAAAGATACCTTCCTCTAATGCTGAGTTTCCGCCACCAATTACAATAATATCTTTATCTCTGTAAAAAGCTCCATCACAAGTTGCGCAATAATGTATACCAGAACCGATTAACTCTTCTTCATTTGGAATGTTTAGTTTTCGATAAGTAGAACCTGTAGATAATACAACTGATTTTCCAAAGTAGGTAGTACCTTTTGTTTCTATTGAGAATAAATTATCTTTTTTTTCAATACCAACAACTTCTTCACCAGTCTTAATAACTGAACCATAGGTTTTGGCTTGTTCTTCCATTTTTTCCATTAATTTTGGGCCAGAAATAGAAGTGAACCCCGGGTAATTCTCAATCTTTTCTGTTAAGAAAGCATTTCCTCCAATCGTAGATTTTTCTAGAATTAATGTATCAAATCGATCTCTTTGTGCATAAATAGAAGTTGTTAACCCGGCTGCACCACCACCAATAATAATTGTATCAAATATTTTGAGCTCTTTTTCTATATTTATAGAAAGAAGGTCTGTTAATTTTATATTATCTGGGTTTGTGTAAGGAACATTATCAATTAATACTGTTGGAATAATACGTTTTCCGTTGTTAATTTCTTCTACTTTTTGTGTTGCCCAATCGTATTTATCTACATCAATAAAATCAAAATTTATACCATTGTCTCTTAGAAAACTTTTTGATCTTCTGCAATCTGGACACCAATCTGCGCCAAATAATTGTACTCTGCCAACTTCATTGATTCCTAAAATCGAGGCTAATTCAATATTGTTAGGATTTGTGTACGATTTTTCTTTAATTATTAAAGTAGGAATAATTCGTTTACCGTTATTAATAGCTTCTACTTTAGCTGTTGCTTCCTTATCTAAATCAACATCAATAAAAGTAAAATCAATGTTGTTTTCTTTTAAATATGATTTTGCTCTTCTACAATCTGGACACCAATCTGCGCCATATAATAAGATATCTGTCATTAAATTTTTATTTATATTATTAAGAACAGGTTTCCAAATTATTTAATTTAAAAACCTGTTACATTCTATTTTAACTTATCAGCGTGAAGTTTTCGTAGTTTTGCCAATTTTGGTTCAATTACATAACTACAATACCCTTGTGTTGTGTTTTCTCTATAATAATTCTGGTGTTCCTCTTCAGCTTCGTAAAAAGTAGTTGAAGGACTTAATTCTGTAGATATTGAATCAGAATAGTAAAATTGAATTTGTTTCAATACTTCTGTAGCAATTTTTTGCTGAGGTTTATCATGATAATAAATTACCGAGCGATATTGAGTTCCTCTATCTGCGCCTTGTCTATTTAAAGTGGTTGGATCATGAGTGGTCATAAAAATGACTAAAATATCTTCGTAAGAAATAATATTTTCATCAAATGTAATTCGAATCACTTCTGCAAAGCCTGACAATCCAGAACAGATTTCACGATATGTTGGTCTCCCCGGAGCATTGCCGTCTGCATAGCCAGAAACAACTTTTTCTACACCTTTTACTTTTTGAAATACAGCTTCGGTACACCAAAAACAGCCACCTCCTAGAGTGGCAATTTGTAAATTTTTACTCATTTATAGAATTCCCTTTCTTTAATAGCATCGCTTCAGAATTAATACAATATCGCAATCCACTTGGTGCAGGTCCGTCAGGAAAAATATGTCCTAAATGCGCATCACAAGTATTACACATTGCTTCAACTCTAATCATACCAAAAGAAATATCTTTATAATATTGTATCGCATTTTCTTTAATTGGTTGCGTAAAACTTGGCCAGCCAGAACTAGAATCAAACTTAATTGTAGAGTCAAATAAGGGAGTATTACAACAAATACAGTTGTATTGCCCTTCATCATAAATACTACATAAAGCGCCAGAATTTGGTCTTTCAGTCCCTTTTTGTCTTGTAACTCTAAACTGCTCTGGAGTTAATAGATTTTTCCATTCTTTTTCAGTTTTTTCAACTCTTTTATCAGGCGTTGTATTTCCTTTAGTTGCGAAGCTAATAACCTCTTTCCATGTTAGCATAAAATGTTTTCCTTTCTTTATCTAGTTAAAGTAATGTGTTTTGAAAGTAGTCGAAGAATAAACCATAAACTTACAGAATAATTTTGTTCAATTTTCGTTAGAGCAATGTATAAATTTACCACAATATAGCAAGGAAGAAAAGCAAGTTTTAAATGCTTATTTTTGCTTTTAAAAAGTTTTTATGATGGCTACATTACTAATTGATGCAGAGAAATATGTTGTTAATTTATTAAATAATAAGTTAGCAACGAACTATGTATATCACAATTTACCTCATACACAAAAAGTTGTTGAGAGAGCAAGTGAGCTTGCATTGCATTTAAATATTGATCCAATTTTAATTGAAAACATTCAACTAGCTGCTTGGTTTCATGATACAGGTTTTATAAAAGGGGCTGAAAACCATGAAGAAGAAAGTGTGAGAATTTTGACTCTTTTTCTAATAAAAAAAAATGTTGATGCCAAGAGAATTGAGGCAATTTCTAATTTAATCTTGGCAACTAGAATAGGGCATGAACCAACCAACGATTTAGAGAAAATAATTACGGATGCTGATTGTGCGCATTTAGCAAATAAAAGTTTTGAGGATAAAGCAACGTTGCTGAGAAAAGAATGGGAAGTTACAGAAAATAAAAAATATTCTGATACTGAATGGACAGCGGTCAATATCGATTTTTTAACAGAAGGGCATAAATATCATACAGATTATGCTTTAAAAAAATGGAGTAAGGGAAAAGAAAAAAACTTAGCTAAATTGTTGAAAAATAAAAATAAGATACAAGACGGTTTAAAAAAATATAAACAAAAGAAAGAAGCATTAGATATAAAAAAAAATAAAAGTGAAGTTCCAGAAAGAGGCGTAGAAACTATGTTTAGAGTGGCTTTAAAAAATCATATGACTTTAAGTAATATAGCAGATACAAAGGCCAATATTTTACTTTCTGTAAATGCAATTATTGTATCTCTAGCATTGTCCAATTTATTGCCAAAACTAGATAACCCTTCAAATAATTATTTAATAGTGCCAACAGTTATATTTATCATGTTTACAGTGGCATCTATTATCTTATCAATTTTAGCCACAAGACCCAATGTTACAGAAGGTAAATTTACAAAAGAGGATGTTGCCAATAAAAAGGTTAACTTATTGTTTTTTGGAAATTTTCATCAAATGAAATTACCAGATTTCGAATGGGGAATTACAGAAATGATGCAAGATCGAGATTATTTATATGGTTCTTTAACTAAGGATTTATATTTTTTAGGGTTGGTTTTAAATAGAAAATATAAAATATTAAGACTTACATATACCGTTTTTATGATTGGTATTATTGTAAGTGTTAGCGTTTTTGCAATTTCTTTTTACATACAAGAAAGAAGCGGGTTTTTATAATCTCTAAGCTTCAATTTCTTTAATTAAATCTTTAAAAGCGATCGTGCTTTTTGCATCAAAATCTTTTTGATAAATGACTTCAACTCTTAAAGCTTTCAGTCCAGAAACACCTTGTAAATCTTCTAATTCTAAAAACTCAATTTTACCTAATTGATTCCTAGATTGTAAAAAGTTGATGTATTTAATATACTCTAAAGCATCTTTGTCTTGAGAATAGACAATGGCAAGTTTACCGGGCGTAGTTAAACGTTCAGTAGTGCCTTTTAAATTAGCTTTATCAATTCTTTTTTTGATGATTTCGTATCTAATATTGTAAGCACCATCAACATCAAATTGTTTTTCATCCATTCTAAATTTTATAGCCATAGGATTACTATGCACTAAAACAAGGGAAGCAACTCTTAGTTCTTGCTCCATATTTTTACGTTCATTAAAAGCAATATTTTCCATTTCACACATGGTCTGCAATTGCCATAAACGTAAATTGTAGAGATATATATCATCGAAAGTATCTTCTTTTGTAATAGTTTGCCCGATGTACATATTAAATTCAACACCATCAGTTTTGTATCTTTCAAAATAATGAGGATACATTTTTTGTGCTTCTTTCTGTTTTTTATCTATGTATTTGGCAAGCTTGTCATTTAAAATATTTACGCTGTTTTCGTAATTTTTTCTTTTCTCATAAACAACACCTAAATCTTTATCTAAACGTTCCATATAAATACTTACTTTTTTAGAAAGTTCTGTATTCAGCTCTTTAATATGATTAAAAACCGGATAAATATCGCGCTTTAAAAATGATAAAATATTTATCTCATCTCCAGCATTTAGGCCTTTTTCCATATCCTTTAAGAACGTAGAAACCCTAAACATGAGTTCGTTATAAATAGGTAAAGATTCGTTTTTACACGCGTTTTTTAAAACATCGATCGCTAGTGATAATTGTGTGCTTAAATCTTCTTGAATAGCATTATTTCTCGCTTCCGATGAGCCTTTTATGTCACTTTGCCCATATAACGGGTATACATTATCAAATACAATTTCATCTAACTTCGCGTTTTCATTCGTTTGATGTGCTTCGTGATATTTCTCAGCAGCTTCATAAAAGCGCCATTTAACGGCACTATGAATTGAGGTGTAATGCTCTTGAATAGTAGCTTCTAAAATATTCTTACGTTCTTCTGACGTTCTTTTGACGGCGGCTTCAAAAACAGGAATAATATCTTTTAGCTTATTAACGTTTACGGAGTTTAATTCATAAGCTCTTGGAGAGGCAATTTCTAACAATGCTAAATCACCATTGGCAGAGGCTTCAATAGGAATTAAAATAATACTTTGAATTCTGTTTTTATGAAGGTTCTTATAGAAAGCATTGTTATTTGTGGCTAAGCCATAATGCTCGACATCAGAAATTATAAAAGTTTCATGATTTTTAAAAACTTTTTCCAAAACTCCATTACAGAAATAGTTAGTGTCACATTTTATTTCTAGGCCATCTGATAGAATAATACTGTTTGATTTTTTTACAACAGTTTCGCATATTTTCGAGTTTGCGTTGTCGAAAATAGAATAGCCTAATTTTAAATCTTTTATACTATAAAAATCTCTTAAGTTATTTTGTAGTTTGTACAGTAGTTTTTCACCTCCAGCTAATAAATTTTCTTTAATAGCAGAAATCATTTCTTCTGCAGTAACGTCAAATAAATTGATAATTCCAAAACCTTTAAAAACATAACTGTTAGGCGGGAATTTCTCTCGCCATAAGTCAATGTTTTCAAAATTATTTAGTAATTCTTTAAAATCTTTTTGGGTTAGTTTTGGGGCATTCTCTGTTGGTGTTATTTCAGAAAAATCTGCATTAAAAGTCGTTCTGTAATATTTCATAGTTCCTGTTGTTTTATCAGGAATATCAAAATAAAAAGGTCTTTTTATATCTACATTATAACCATAAACAAAACCTAAAATAAAGGTACAAGCCATAATGTACATGCCATCATCTTCAAAATTACGAACATTTAATTCGTAATCTTCACCAGCATTATTAATAATATTTTCAAAACGCTTTGTAAACTTAAACGAAGTAAAAGAAAAAGGAATACTTGCCGCTTTTATTTCGTTCAATTGTAGGGGTTCTGGAAACAAAGGATCTAATAATAAATTTATTTGTTCCTTGTATTTTTCCAATAAAGAATAATCAGAAAATCCAGTATTTAATTCAGGATGTTTTTCAAAAAGACGCACCATTTCCTTTGCTGCTCCATGAAATGGATGGTTTACAAATTTTGTATTTCCATATTTTTCAAACAACATAAAAACTTTCTGAAAAGAAATGTTTAATTGTAAGGGTAATTCTTTTTCAGAAACTGAATTAGAGGCTATGATTTTCATATACTTTAAATAAGTGAATACATTATTGTTATACTACTTTTAGACGCATTAATATAGCAAAAGTTACAGCCTAAATAAAATTTAGATTCCTCCTGATGCTTTTGTTTAAAAAATAGAAGCATCAGGAGGAATCAATAAAAAGAAAACGAAATCTTTATTTTTGTCTAAAGTAAATTGTAATTGGCACTCCAGAAAAATCATAGATTTCTCTTAGTTTATTTTCTAGAAAGCGTTTATATGAATCTCTAACATATTGAGGTAAGTTACAGAAAAATGCAAACTGAGGTGTTTTTGTAGGTAATTGCATGCAATATTTAATCTTTACAAATTTCCCTTTTGTAGCTGGTGGCGGGTAACTTTTAATAATGTCTAACATTATATCATTTAGTTTACTCGTCGGTATTTTATATTTTCTTTTTTCAAAAACTTCTACTGCAGTTTCTATGGCTTTAAACAAACGTTGTTTTGTTAAGGTAGAAGTAAATATGATTGGCACATCTGTAAAAGGCTCAATTTGTTTCCTAACCATAGCTTCAAAGTCACGCATTGTGTTGGTTTCTTTCTCAATTAAGTCCCATTTATTAATTAAGATAACAACACCCTTTCTGTTTTTTTCTGCCAACCAAAAAATATTTTGATCTTGACCTTCAAAACCACGAGTGGCATCTACAACTAAAATAATAACATCAGAATATTCGATAGAACGAACAGCACGCATTACCGAATAAAATTCTAAGTCTTCTTTTACACGAGACTTTTTACGAATTCCTGCGGTATCTACTAAATTAAAGTCGAAACCGAAACGATTGTATTTTGTATCAATAGAATCTCTTGTTGTTCCTGCAATATCGGTTACAATATTTCTATCCTCACCAATTAAAGCATTGATAAAAGACGATTTTCCAGCATTTGGTCTTCCAACAACTGCAAATCTTGGTAATTCTTCTTTTTCTAGATCCACGTCTTCTGGTGCTGGCATTTTTTCTGCTAAAGCATCCAATAAATCTCCAGTTCCACTTCCATTAATAGAAGCAATTGTAAAGTATTCTCCTAAACCTAGATTGTAAAATTCTACTGCATCTGGCTCGCGCATTGCATTATCAACTTTATTGACAACAGTAAAAATTGGCTTTTTTACCTTTCGCAAAAGTTTAGCAACTTCAGCATCCATAGGTGTAATACCATCTTCGACATTCACGACAAAAATAATTAAATCTGCTTCTTCAATGGCAAGATTTACTTGCTTCCTAATCTCTTCTTCAAAAATATCATCAGAACCAATTGCATATCCACCCGTGTCTATTACAGAAAATTCTTTTCCATTCCAGTCAGATTTTCCATAATGTCTGTCTCTCGTAACTCCGCTAACAGAATCTACGATAGCCTCTCTTCTTTGAACCAACCTATTAAAAAGTGTTGACTTTCCTACATTTGGTCTTCCTACAATGGCAACAATACTATTCATTTTGAGTGATAATTTTTTGCAAAGATACAATTTACTCTATGATAAATAATTGTTAATTTAGAGAGTTATAAAAAGTACTTTTATGTTTTAAAAAACGAATTTATAGACAGAAAAATAAATGCCGAAAGTTTACTTATTACTAGGTTTTTTATTTCTGTTCAAGATACGGGTGATGAATATAAGAAGAGATTTACACGATGAAGGGTAAAAGCTCTTTATAATTAACTTTGATTATAACCAAAACGTTTTAATTGATTTTTATCACTTCTCCAGTTTTTATTGACCTTTACATATAACTCTATAAACACTTTCTTTTCGAAAAATTTTTCTAAATCTTTTCTTGCTTCTGCACCGACACGTTTAATTGCAGAGCCTTTATGGCCGATTATAATTCCTTTCTGAGTTTCACGTTCAACCATAATTACAGAACGAATTCGAACAATATGCTCTTCTTCAGTAAACTCTTCTGTTTCAACTTCAACTGAATATGGAATTTCTTTTTTGTAATGAATTAAAATCTTTTCTCTAATTTTTTCATTTACAAAAAAACGTTCAGGTTTGTCTGTTAATTGGTCTTTTGGGTAATAAGGAGGTCCTTCTGGCAGCAACTCTTTTATTTTATCAAAAACGGCAGTAATATTAAATTTTTCTAAGGCAGAAATAACAAAGACAGCGGCATTTGGTACTTTTTCGGTCCAATATTTCACTTTTTCTTCTACTTCATCTTGCGTAGATTTATCAATTTTATTTAATAATAAGATAACAGGAATTTCACTATGGACGATTCTTTTAAAGAAGGATTCGTTTTTCAATTCCTTTTCACCCACTTCTACCATGTAAATTAAAACGTCAGCGTCATCTAAAGCAGATTTCACGAAATCCATCATCGAGGCCTGCAGTTCGTAGGCTGGTTGTATAATTCCTGGGGTATCAGAAAACACAATTTGATAGTCTTCTTCGTTTACAATTCCTAAAATACGATGCCTAGTAGTTTGCGCTTTAGGTGTGATAATAGATAGTTTCTCACCCACCAAGGCATTCATCAAAGTAGATTTACCTACGTTAGGATTTCCTATAATATTTACAAAACCAGCTTTATGTGTCATGCTGCAAAGGTAATTCCTTTTTGTATTTGATTAGAATTTAGTGCATTAAAAAATATCAGAAAAAAGTTTGGTCTATTGTTTAGTTAAGTTGTATATTTGCAGTCGAAAATAAGGAGTCGAGTTTATGAATCGAAAGTTAAAAGCTAATTCATTATTTTTGAAACAAAATCGCGGGATAGAGCAGTAGGTAGCTCGTCGGGCTCATAACCCGAAGGTCACTGGTTCGAGTCCAGTTCCCGCTACTAAGGAGTAATCAGAAATGGTTACTCTTTTTTTTTGCGGTAAAGGCAAGTATTTTGGGTATTTGTGAGTTTTTTGCCGCTGTGTATGACTTATTTAACAGTCCCTAATTATAGTCTTATTCTGCAAAGGTTAAGAACCAAATAATTAAAAACAGGCTATTAAACCATACATACATATATCTTCTTCCTCTTACAATTCGTGGAGTTCTAAGCCCCCAAGTAGGTTGCTTATATTTATAGATGAATGCCTCATCGCCTTCTGAATCTTTGCTATAGCGCTTATGTACTTGAAGATTTCTATAGCGCCAGAGTGTATAAAAGCGTGCGATGTTTGTCTTTTATCTATGTTATAATTTCTATTTAAATAAAGTCTAATCTAAAAAACACCTTACCGAGTAAACTATTGATGCTGCAACCAATTCCGCTAATTCATTTTTTTTTGTTTAAATTTGATGCTAATTCCCCCCAAAAATGCAAAATATATTCATACTTCTATTTAGTATTCTTTTGTTCCCAAAAGCAGTGAATGCGCAAGTAATCGCAAGAGACAATGCTTCGCCTTCAATTACGAAACAAGTAATTAGCCCTTTAGGTGGCAGCCTCTCTTCCAGTTCCCATAAATTAAGCTATACCACAGGCGAAGTTGTTGTTGGTGCTATGACAGCCGAAGATGGTAGTGTGCAGTTAGGCAATGGCTATTATCCCTCATTAGATTTAGAAGTCTTAAGCATCGAAACCCCAAGCACTAATTTAGTGGTGAAGGTTTTTCCGAATCCGGTTACAGAGGCGCTTTATATTACGCATCCAACAGCTGTTTTGTTCGAGGTTCAAATTACAGACGTCACCGGCAAACAGCTTTTTAAAAAAACCCATCAAAAAGGCAATCCTATTGCAATGCAGCCTTACACCTCAGGTATTTATTTGGTGACTGTCACTGCCAAAAAAACCAATCAATCAAACACCTATAAAATCATTAAGCGATGAAAAAACACTACTATTTATTGATCATAACATTTTTAAGCTTCAACATAAATGCACAAGCGCCTCAGGGGTTTAATTACCAAGCGACTGTTCGCAATGCCACTGG
>CAXMOR010000071.1:0-28457 GCA_964195455.1 uncultured Acidimicrobiia bacterium
AGCAACTAATGCAACCAAAGCCATCATGGCTATTTTTAATCTTTTCATAATCAATTTTACTTATATTTATACTCTATTATTAATTCGTCACTTTAACCTCAACTCTTCTATTGCTAGCTCTGCCAGATCTAGTTGTATTAGAATCTAATGGAGATTCTTGACCAAAACCTTTTGCAGTTAATCTTGAAGCATCAATTCCTTTTCCAATTAAATAATTTCTAACAGCATTAGCTCTTTTGTCAGATAATTTTAAATTCCCTGAAACACTTCCTGTGTTATCTGTATATCCTTTGATTGCAAATTCAGATATAGGAAATTCATTCATGATAACGATCATTCCATCTAACTCTTTAGCAATTCCCGATTTGAAAGTCGCTTGCTCTATGTTAAATAAAATAGATTTTGCAAATGTATCTAATCCCATTTTGGCGCCTTCAGAAATAACCGGCTCTGGACACCCACCATTAGATGCAGGACCTACTTCAGCCTTACATTTATCATCTTTATCTAAAACACCATCACCATCAGTATCTGGCCAAGGACATCCACCATTTGCAACAGGCCCAGGAGTTGTATCACATTTATCATCTTTATCAACTACCCCATCAGCATCTGCATCTGGGCAACCTTTATTAGCTTTCGTACCTTTAGAATTAGGACACATATCATCTTTATCAGCAACTCCGTCTCCATCAACATCGGGACAACCGTTCATTGCTACTAAACCTGCAACGTTAGGACAAGCATCATCAGAATCTTTGATTCCATCACCATCAGCATCTGGGCAACCGTTGAATTCTTTTAGCCCCGCAACCTCAGGACAAGCATCTTTTTTATCATACACTCCATCTTCATCCGTATCTTTCCCTCCAAATTTAACAACTAAACCCAAAGAAGTTTGAAAATGATCATTTACTTTCTTTGCAAAGGCTGTTTTACGACCTGTTTGGAAATTTAAACCTAAGTTATCATTAAACCAAGTATTGAAACCAAAACCTGTATTAAGCATCCCTTCGTTATTAGAGTCAACTGAAACGTAGTCTCCACCAACATAAACATAAGGGTCAAACCATTGAGAAGTATCCCCTATTAAGTTATTTAAATCATATTTTACAGCTGCTCCAATTGAATAATAAAGAACATCCACATCGTCAGTAGCTTCAAAAGTAGTGACCTTATTGAAAGATCCTACAAGTTGTAAAGTAAATCCTTTTTCTAAATATTTCTCTGCAGAAACTCTAGAAATTGATGGTAACACATTCCAGTCGGAAGTACCAGCCCAGTCTTCTGAAACACCTGAAAAATCAGTAGGTATCTTGAAATCTACAGCATTAATACCAAATCCTAACACCCAAGGATTATTTTCATCTTGAGCATTTACATTGCCAACAGCAACTAATGCAACCAAAGCCACTACAGCTATTCTTAATCGTTTCATTATCATCTTTTTAAATTAAAAGTTCGTTTATATAATCTTCAAAATTAAACTTCTCATAGCGAATTTAAAAACAAATCTACAAAATATTCATAAAACTGCAAGTTTTTATCAATTCTAAATAACTTTTAGTTCTTTTCCGACTTTAGTAAAAGCACTAATAGCCATATCTAAATGCTCTTTTTCATGTGCAGCCGATAACTGAACCCTAATTCGAGCTTTTTCATGAGGAACTACCGGGAAAAAAAAGCCCACAACATAGATACCTTCCTCTAATAATTTATTAGCCATTGTTTGAGACAGTTTCGCATCATATAACATAACAGGGACAATTGCAGCATCGGCGCCTACTAGATCAAAACCAACTTTTTCCATTTCTTTTCTAAAATAATTTGTATTCCATTCTAGTTTATCTCTTAGCGTTGTATCGTTAGAAATTAAATCGAATACTTTTAATGTAGCCCCTACAATTGGAGGTGCTAAAGAATTTGAAAACAAATAAGGCCTTGAACGTTGACGTAAAATTTTTATAATTTCTTTTTTTCCAGTTGTATAACCTCCCATTGCGCCACCTAAAGCTTTCCCTAAGGTTCCTGTAACAATATCAACTCTATCCATTACATTTTTCAACTCGACAGTTCCTCTACCTGTTTCACCTATAAAGCCAGTAGCATGGCATTCGTCAACCATAACTAGGGCATCATATTTATCTGCAAGATCACAAATTTCATCAAGTTTAGCTACAATTCCATCCATAGAAAAAACACCATCTGTAACAATAATTTTAAATCTGTGATTTTGTTTATTCGCTTGCACTAACTGCTCTTCTAAAGAAGACATGTCATTATTATTATATCGATAACGTGCAGCTTTGCATAAACGAACTCCGTCAATTATAGAAGCATGATTTAAACTGTCAGAGATAATAGCATCTTCTTTCGTTAGTAAAGGTTCAAAAACCCCTCCATTGGCATCAAAACAAGCAGCATATAAAATAGTGTCTTCTGTTGTATAGAATTCTGCTATTTTTTCTTCGAGACGCTTGTGAATATCTTGAGTTCCACAAATAAAACGAACTGAAGACATTCCAAAACCATGAGTATCCATGGTATCCTTTGCAGCCTGAATTACTTCTGGATGATTTGACAATCCTAAATAATTATTTCCACAAAAGTTAATGACTTCTTCGCCAGTAGAAATCTTTACAACTGCGTCTTGTGAAGATGTTATAATCCTTTCAGACTTATATAAACCCGCATCTTTTATTTCCTCAATTTCTTTTTTTAAAGTATCCTTAATTTTACCGTACATTTTTTATTGATTTAACGAACACAAAGTTACAACGTTTATTTTTTTTGACTATACTTCAACGACATCAATTTTATCGTTAATGTATATGAGTAATTTCTTATCAACTTTAAAATTCATCGATTTTAAAACCAGTTCGTATTTTAACAATTGTTGGTGATGCTCTGCTGAAGGATCTCCTGTCTTATAATCAATAATTACAACTTCATTTTTATCAGTAAAAATTAATCTATCTGGAATAATAACTTGATTATCTATATCTACGATTTCCCTCTCATTGTATATACTGACTTCCTCTGAAAAATAGTTTTCTAGTTTTGGATGATTTACGACAGAAACAATTGTCTTATTTATTGCTACTAATTGGTTTTCATCTATGATTCCTTGCTGATGATATTCCTTTATAATTTTATTAACATCTTTGCCAGTGATAATTTTTGAGAAGATTTCATGAAATAAGTTTCCAAAATTGATCGCTTCTCCTTGATTTGTATCCCATAATTTTGAAGAACTTGCCAATAAAACAACATTATGTTCTTGCCAAGGAGTAGAAATAAATCTCTGATGAATTTCAGCAACAGAATTTTGCATCTCATTTTTACTTACTCTAATTTCAGAGCCAAAATAATATTCTAAAACATCTTCTTTCCATAGATTATTTTGCTTCAAATAGTTAATAAGAACACCTGAATAAAAGTTTGTGTTTTCTTCTCCTTTCGATGAAATTTTACTTTCAGTAATCACATACAATTGCTCAACAGCTCTTGTAAAAGAGACATAGAGTAAATTAAAATTATCTAATTCTAACTCTTCTCTCTGTTGATTGTAAATTTCCATACCTGTATCATTTACAAAACTTAATTCTTTATTATATGGAACTAATAATTCTTCAAAGTTTTCGAAATTTACTGGCAATTCATTTAACCAAACTTGCGGGTTTATTTGCCTATAAATATCTACATCACATGGAAAAATAACCACCGGAAACTCTAATCCTTTAGACTTGTGAATGGTCATAATTTGGACTGCATTTGAACTTCCTGGAGCAACAATACTAAGTTTATCTTTTTTAAGTTCCCAAAATTCTAAAAAATCAGCAACATCTGTAGATTTTCTTTGCTGTTCTAAAACAACATCTAAGAAAAACTGCAAATACGCGTCAGAAGTATTTATTAAATTAAAACCTCTAATAATTTCTTCAATTTTTTCATAAAATGGCAGTTGATGAAAGATCGAGATTTCAAAAGAAATACCGTGCGATTTTAAAGATTCAAAAATAGTATTATTATCCACTTTTGAAAACTCTTTAAAAAAGACATGTTTTGGATTCTTAATTTGTAAATGTTGATGTAAAAAATACAACATTTCAAAACGTGTTTCTTCATCATTAGCGTTTTGTAAAACCTTTAATACATCAATAATAAAGGATACTTTAAGACTGTTTTGTATTAGTAGAGTTTCAGAAGAAATAATATCGACTCCGTTTTCTGATAAGTAATTTGCCACTGCAACCCCGTCTTTCTTCGTTCGGGTCAAAACACAAATTTCATTTAAAGAAAAACGGTCTTTTAATTTATTGATTTTCTCTAAAACTTTATGTGGATATTTTAATTTTTCTACTTGCTTATCTTCCTCTTTTTCAAGAAAAGTTAGTGAAACAAAACCTCCTTTTTTAGAAGTTTCAAATTGTTTATTTCCCTCTAAAAAAAGATTTTTATACGATTCATTTTGAATAAAATTTGAGGTGTGCTGAAAAAAGGAATTATTAAAATTGATGACTTCTGAATAACTTCTATAATTAGTTTCTAAATTCTTGATTTCTTTTTTAACAGGAAAAGGATTTTTTACGGGAGAACCCAACTCGATAAACTGTTCGGCTTTACCACCTCTCCATCTATAAATTGCTTGTTTTCCATCTCCAACCAGCAACAAATTACTGTTTTCTTGTGCTAAAGCATTATCTATTAACGGAATTAAATTCTTCCACTGCAACTCAGAAGTATCTTGCATTTCATCAATAAAATAATGCTGAAAACGTTGTCCAATTCTTTCATAAATAAAGGGTGCAGGCTGCTCCTTAATGTTGTCGGAAATAAGTTGATTAAACTCCGCATTTAATCTTATATTATTTTCTTCTTTTATCTGCTCTAATTCAATATTGATATTATTTAAAACAGCTAAAGGGATAATGTTTTTTAGTGCCAATTTATTCAGCAAAAATTGACTATAAATATCTTTTGATTTTCTATATAGATTAATTATTTCTGGAACAATATTATCAATGGACGAAGCTATCTCTGCAGTCGTTGATTTCGAATAATATTGATGATTTTCAATCGCTTTTTCAATGGTTTCACTTCGTTTTAGAAAATCAATATTGACTGACTTTATACTCAAGTCCGAAAAAAATTTCGGAATTGTTGCTCGCATAAAATTTTTATGTACTAAACCATGATTTTCAATTAAATCTAAACAATTTTCACCCACATTTTTAATAGATTCTTTTAACTCCTTTTGATGCGCATAGAGCTTCGTTTTTAGATTTGTAAAATCATCTAACGATTTTTTTGATAGCGCTCTAAAATGTTGAATATCATCTTCATTTAGAAGTGCTTTTGCAAACTCATTTAAATCTCTTGAGATATCCCAAGATTTATCATCATCTGTTTTATCTAAAGAGTAATCGATTAAAAGTTTTGTCAGTTTTTTATCTGTTCCTATTTTAGAAATCAAAACATCTACCGCTTCGTTTAATAGAGAAACTGCATCCATCTCAACTTCAAAGTTTAGAGGCAGACCTAAGTCGTAAGCAAAACTTTTAATAATTTTGTGCGTAAAACTATCAATCGTAGTTATTGAAAAAGCAGCATAATTTTGCAAAATTGCTTCCAATATTTTCTTACTTCTTTGCTGAATTGCTAGCTGATTAACCTCAATTTCATCTATAATAATATTGAATAAATCATTTTCTTTTCCAGCAGCAAAATCTTCTAGATTAGATAGCACACGCTCTTTCATTTCTCCAGCAGCTTTATTGGTGAACGTAATTGCTAAAATTTTTTGAAAAGAAAAAATATCTTCAGAATTTAATAATACTTTTAAGTATTCTTTTACAAGTGTAAATGTTTTTCCACTTCCCGCAGAGGCATTGTAAACTTGAAAGGTTGATGGTTGTTGCACAGAACTATTTTTACTGCAAAATACAAAAAGCCAAACAGTTATTGTTTGGCTTTGTAAAAATATTTTTTATTGAGCTCTAACCTAAACCAACATCCAAAGACATCATTACTATAAACCCACCAATAAAACCAAGAGTTGCAATATCCGTGTATTTATCTCTTTGTGTTTCTGGAATTACTTCTTCTACCACTACAAAAATCATTGCTCCTGCTGCAAATGCTAATGCGTACGGTAAAATTGGTGTAAAAAACGAAACTGCTAAAGCTCCTAAAACCGCTGCAACGGGCTCTACTACTGCAGATAATTGTCCGTACCAAAAACTTTTTAATCGACTAACACCTTGTCTTCTTAAAGGCATTGCAACTGCAAAGCCTTCCGGAAAATTCTGAATTCCAATTCCTATAGCTAAAGAAATTGCGGCAACAATCATTTCTGTTTGCTCGACTCCAACTAAAGTTGATGCTGCTCCGAACAAAACACCAACTGCCAAACCTTCAGGTATATTATGTAACGTAATTGCCAAAACTAATAAAGTTGTTTTATGCCATTCAGTTTTAACTCCTTCTGCTTCGTTTTCTTTAAAATTAATATGTAAATGTGGTAAAATTTTATCCATTCCGAAAAGAGACAAAGCTCCTAACCCAAATCCGATTGCAGCTGGTAGTACTTTCATAAAACCCTCACCAGGACTATTATCTATTGCTGGAGCAAGTAAGCTCCAAAAACTTGCAGCGACCATTACACCTCCTGTAAAGCCAAGCATTCCGTCTAAAACTGCTCTATTTAATTTCTTAAAAAAGAAAACTAGAGAGGCTCCCAGAGCTGTTAATCCCCAAGTAAATAGAGAGGCATATAATGCTGCCAATATTGGATGTTCTTTTCCAAATGCCACTAATTGATCGAAAGTACTCATTATTTTTTCATGTATAAATTGTTAGCAATTTTATTTGAAATTGAAAATCTCTTATCATCCATTTGAATGGATAAAGAATCATCAAAATCTTCTTTTTCTAATATTGTAATTGTTTTTCCTAAGGTTATTCCTTTTTTGTCTAAAAAGCGTAAAAACTCTGATGATGAATCGTCTACACCGACACAAATTCCACTTTCATTTTTATGTAAACTTGATAATAAACTTTTCTCAATAGTTTTTAAATTTCCATCTTTATCAGGAATAGGGTCGCCATGAGGATCGTGTGTTGGAAAACCTAAAAGAGCATCTAATTGATTGATTAATTTCGGGGATTTTATGTGCTCTAATTGCTCTGCAACGTCATGCACTTCATCCCAAGAAAAATTTAATTTTTCAACCAAAAAAACCTCCCATAACCGGTGCTTTCTTACAATATTTGCTGCAGTCTTTTTTCCATAATCAGTTAATTTTACTCCTTGGTATTTTTTGTAAACTACAAGTTTTTTTTCAGATAACTTTTTAATCATATCTGAAACAGAAGAAGCCTTCGTCGTTAACTTTTTGGCAATCGCATTAGTACTAATTCCTGCATTAGAAATTGTTTCTAGGTGATAAATGGCTTTGATATAATTTTCTTCTGACTGACTAAACATTATCTTAAATTAAAAAACAAATATACAAATTTTGATTTATATAAATCTATTTTTAGCCATGTCTAAATATTTATTTATATTTGTAAAAAAAATAAAAATGAAATACCTCCTTTTTATTAGTTCTTTATTGCTATCTACTTTTAGTTTTGGGCAAGCTATTAGTGGAAAAATTATAGCTAAAAATGGCAATGAAATACCATATGCAAACGTGTATTTAAAAAAAACTAAAATTGGTACTTCATCAGATGAAAATGGTTTTTATGAATTAAAAAACATCAAAAAAGGCCATTACACCTTTCTAGTTAGCAGTATTGGCTACAAAACAATAGCTATAAAAATTAACCTTACGAATAACAAAAAAATCGTTAAAAACATTACACTAATAGAAGATAACTCTTTGGATGAAATTGTAATTTCAGGAACTTTAAGACCCGTATCAAAAACTGAAAGTCCCGTTCCTGTAGAAGTTTATAGTAAAAGTTTTTTTAAGAAAAATCCTACGCCCTCTATTTTTGAATCGATGCAAAATGTAAATGGCGTAAGACCTCAGTTAAATTGCAATGTTTGTAATACTGGTGATATCCATATTAATGGTTTGGAAGGCCCATATACATTTGTTTTAATTGACGGAATGCCCATTGTAAGTGGACTTTCTACTGTATATGGTTTAACAGGAATTCCGCAAGCCTTGATAGAAAGAGTGGAAGTTGTTAAAGGGCCCGCATCTACATTATATGGTTCAGAGGCTGTTGGAGGAATTATAAATATCATCACTAAAAAACCAACAAATGCACCACAATTAACAACAGATACTTTTATAAGTTCTTGGGGTGAACTCAATACTGATATTGGTTTACGCTATAATCTATCAGAAAAAACCCAAGGTCTTATGGGTATCAATTATTTTAAATTCCAAAATAGAATTGATAATAATAATGATAATTTTACCGATTTAACTTTACAAAACAGAATTTCGCTCTTCAATAAAATTAATATCGAAAGAAAGAGTAATAAAGTTTTTACGATTGCGGGGAGATATGTTTATGAAGATAGATGGGGAGGGGAAATCGACTGGGAGCGAGAATTTAGAGGAACTAAAATAAAATATGGTGAAAGTATTTATACAAATAGATGGGAAACTTTTGGAACGTATCAATTACCAACATCAGAAAATATTAATTTTCAGTTTAGTGCAAATGGGCATTATCAAGATTCCTTTTACGGAACTGATGCTTATGATGCAGAACAATTTATTGGTTTTGGTCAGTTTGTTTATAATAAGCAAATTAAAAAAAATCATGAATTACTGTTAGGTTTGGCTTACAGATATACATTTTATGATGATAATACTTTTGCAACTTTTAAAGATGATGGAATTACAAACAAGCCTTCAATAACCCATTTACCTGGCGTTTTCATTCAAGATGAAATCAGTTTAAGTAAAAGAAAAAAAATATTATTAGGTGCAAGGTGGGACTACAATAGTGTACATGGAAGTATTTTTTCGCCAAGAATAAATTACAAATGGAATTCTAGAGATAATTCTAATATTTTAAGAGCAAGTGTTGGAAATGGTTTTAGAGTTGCTAATGTTTTTACGGAAGACCATGCTGCTTTAACTGGCGCAAGAAAGGTAGAATTTAAAGGTGATTTACAACCAGAAACTTCTTGGAATGCGAACCTTAATTATGTAAAGAAAATAAATACAGAAAATTCTTTTATTACTTTTGATGCAAGTGTTTTTTACACATATTTTGATAATAGAATATTACCTGATTATGAAACAGACTCTAATAAAATTATTTATGCCAATTTGGATGGATTTTCAGTTTCTAAAGGAATTTCTTTTACTACTGATCTTCTTTTCACAAATGGCTTAACAATGAATGCAGGGTTCACTTTAATGGATGTTTCAGTAACCGAAAACAAAATAAAAACAAGACAAATATTAACTGAAAGTTTTAGTGGCGTTTGGTCTATTTCGTATAGATTCAACAACAATTTAACTATAGATTATACAGGGAATTTATACGGACCAATGCGTTTACCGTTATTAGGGTCTAATGATAAAAGAGATGAATTTTCTCCTTGGTACAGTGTCCAAAACATTCAATTATCAAAGAAATTCACAAATACCTGGGAAATTTATAGTGGGATCAAAAACCTTTTAAATTTTACTCCAAAAGAAAATAGCATTAACAATTCCGCAAATCCTTTTAATATTGGCATTGATACAGCCCAAAACCCTGAATTGGCTTTTGACCCAAGTTACGTATACGCTTCGAATCAAGGAATTCGGTTTTTTCTTGGAATTAGATATACCCTTTTTTAATTAATTGTTCATGAAAATAATCCTTCTACTTACAATATTCTTAGCATCTTTTACAGCAAATGCTCAAACTAAAAATGCGCAATTAAAAATTTACACTTTTAAAGAAGTAGAGAAAATCCATCAGCAAAAATCAAAACCAATTGTTATTTTTATTCATACAGATTGGTGTAAAATTTGTTTTGGAATGAAAAAAACTACTTTTCAAAATCAGGAAGTAATCAAACTCTTAAATAACAATTTCTATTTTGTAAAATTAAATGGTGAAGAAAAAAAAGATATTATTTTTTTAGGGAGAACATTTATGTATAAACCTTCAGGTAATTCAGGAACTCATGAACTCGCAGAAGAATTAGCTTATATAAATGAAAAAATTAGTTATCCAACCACCACTATTTTGAGTACAAATTTAGAAATTGATTTACAAGTAAGTAATTATATTAGTGGAAAAAATATGTCTGTAATTTTAAGAAAATTAATGTTTCATATTCCAGATACGGCTTCGCCCCTCGCCAAAAGGCAAATTCAGATCAAATCTATACACAATACCTCCAATTACCTGAATATGCGAGGCCATTGATTCAGAGTCAGAAGACACATACTTATAGATTAATCTTCCTGTTAGACCAAACCTCTTTGAAACCCAAAGAGTGCCGCCTCCCGTAATATTTAAACTCAAAGATTCTTTAGGATTTGGCGTGGTAGTCGCGCCTTCAATATACCCAAAACCTACACCCCCAAAAGGAACTATATTTAAAAAGATTTTTGGAAGATTATACCTTAAATAAGCATCAAAAGAAGCATAATTAAATGAATTTGAGTTCTGACTAGATCCTAAAAGTTCAAACGTATATATAAAATCAGCAGAAATATTTTTTCCTAATTTTCGACTAAGCTGAATACTTGGAAATTGTGTGTTTACAGTTTCTTGAACCTTAACGGAACCTTCTCCTCCAAAAGTTACTGCCGACAAATTAACACCTACATTCCATTTTTTTTGAGATGCTAATGAACAAGACACTAATAATAATAATAAAGAAAATTTTTTCATACTTTTCGATTTTTCGCTCGCAAAATTAATTGAATTAAAACCTTATTAACATGACATATGTCATTTCAGCTGTTTAAAAGAGGAGAACGTAAAACTTAAAACTTAAAAAAAAAGATAGGGTATACTGAGGATAATTACTCCTTTACAGATGCTTTCTGCATATTAGAGTGTAGCAAATATAATTATAAAAAAATTAATATTGTGTCAAAATACACACTTAAAATTGCGGATTTCCACAGAATTAGTATTATTAAAAATTTCTATTTATCTCCGAATAAAAGGCCGACACTTAAACACATTGTAAATAATTTAAGTTTAAAACATATATTCTACTCAATTTGATACAATAAAAAAGAAAAAGTGTGAAAGACATATAAGTCTGCCGTTTTCAATTTAATATATTTGCATAAAATATTTTACGTTGAGTACCCAGAACATTGTAAATCAATATCAAAAATCTGCGAATGTTTCGCAGATAATTAAGGCCTTTCAACACGAAAAAAACCATTTTCAGATTACAAATTTGGTTGGCTCTTCATTATCCTTTGTTATTTCAGAAACTTTTAAAAAAGCAAACAAACCTTATCTTCTAATCTTTAACGACAAAGAAGAAGCTGCCTATTATTTGAATGATTTAGAGCAATTATTGGGTGATAAAAACGTGCTTTTTTACCCTGGTTCTTACAGAAGGCCTTATCAGATTGAAGAAACAGACAATGCTAATGTTTTGTTACGTTCTGAAGTTTTAAACAGAATAAATTCTCGCAAGAATCCCCCAGTAATTGTAACGTATCCAACTGCTTTATTTGAAAAGGTCGTTACAAAAAAAGAGCTAGAGAAAAATACATTAAAAGTTGCCGTTGGAGAAAGCTTATCGCTTGATTTTGTAAACGAAGTTTTATTCGAATATAAATTTAAACGAGTTGATTTTGTTACTGAGCCTGGAGACTTTTCTGTAAGAGGAGGAATTATAGATGTGTTTTCTTTTTCTAATGATGAGCCTTATAGAATTGAATTTTTTGGCGATGAAATTGATAGCATTAGAACTTTTGATGTAGAAACTCAACTTTCAAAAGAAAAAATGAAAAGAGTTTCTATCATACCAAATGTAGAAAACAAAACTTTACAAGAAAACAGAGAAAGTTTCTTAAAATACATTTCTTCTAAAACGATCATTTTTACAAAGAATATTGATTTATTAGTTGGAAATTTAGATAAATTCTTCCAAAAATCAGAAGAAGCTTTTAAAGATTTATCTCAAGAAATTAAACACGCAAAACCCTTAGAATTATTTTGTGATGGAAGTTTCATCAAAAACCAATTACAAGATTTTACTTTAGTAAATTTTGGACAATCAACATCTCATAAAAAGTTGGAAATTGTTTTTAGCGTAAAATCTCAGCCTTCATTTAACAAGCAATTCAACTTATTAATTGATGATTTAAATGAACATCATAAAGCGGGTTTTACCAACTATATTTTTTGCGCAAATGAACAACAAGCTAAACGGTTTCATGATATTTTTGATGATGCAGAACAAGAAGTACATTATGAAACAGTAGTTTTTCCTTTATATCAAGGGTTTGTAGACGTAAACAATAAATTAGTTTGCTACACAGATCATGAAATTTTTGAACGTTATCATAAATTTCGATTAAAAAATGGATATGCCAAGAAACAAGCCATTACACTTCAAGAATTAAACAAACTTGAAATTGGAGATTACGTAACACACATGGATCATGGTATTGGAAAATTCGGTGGTTTACAAAAAATAGATGTCCAAGGAAAGAAGCAGGAGGCAATTAAATTAGTCTACGGAGAAAGAGATATTTTATATGTAAGTATTCATTCGCTTCACAAGATTTCTAAATTCAATGGAAAAGACGGAAAAGCACCCAAAATATATAAATTAGGTTCTGGTGCTTGGAAAAAAATTAAACAAAAAACCAAAGCGAGAGTTAAACATATTGCGTTTAATTTAATCCAATTGTATGCGAAAAGAAAATTGGAAAAAGGATTTGCTTTTGGGCCAGATACCCACATTCAACATGAATTAGAAGGAAGTTTTATGTATGAAGATACACCAGATCAGTTTACAGCTACGCAAGATGTAAAAATTGATATGGAAAAAGAACAACCGATGGATAGATTAGTTTGTGGTGATGTTGGTTTTGGAAAAACGGAAGTTGCGATAAGAGCTGCATTTAAAGCCGTTGATAACGGCAAACAGGTCGCCATTTTAGTACCAACAACTATTTTAGCTTTTCAACATTATAAAACATTTACAGAACGTTTAAAAGATTTTCCAATCAAAATAGATTATTTAAACAGGTTTAGAACTGCAAAACAAAAAACGGCTGCAATTGATGGCGTGAATAAAGGTGAAGTTGATATTATTATCGGAACGCATCAATTAACTAATCAACGAATACAATTTAAAGATTTAGGCTTATTAATTATTGATGAAGAACAGAAGTTTGGTGTTGCTGTAAAAGATAAATTAAAAACGCTGAAAGAAAATGTTGATACATTAACCTTAACCGCAACTCCTATTCCTAGAACTTTACAATTTAGTTTAATGGCAGCAAGAGATTTATCAGTTATAAAAACGCCTCCACCAAATAGACATCCCATAGAAAGTAATGTTATTCGTTTTTCTGAAGAAACCATTAGAGATGCTATTTCTTATGAAATCTCAAGAGGCGGACAAGTTTTTTTCATTCATAATAGAATTGAAAACATTAAAGAAGTGGCTGGATTGATACAACGATTAGTTCCTTCAGCAAAAGTTGAAATTGGTCATGGCCAAATGGAAGGCAAGAAACTGGAAGGTTTAATGCTCGGTTTTATGAATAATGAATTTGATGTTCTAGTATCTACAACCATTGTAGAAAGTGGTTTAGATGTACCAAATGCCAACACAATTTTCATCAATAATGCTAATAATTTTGGATTATCCGATTTACATCAAATGCGAGGAAGAGTTGGACGTTCTAATAAAAAAGCATTCTGTTATTTTATAACTCCTCCGTATCACATGATGACTGATGATGCGAGAAAACGAATAGAAGCCTTAGTATTATTTTCTGATTTAGGAAGCGGAATTAATATTGCCATGAAAGATTTGGAAATTCGTGGAGCTGGAGATTTGTTAGGTGGTGAACAAAGTGGTTTTATAAATGATATTGGCTTTGACACCTATCAAAAAATATTACAGGAAGCTATTGAAGAATTAAAAGAGAATGAATTTAAAGAACTCTATCCGACAGACACTTCTAAACCTAAAGAGTTTGTAAAAGAGGTGCAAATTGATACTGATTTTGAAATTTTATTTCCTGATGACTATGTGAATTCAATTACGGAAAGATTGAGTTTATACAATAAATTAGGGCGCTTAAAAACAGAATCAGAATTACAAGTTTTTGAAACTGAAATTGTAGACAGATTTGGAGAAGTTCCAAGTGAGGTCTGTGACCTCCTGGATTCTGTTAGAATAAAATGGTTAGCAAAAAAAATAGGTTTAGAGAAGATTATCTTAAAACAGAAAAGAATGATTGGGTATTTTGTTTCTAATCAACAAAGTGAATTTTACCAAACAGAAGCTTTTTCAAAAATGCTGAAATATGTTCAACAGAATTCTAAAAACTGTGTAATGAAAGAGAAAGAAACTAAAAACGGATTGCGTTTATTAATTACATTTATTAAAATTGATTCTGTAAAAACAGCTTTAAATATTTTAAGTACAATTTGATGGAAAACTCGCATAATAAAAACTTATCTCAATTACTTTTGGCAACACTTTTTATTAGTACCTCTGGTGTTTTAGGAAAATATATTGCCCTACCTACTGAAGTAATTATTTTGTGTAGAGCTAGTTTCGCAACTGTATTTATATATATATTTTGTAGGTTTAAAAAGGTAGATTTAAAAATAAAATCGAAAAAAGATTTTTTCTCTTTTATCTTAAGTGGTTTTTTTATGGCTGCTCATTGGATAACTTATTTTGTTGCCTTAAAACTTTCTAATGTAGCTTTAGGTATGCTTTCTCTATACACTTTCCCTGTAATTACAGCTTTATTAGAACCTTTTTTTTCAAAACAAAAATTAAATACTATTCATATTTTTTTAGCAATTTTGGTGCTAGTTGGGGTTTACACACTTGTTCCAGATTTTTCTATAGAAAATGATCAATTAAAAGGCGTTTTATTCGGAATTGTTTCAGCTTTCTGCTACGCTCTAAGAAATCTTACTTTAAAAAAACATGTTAACAATTACAATGGAAGTATGCTAATGCTGCACCAGATGATTGTTATTTCGATATTACTAACTCCTGTTTTATTTTTTAGTGATTTTTCTAATTTTGAAAGTCAACTTCCTCTTTTAATCCTAATTGCTCTATTAACTACTTCAATTGGCCACACAATGATGGTAAATTCTTTGAAACATTTTTCTGTATCTACGGCAAGTATTATAAGCAGTGTGCAACCAATTTTCGGAATTATAATTGCTTATATTTTTGTAAATGAAATTCCAGGCGTTAACACTTTTATTGGTGGAGGGTTAATTTTATCAACAGTCATTATAGAGAGTGTAAGGAGTAGAAAATAAAAATCTTAAAATAATTCTTTATTACTAATATCTAAATAATTACGTTTTACAAATGCTAAAATCGCTTCTAGAATTTCACCCATATTTTTGCATTTTTTAAATTTAACATCACCTACATACTTTATTAAGTGTTTTTTTAGAAGCGCTACATTTTCTGGAAACGAAATAGTATCTGCTTTCATACATTTTATTAAGCGTGCAGTTCTTCTTGGTGCCGTTATCATCCTTTTTGCCATAAAAGAACGTTCTTCTACTTTGTATTGCTCTATAGAACTATTCTGCAATTTTTTACTCACCATTTCCACCATTTTAAAGTTCTCTTTCATAAACTGTAAATTGTACACTTTTAAGTTTCCTTCAAAAGACTGTTGATCAAAATCTATAGCTCTAATTTTGTAAACAATATGATCAAAATCATGGGTTGGTGTAATTACATAGTTGTAAGAACGCATATCACCTAGCAACCGAATCATACATCGCTCTTTAAATTTCACAAACTCTTTAGCAATTTGAGATTTTTCTAATTCTGTACAACTTGGTAAAAAATCTCTAATAAAATCGTCTCCCGGAACTCCTGCGATATGTTCTTCTATTAAAGTGTCTTTGTATACTAAAAAATTCATATTATGTGGCGACAAAATATGCTCTAATTCCAAACCGTAAATACGCGATGCGTCTGCTTTTTTTACATAAAAATAGGTGAAATTATCATTTAAAATATTTCGGATTTTAATTCTAAATGGTTTCGAATTCCCAAACGTACAAAAATCGATAGCATCCACATTTAAATAAGGAATGGTGGCATCATTACCATCTGAATGCAACAAGGTATATATTTTTTTCAAACTTCGATCTATTTCTACTCTATCGTACTCAGAATAATACGTTCTAACCCAAAGAGTGTCTTCGTCATTTTTATCATATACTGCAATAGAACCTTGAAAGCGAAGTAAATCATCATAAAAAATGTGGATTTTTATGTTTCTATTATACCTTTTTAAATATCCATCTAACATTTCACTTACGGGAAATGTAGGTTTTTTCTTGGACATTAATTTCTTTTTAACCGCCATCTTTTCTGAATATTTTATCAAAAATAAGGATTATTAAGCGAGTTCAAACATCTTTCCTGGTAAAGGTTTTGTAACTCCTTTTAATTCCATTTGTAATAAAATTGATGCTAATTGATAAATAGGAATGTTACATTCTAAAGAGATTACGTCTAATAATTGTTGTCCTTTTTCATGCAATAAATCATGTATTTTTTGCTCATTCTCATTCAACTCAACAAATAGTTGTTTCTGAATACTTTCTGGTTTTTCTTTCAAATCCCAATTCAGCATTTTTACAATATCTTTTGCCGACGTCAATACATTTGCTTGATTATATTTAATTAAATTATTACATCCTTTACTATACATATCTGTTGTTCTACCGGGAACTGCAAATACATCTTTATCATAAGAATTCGCAATATCTGCAGTTACTAAAGAACCTCCTTTTACAGCAGACTCTATAATAATTGTAGCTTTTGATATACCAGCAACAATTCTATTTCTCTTTAAAAAATTTTCTCTTAACGGTGCCTCCCCGCTCCAAAACTCTGTTAAAAAACCCCCATTTTCATTTAATTCATTCATATATTTTTTATGAACTTTTGGATAAATTTGCTCAAAACCATGTGCTAAAACTGCAATCGTTTGTAGATTGTTTTTTACAGCTGCTTTGTGCGCACAAATATCAACTCCATAAGCAAAACCACTTACAATTATAGGATCATATTCTGCCAAATCATCTATTAAATTATTACAAAAATCTCTTCCATAAGAACTCATATTTCTTGTACCAACAATAGAAATTATTTTATGATTCTTCAGATTTATATTTCCATCTTTGAATAATAAAATTGGACTATCAATACAATTCTGAAGATTGTAAGGGTAATTATCCTCTAAAAAATAAGAATATTGAATTTTGTTTTTTTTAATGTAAGCAAGTTCTTGTTCCGCTCGAAGTATATTTTTAGTATCAAACAAATGTTTGATTACATGATTACCTATACCACTGATTTTTTGTAAAGTAGCTGATTTCTCCTTAAAAATCTGAGCAACATCTCCAACATTAACAATAAGTTTTTTAGCCAAAATATCGCCAATAGCTTTACTTTTTTGCAAGCGTAAAACCGCCAATAATTTTTCTTCTTTCAATAGTTAACAATTTGAGTACCAAGATAAAAAATAATTGTTGATAAAATTTATATCAATTTGTTTTTCAAAACATCAATTTTTTTATATTTGTTTATATGAACTTAGATAACTGCATTAACGATTTACTTTACAGATATAATTGTGTGATTATTCCTGGTTTTGGTGGTTTTGTAACCAATAAGATTGGTTCAAAAGTGAATGAAGCTGTGAATACGTTTTATCCTCCAACCAAACAGATTACATTTAATAGTCATTTAAAAATAAATGATGGTTTATTGACTAACTATATAGCTTCATCAGAAAATATTTCTTTTGAAAAAGCTGCTAATATAGTCGCTTTATCTGTTATGCACTGGGAAAAAGAAATCAAAACAAACCCCATACAAATAGCCAATGTTGGTGTTTTATCATTAAATAAAAACGGTCAAATAATTTTTGAGCCCAATACAAAAGTTAATTATTTAACAGAATCTTTTGGATTAACTTCAATAGAATCTGAATACATAAAAAGAAATAAAATACAAGTAAAACCATTAATTCCAATCTTTGAAAAAGAAGAGAAAAAAGGGATTCCTGCTTTTATAAAATATGCGGCTACTGCTGCTATAATATTAACACTTGGTTTTGCTGGCAATAATGCCTATCAACAAATTGAACAGCAAACAATTTTAGCAAATCAAGAAAAAGCAATGGAGAAAAAAATACAATCGGCTACGTTTGTAATTGCTAATCCTTTGCCAACTATAGCGTTAAATGTCGTTAAAGAAGAAATGCTGGTAAAACCGTATCATGTTATCGCTGGTGCTTTTCAGTTTCCAGAAAATGCAGAGAAAAAAGTAAAACAGCTAAAAAACCTAGGTTATAATGCGCGTATTCTTGGCGTAAATAAATGGGGTTTAACCGAAGTAGCTTTTAATAGTTTTTTAGATAAAAACAAAGCTATTAATAACTTGTACAAAATACAAGCAACAGTTTCTAAAGATGCTTGGTTACTGATAAAAAAGTAACATTTATTTAGAGGCTATCCTTATCTTTGTGTAAATTTTTAAAATGGAAGCGAAGACATCTAACGAATCTTTAACAATACTTACAGACCTAGTTTTACCAGGAGAAACTAATTATTTAGACAACCTTTTTGGTGGTGAATTGTTGGCAAGAATGGACAGAGCTTGCAGTATTGCTGCAAGACGTCACTCTCGAAGAATTGTAGTGACTGCCTCTGTAAATCATGTTGCTTTTAACAAATCTGTTCCTGTTGGAAGTGTAGTGACTGTAGAAGCTAAAGTTTCTAGAGCTTTTAATTCATCCATGGAAATTTATGTGGATGTTTGGATTGAAGACAGACAATCTGGTCAACGAACAAAAGTAAATGAAGGTATTTATACTTTTGTAGCTGTAGATGAAACTGGAAAACCTGTACAAATTCCACAAATTATACCCGAAACAGATTTAGAAAAAGAGCGTTTTGAAGGAGCTTTAAGACGAAAACAATTAAGTTTAATTTTGGCAGGAAAATTAAACCCAAATGAAGCAACTGCTTTGAAAGCACTTTTTAAATCTTAAATTATACCAGAAATTTTTAGTGGTTTTAAAATATTATGGATTATAAGTGCTCTCATTCGAGATTTTGCATTTCTTCTTTTTTAACTATTTTAAAAACCATTTTTTATACTCAATGATGCTATTTTATCAATAGCACTATACTTATTATCCTATGCATAAATCACCTCGTAAAGACTGGAAATCGCATTGAAACTCTCGTATAAGAAAACAATATTACTATTAGATTCATCAATATTGATACCTTTCTCATAAGCCTAATAAAGCCAAATCAAAAATACATCACTTTACTAAACTCTATAATTTTCTATAAAAACAGAAGATATTATACTGAAAAAATATTTTCTTTGTTTAAGATTGTATATTAGCATAGTCCCTTTTACGATTTATTTTATGATACAATCTTACAAGAAAAATCCTATTTTAGAAGAAAGTTACGATTCCATAATTATAGGTTCTGGAATGGGAAGTTTAACAACTGCTGCCATTCTTGCCAAAGAAGGACAAAAAGTTTTGGTTATTGAACGTCATTATATTGCTGGCGGATTTACACATGTTTTTAAACGCAAAGGTTTTGAGTGGGATGTTGGTATCCATTATATCGGGGAAGTTCAAAAAGAAACTTCTGTCATAAAAAAATTGTTTGATTACATTTCTGATGGGCAAATAAAATGGGCAGATATAGGCAATATCTATGATAAAATTATAATTGGTGATGAAGAATATGATTTTGTTAAAGGTGTACAGGGTTTTAAAGACAAAATGCTTAGTTATTTTCCCGATGAAAACCAAGCTATAGACGATTATGTAAACTTAGTTTTTAAAGCAATAAAAACAAGTCAAAAATTTTATATGGATAAAGCCTTGCCTCCAATTATGAGTTCGCTCTTTGGTGGGAAAATGCGCAAACCTTTTTATAATTTTTCTGATAAAACAACCTATGAAGTTTTAAGCTCAATAACCAAAAATGAAAAACTTATAAAAGTACTGTCTGGTCAATATGGAGATTATGGGTTGCCTCCGAAACAAAGCAGTTTTATTATTCATGCAGCTGTAGCAAAACACTATTTTGCTGGTGGAAGTTTCCCGATTGGAGGCTCATCTGAAATTGCAAAAACAATTGATAAAGTTATAGAAAACGCCGGAGGAACTATTTTAATAAGTGCAGAAGTTGATGAAATTATCATTAAAAAGAACAAAGCTGTTGGTGTAAAAATGAAAGATGGAAAAACCTTTTCAGCAAAAAATATTATTTCTGGAGCAGGAGTTATGACTACCTATAACAAATTAATTCCATCAGAAGTCGCAGAAAAACATCAATTAAAACAACAATTACAAACCGTAAAAAGATCGGTTTCTCACGCTTGTTTATATATTGGTTTAAAAGGTTCTCCGGAAGAATTAAAGTTACCAAAAACGAACTATTGGGTACATCCTGATCACATAGATCACGATACAGCTGTAGATAATTATTTAAATAATTTAGATGCTGATTTTCCTGTAGTTTATATATCATTTCCTTCAGCAAAAGACCCTGATTGGTCTAACAGATATCCAGGAAAAAGTACCATAGATATTATTACCTTATTACCTTATGAGGGTTTTAAAGATTGGGATGGTACTAAATGGATGAAACGTGGTAAAGAATATGAAGCATTAAAAGAGAAAATTTCAAAACGTTTGTTAGAAGTATTGTTTAAACACATACCACAAGCAAAAGACAAAATTGAACATTATGAGCTTTCCACACCTTTAACAACAAAGCACTTTATAAATTATGATGAAGGTGAAATTTATGGCTTAGATCACACCCCAAAACGTTTTAGACAAAAATTTTTAAAGCCAAGAACACCTATAAAGAACTTTTATTTAACTGGGCAAGATGTCGTAACCGCAGGTGTTGCAGCAGCTTTATTTTCTGGTGTAATTACAACATCTGCAATGACAGGCAAAAATATTATTAAGAAAGTGATGAAAGGTTAATTATCTTTTTAACATCCAAGAAGCAGGATTTAAACGCGTTGTATTTTTAAACAACACAAAAATAAGTTTAGTTTTTTTAGAAATTTTATCTGTAAAAATTTTCCCGATTTTTTGCCCTGTTATAATTTTATCCCCTTTTTTAACAAAAGAATTTTCAAGGTTATTATAAGAAGTAATATAATTTCCATGTCGAATTAACACGTTTTTTGTACCTCCAGAACCTAGCAGAATATTTAAAACCTCACCAGTATAGATGGCTTCAGCATTACTTCCAGTGCTTGTAACAATATGCAAGCCTGTTCCGTTTATTGTAATTCCTGGAAATGTAGGGTGCGCTTGTTTACCAAACCTTCTAACCACTAACCCTTCTTTTACAGGCCAAGGTAACAACCCTTTATTCAATTCAAATTTTGCAGCTAATGCTTCGGCTTCCGGACTTAAAATAAATTCATTTTTCTTTCTAGTTTCTGTTTTTGATTTCAACTTCGCTCTCGCCAATCTATTAGCCTTGACAATTTCGGCTCTTATAATCTTATCTATTTTATGAGCTACCCTTTTCTCTGCCTTAACTTGCCTTTGTAAATCCTTTTTGTAAGATTTTTCTTTACTTTTTATTTTAGTAATTAAATTTTCTTGCTTCTTTTTATCAGTTTCAATTTGTTCTTTTTCGTTTTTTTCTGATAAAATTAAGGTATCTTTTACTCGTTTCTGATAAACCAAAGAATCTTTAATTTTTTCAATAAAATCGGTTTGCACCACAATATCTTCTCCTTGCTTTTTTCTGAATGAAGTATATTGTTTCATATACTCTAAGCGTTTATAAGCTTGATAAAAATTTTGTGAAGACAACAAAAACATCGTTCTACTTTGTTGAGATTTACTCTTGTAAGATTTGTAAATCATTTCACCATAATCAGTCTTTAAATCAGAAAGATTTTTATTAAGTTTTTCTAATTTAACTTCATTGGTTTTTATCTCTCTTGATAAAAACTTAGTTTCTAAATTTATTGTTGAAATTAATTTATTTCTAATATCAATTTTTTGTTTAATATCTCTTAAATCCTCTAACGCATTTTTCTCTTTTTTCTTTTCATCAAAAAGCAATTTATTCAACTTTACAATTTTTAATTTATATTTTCTACGCTGATTTTCCAACTCCTTTTTTGTTTGACTAAAACCAGAGAGACTTATCAGAAACACTGATAAAAAGAGAATGTAAAACTTTTTATTCTTCATTAAAACATTAAACGTTTGTATCCAAAAGGAATATTAAAAGACATTCTTACATCGGTATCAAAAACAACATACTTATAATATAAATTTATGTCTGTAAAAGATTTAGGGTTCTTTGCTTTAACATTAATTTCTAATGGAAAAACAACATCTTCAACCAAGTTATAAGAAGGATATTTTATATCTAATCGTAAATTCTTATCAGCTTTTACTATAGATTGTTTCTCTAATTTAAAATGCGAAGGGTTTATTGTAAAAAAAATATCAAACAATTCTTGTTGTTTTTCTGGTGATAAAATATACCTATTATTCACAATTTCTACGTTTTGTTTTTCTTCCTTTAAATTTAATAAAGATTGCCCTAAAAATAGATTTTGTAATTGTTCAAAATTAATTTCTACACCTAATAATTTTTTAATCATAGAAAAATCTCCTTCAAAATAATTTTTAAATAATGAAGAATAATAGCTTACCGAAGTTGGTGTAATTTTGGCTTTAAAAACAGTAATAAACTTAGTCCCTTTTAGCCAAATAACTTCATCTTTTATAATTTTCATATTCACAGATAAACTTTGTTTTGTTTTTCCGTTATTAAAATTAACTTTTAATTTTGCATCAACAGTTTCTCTATCAAAATTTGCTGCGATATGTTTTTTTGCTACTTTTCTTGCCGAAATTTCTTTGGCAATTACATTGGCGTCAATCATGTTTTTTTTTGTTTTACAAGAAGTTAAAACAATGGTGAAAAGGAAAATATATTTTAAAAACTTCATCTTTTAATTCTTCAGATTTTTGACTTTTTGCTTGTATTTTTCTTCTTCTTTGCTATTCCTAAGACCTTTAAAAGCTTTGACCATTTCGTTATAAAAATCTATCTCCATATCTTCTTCAACTACAAAATCAATACCATTTTTTAATGTGGCTAAAGCATCTTGATACTTTTTTTGATCATTTAAAGTTTTTGCTTTTACTAGATACACAAAAGATTGTGCAGGAAAAAGTGCAATACCTTCTTCACAAAACCTTAATAAATCAGTATCGGTATTCGCAGACATGTTGAGAATTTGTTCTAAAATCTTATAGGATTTATTTGTTTTAAATTGATCGATTAAGGAACTTAAATCAGAAGGGTTTTTATTTTCTACTGAAGTTGGTCTTATCTTTTCTAAACCAGACCTTAATCTTTTTAAATCGGCTGATAGTGTATTTTCTATTTCTAAAGTATTCATTACAAAAATAGCTTCTTTGTATTGTTTATCATAAACCAATAATCTTGCTAATAAGTCTCTTTCCTTTGGGCGGATGGCCACTGCTTGTTGCTGAATCTTAATTGCCTCTTTATAGTTTCTTTCTTTCTGATAAATTTTAACAAAATGCTTTAACATCCAAAGGTTATTAGGGTCTTTTGCTAACGATCTTTCTATGTATTCTTTAGCTAATAAAGTATTGTTAAGTAATAGGTAATTTTTAGAAAATTCAAAAAAAACAGATACATCATTTGTTAAAATTTGATTACAACTTTCTAAATTCTCAATTGCTTTTTGATAGTTTCCTATTGACTTATCGGACAAAGCTTTAAAGAAAAATTCTTGAAATTTTAATTCCGCTTCTTCTGTTAAATCTTCTTTTGCAGGAATACTGTCTTGTGCCCAAATATTGATTGAAAAAAAAACAAAAAAAGTAAAGAACAAGGTCAACTTAAAATAATCAAATTGCCTCTTTTCTCCATTCTTTTTGTTCCTTATTTTTGAATACATTTATATTAATTCTGTATAATCTCCAATACTTACAGAAGTGTAATTTCCATTATATTTTGCATGATTTCCAATCATAGCATTGTCTAAACTTGCATTTGAAATCTGAACATTAGTTTGAATTAAAGAATTTACTATTGTAGAATTTTCTACAACACTATTCTCGCCAATAGATACATAAGGTCCAATTTTAGTGTTTTTTAGCACAACGTTTTCACCAACATAACAAGGTTGAATAATTTCTGAATTCTCTAAAACGATATCCGTAGCAACTAAATTATTACCAGCAGCATACTCAAAACCAAGTGTTTGTTTATTGGTGTCTACTGTTGGATTCTTTTTACCACAATCCATCCAGTAAGTTACTTTACCGGGTATAAACTTTGCTCCTTGTTGTTTTAAAGATTCTAAAACATTTGTTATTTGATATTCACCATTTTCCTTTAATTCATTATCAATTAAATATTGAATTTCTTCAAGAATTTTTTCACCACTTTTAAAATAATAAATTCCAATAATGGCTAAATCAGAAACAAACTCTTTTGGTTTTTCAATAAAATCGGTAATAATACCATCTTTCAATTTTACAACACCAAATGCGCTAGGGTCTTCAACTTGTTTAACCCAAATTGCCCCATCTACATTTACATCCAAAGTAAAGTCTGCTTTAAATAAAGTATCTGCATAAGCCACAACACAAGGGCCTCGTAAAGATTTTTTTGCGCAATAAATTGCATGTGCAGTTCCTAATGCCTCTTCCTGAACATATACAGAACCTTTTGCACCCAATTTGGCTGCAATTTTTAATAATTTATCTTCTGTATCCTTAGGAAATCCTTTTGCTATAGGACCAATAATAAATGCTATTTCATCAATTTTTTCATCTATAACCGAAGCTATATCTTCTACCAAACGCTGCACAATTGGTTTACCTGCTATCACTGTTAATGGCTTTGGGACTGTAAGAGTATGGGGTCTTAAACGAGATCCAATTCCAGCCATTGGGACTATAATTTTCATTATTTATTTTTACGATAGTATGCAAGATACTATTAATTAAGAGATTTTAAAAATAGTTTTAACCTAAAAAAAAGCAAAATAACTGTATAATTTATTTTAACCTCTCCCTATAAATAGGGATAAACATACACGTTTATAGGGAAGCAAAAATTTCACCATAAATAGGGATTGCCAACTACATTTAATTCATATAAATTTGACCACAGTTAGAATAGAAAAATTCCCCAAAATAATCATTTTCATAAATGACATCAAAAACCCAAGTTAACGCTTGGGTTTTTTGTTTCTTTGCAAAAATAAAATTTAATTCTGTGAATTATTTATCAGTAGAAAATATCTCTAAATCTTATGGAGAACGTGTCTTATTTGAAGACATCTCTTTTGGAATTAGTAAAGATCAAAAAGTTGCTTTTGTAGCGAAAAATGGAAGTGGAAAGACATCTATCTTAAACATTATTGCTGGTTTAGATGTTCCTGATTCTGGTCAAGTAGTAAGCAGAAAAGGAATTTCTATTGCTTATTTGGCTCAAAAAGATGATATCAATCCAGATTTAACGATTGAAGAAACCATTTTTGCAACTGATAATAAAATTCTTTCTATTGTTAATCAATATGAAAAAGCTTTAAAAAATCTTGATGATGGTGACGCTTACCAAGCTGCATTTGATCTAATGGATCAGCACAATGCCTGGGATTTTGAAACGCAATACAGACAAATTTTATCAAAATTAAAATTAGACGATTTAACGTTGAAGGTTGGCTCTCTTTCGGGGGGACAAAGAAAACGGCTTTCTTTAGCTATTGTTTTAATTAATAAACCAGATTTATTAATTTTAGATGAGCCAACAAATCATTTAGATTTAGAAATGATAGAATGGTTAGAAGCATTTTTTGCAAAAGAAAAAATTACCTTATTTATGGTAACGCATGACCGTTATTTTTTAGAGCGTGTATGTAATGAAATTTTAGAATTAGATGAAGGTAAAATTTATAAATACAAAGGTAATTATTCTTATTACTTACAAAATAAAGAAGAACGTTTAGCATTAGAAGCTACCAACCTAGGTAAAGCTAAAAGTTTATTTAAAAAGGAATTAGAATGGATGCGAAAGCAACCAAAAGCAAGAACTACAAAATCAAAATCTAGAACAGATGATTTCTACCAAATAAAAGAAAAAGCACACCAACGTAGACAAGATCATCAAGTTCAATTAGAAATAAACATGGAACGTTTAGGAAGTAAAATTCTTGAACTTCATAAAGTTTCTAAATCTTTTGGTGATAAAAAGATTTTAGATAATTTCGATTACGTCTTTAAACGTGGAGAACGTATTGGTATTATTGGTAAAAACGGAACAGGTAAATCTTCTTTCTTAAATATTATAACAGAAACGGCCGAATTAGATTCTGGTAAAGTTATTTTAGGTGAAACTGTAAAATACGGTTACTACACTCAGGCCGGAATTAATATAAAAGAAGGTCAGAAAGTAATTGATGTTGTTAAAGAGTTTGGAGAATTTATTCCTTTAACTAAAGGAAGAAAAATTTCTGCTTCACAGTTATTAGAGCGTTTTTTATTCGATAAAAAGAAACAATATGATTTTGTAGAAAGATTATCTGGAGGAGAACAAAAACGATTGTATTTATGTGCCGTTTTAATTCAGAATCCTAACTTTCTAATTTTAGATGAGCCTACAAACGATTTAGATGTAGTAACGCTAAATGTATTAGAAAGCTTTCTATTAGATTTCCCAGGAAACCTTTTGGTTGTGTCGCATGATCGCTATTTTATGGATAAAATTGTAGATGCGCTTTTTGTTTTTAGAGGTGAAGGAATTGTAGAAAATTTTCCAGGAAATTATTCTGATTTTAGAGCCTATGATAGTTCTGCTACAAAAGAGATTTCAGAAAAATATGTAATCAAAAAGGAAGAGAAAAAACCGACGAAAAAAGAAAATAAGAACACATTAAGTTTTAATGAAAAAAGAGAATTTGGTGCTTTAGAAGGAGATATTGAAAGACTTCAAAGAAAAAAAGCTACGATTGAAGCTCAGTTTTTAAATGTAGAAATTAAAGCTGATGACATTGCGAAAAAATCTGAAGAACTACAAGAAACAATCGCTAGTTTAGAACAAAAAGAGGAACGTTGGCTAGAGCTTTCTATGAAATTAGAAGGTTAATTTACACTTACAATATCTTTATCTTTTAACAATTCTTGATTGTTAAAACGCAATAAAATTTGTGCGACAGCTATTGTGTCTTTTTCGCAATAGCTTACAATTCTTTGTATGTTTTTTTCCTTATAATAAACAGCTGCAACTTCACTGCCGTCAATATCATCTTTTGGCGACGGAACTCCTAAAATAGAAGTTAACAAACTAAGTGACGTGTAATGTTTAAAATCACCAAATTTCCATAATTCTAGAGTATCTAAGTGCGGCACTTCCCATGGTTTTTTACCAAATAAATTTAGATGTTTAGGCAATGTTATTTGATGAACAATCATTCTTCTGGCCATAAATGGAAAATCGAACTCTTTGCCATTGTGCGCGCATAAAACATTACTCTTTTTTGTAAAATGTGTATCTAATAATACTTTAAAGTCGGTTAGAATTTTATGTTCATCATCACCAAAAAAAGAAGTTAACCGAAATTGTTTGTGCTGCGCTACATCCACAAAATAACCTACAGAAATACAGATTATTTTACCGAATTCTGCCCAAATTCCTGCACGGTCATAAAAATCTTCAGCAGAAAATTCTTCTTTGCGCTGATATTGTGTTTTTTTCTCGAAAAGCACCTGAACTTCTTTAGACAATTGATTCCAGTTTTCTTTTTCTGGCACAGTTTCTATATCTAAAAAAAGGATATCATTTAATTTAACTAATAAATTCATAGCAATGGATTTTTCTTTTTCGAAAATAAAGATAGTGAAAATAAAAAAGCTCCGAAATAAATTCGGAGCTTTTAAGTATTAGAAATAATTAGAAACTTATCTAATCACTAATTTCTTAGTAGCCGTTTTACCTGCTTCAGTTACTTTTAAAATGTAAATTCCAGTAGAAATAGTAGACACATCAATATTTGATTTTACACCAGAAAAACTTGATGAAAGTACTTGTTTACCTAAAACATTAAAAATAGCAAACTCTTTTTTACTACTACTGTTGCTAGTAATTGTAAATGTATTGTTTGTAATTGGGTTTGGATACGTTGCAAA
>CAXMOR010000072.1:0-37918 GCA_964195455.1 uncultured Acidimicrobiia bacterium
TCATCATCAGAACAAGCTGTAAAGGTCAAGACAGAGATAAATAATAAGGCTAATAATCTAGTTATTTTTATTGTATTTGTAATTTTCATAATTGTTTGTTTAATAATTTATTTTAAGTTTTAGATTATAGTTTCTTCCTAAATCATCCGTAAAATATCGTAATCTATTTAAATGTTCTCTGTACGATACATTGAACATATTTTCAATATTGAATTCTAATTTCAAACTTCCTTTATTAAAAAATTTAAATACTGCAGAAGTATGTAAACCAAATAACGAATAGTTAGAAGGTGTTGAACTAATATCTACAAAAACATTTTCTTGTAGCGTGGCATTATATGTGAAAAAGTTGTAATCTGGATATCTCTTTTGTTGTAAAGAGGTTTTTTGACTTAAACTAATTGTTAACTGATTCAAATTAGCATTTACGTATGATACACGATTGCTAAAATTGGCAGCAGGCATATGAATTAAAGGAATGTCATCTGTTAAATTATCTCCTTGTAATAGGCTTAAACTACCTGAATAACTAAAATTATCACTAATTTTCTTGTTCACATCAATATCAATTCCAAAAATTTGTGCTTTAACTTGATTGTATTCCCAAACTGGAAAAGCACCACGAATTGTGGTCGTAATTCCAATTGGAATCAACTGAATAAAACCAGCGATATGTTTGTAATAAGGACTAATAATAAACCCAAAATCGCTATTGTTTTTTTCTAAAGACAGCACAAATTTGTTCGCAATTTCTTTGCTAATAGTCAATAAACCTGTTTCAATTCTTGCAGCACTATGATGCAATCCATCACTAAATAATTCGGATGGATTAGGAACTCTAGATGCTAATCCATAATTTGCCAATAACTGCATATTGTTATCAAATTTCTTCGACAATCCTAAGCTTGCAGATATGTTATGATATGTAAACCTTGGATTGGTAGGAATATCTGTACCCATAATCTCACCATTTTCAAATTCTGGAAATAATTCGTCATAATTATAGGTTTCTTGCCAATCTGTAACATTGTATTCTTTTCTGGCATTTATATCAGAAAAATCATAACGAAAACCAGCACTTATTTCAGTGGTTTCACTTAAATTGTAATTTCCAATAGCATATATACCAGCATCAAATTTATCAAAATCAGGAATTAACGGACTTGTGCCTGTCCCAGAAATTGCATCATTTTGTTGATAACGAAACAACAAACCTGTATTTATTTTTAAATCATCAAAATAATCTATTTGTAAATTGGGTTGAATGCTTGTGGTAAATAACCTTAAGTCAATAACAGGTGTATTTTTTAAATCTCCTCTTCGTAAATCAAATTCTTTACGTCTGTTAATTTGAAAATCGTATTGAACAGTTAATTTTCCAAAACCCTTGTAACGTTTGTAAGCTTCAATTTTTCCTAAATGATGCACAATTGACTGTTTTGGTACATTAATAGTATAAGAAAAATCTTCAAGAACCCTTGGTTGCTGGCTGTTTATTGCATTTACCAAATCGTTTACGTTACCAATATGAGAAGACTGTAAAATTCCAAACTGATTATTTACATAACTATAGTAGGCATCAAAACCTTTTTCAAAACTATTGTAACCAAACTGAACAGAACCATTTAAGCTTTTTATACCACTATTGGTTAGATTGTAATTGGGTGCTTGAAAGTCTCCAAATTGCCTGTAATTCATTTGAATTTTTGTGTAATATCCTGAATTATAAGTTTTAATTATTTCAGAATTTAAATTACCTCCCAAACCATTTGAATTAAAGGATGCTAAAGTACTTCCAAACAAACTGTCTTTAATAGCGTATTTTTTTGGTCTTAAAAGAATTAATCCACCTATCGCATCACTACCGTATTTTAATGTATTTGCTCCTTTTATGACATCAATCCTATCACTAGCATTAATATCGATATTAGGTGCGTGTTCATCTCCCCATTCTTGGTCATACATTCTTACATTGTTGTTAATAATTAAAAGTCTGCTGCTATGTAAGCCATGAATCATAGGTTTTACAATAGAATTACCAGTGCTTAAAGCAGAAACACCACTAATCGTTTTTAATGCATCACCTAAAGATTTATCAGTAAATTGTTCTATTACTGCCTTTTTAATAGATTGTTCTATACTAGATTGTTCGGTTTTTGTGTTTGCTTTTAGAATAACTTCATTTAATTCTTCTAAATGATGCTCTAAATAGATGTCTTTATTAATTTTCTTATCAATATCGATTGTAATTTGCTTTGTCTCACAAGAAATATGTTTAACTTCTATAATAATCTTTCCTTTACATAAATTATTAATTTTGAAAACACCATCAATATTTGATGTTGCATATCTATTTAAATTTAGGACAACAATTGATGCACCAAATATTGGTGTTTTGTCGTGGAAATCGATAATTCTACCTTTAAAAGTAATATTACAATCTTGTGCAGTGGTATCTGTACTAATACAATACAAAATTGCACACAAAAAAATTAGTCTTTGCATTTTAGTCTTTTATGTTCAAAAAAAAGTTTAAGCTTGAACATAAAGAGGTGGTCCTCTTAAATAAAACGATAATTGATAATGATTTTTTAAGAAACTATATTGTAAACTATTATTAGAAATAATAATGTTTGTAATAATATTATAATGAGTAGTAGTTAAAAAAGAATCGCTTTGTTTTATCAGATGTAAATTACAGTCGAGATCTTTTTCGTGAATATGTTGCTCTATTTTAGAGATACAAATCGAGTGTTCGTGATTTAAAAAATCATGAACAGAATTAATGGCTATCGGTAATAAAAATATCACCAATAGGAAAGTACCTATATGTTTTTTAAACGTTTTAATATTATTTTTTCTTTTTAATTCTTAAATTTAGCATTTCTACACCTAAAGAAAACGTGATCGCAAAATACAAATATCCTTTTGGAATAACTCCAACAGTTCTGTTAAAAAATTCGGTATGTGACAAATGTGCTCCTTCTGTAATCAACATAAAACCAATTAATATTAAAAAAGACAATGCTAACATTTGAATTGTTGGGTTTCTGTTCACATATTTATTGATGGGCTGAGAGAAAATCATCATGATAATTATAGAAACAATCACAGCTATAATCATAATAATTAAAGCGCCATCAACTCCATTCGTCATTCCAACAGCTGTTAAAATGCTGTCAAAAGAAAATACAATATCTATTATAATTATTTGTATAATAACACTGTTAAAAGATATAATCTTAGGTGACTTTAAGACATGTTCTTCATTTCTGTTTTCAACTTTTTGTCTTATTTCTTTGGTGCTTTTAAATAATAAAAAAATTCCCCCTAAAAATAAAATAATGCTCTGTCCGGTTAATCCAGTTTTAAACCAACCAATATCTACTGATAAAAAAGGGTTTTTAAGCGCAATTAAATAAGAAACACTTAATAAGAGTAATATTCTTGTAATCATTGCCAAGCCTAAGCCTAATATGGTGGCTTTTCTTACCTGGTTTTCAGGTAGTTTATTGGCTGAAATAGAAATAAAAATAACATTATCTATTCCTAAAATTATTTCAAGAAAAGTAAGAGTTAGCAGAGCAATCCAAGTATCTGCATTTAAAAATATTTCCATATTATTTTACTTTATAGATTGTTGCTTTTTTTGAAAACTTTGAAAAGCCAATTTTAACAGTAAAATCATAGGATTCTTTATGAATTTTATTAATCTGAATAAACATTGGATCTTTCTGTAATTCTGTTTTAGGATTTATATATTTTAATGTGTAAAAGAAATTATTTTTCCATTTTATAGACAAAGTATCCACATGATTTCCATGTTTACTAATTTGAATACTATCTTTTCTAATAATAGTTTCTTTAACAAAACCTTTACCGGCAGGAATTTCAAAAACACCTACTTTAAATCGGCCTGAATTGTCTTCAAATTCTGACTGGCATGAAGCTAGTGCTAAAATTGCTACTATGATAAATACTAATTTTTTCATTAAATTCCTGTGTAATTGGATGGCGTAATTGCTTTTAATTCTAGCTTTATATCTGAGGAAACTTCTAAAGTGTCAATAAAATTTGCAATTGATTTTTGATTAATCTTTTCATTTGTTCTTGTCAATCCCTTTAAAGCTTCATAAGGATTAGGGTATGCTTCACGTCTTAAGATTGTTTGAATTGCTTCGGCAACAACGGCCCAGTTATTTTCTAAATCTTGCTCAAATTTTTGTCTGTTTAGCAATAATTTATTCAATCCTTTTAAAGTGGAAGTAAAGCCAATAATTGTATGCCCAAAAGGAACTCCAACATTTCTTAAAACCGTACTATCCGTTAAATCTCTTTGTAACCTTGAGATAGGTAATTTTGCAGAAAGGTGTTCAAAAATTGCATTCGCAATCCCTAAGTTTCCTTCAGAGTTTTCAAAATCAATAGGATTTACTTTATGTGGCATTGCAGAGCTTCCAACTTCACCAGCTTTAATTTTCTGTTTAAAATAATCCATAGAAACATAGGTCCAAAAATCTCTATCTAAATCGATAATGATTGTATTGATACGTTTTAAGGTGTCAAACAAAGCAGCCAAATGATCATAATGTTCTATTTGCGTTGTTGGAAAAGAATGGTGTAAACCTAATCTTTTTTGAACAAATTCGCCTCCAAAAGCTTTCCAATCAATTGTTGGATATGCAACTTTATGCGCATTATAATTACCAGTTGCACCACCAAATTTAGCAGCATTTGGTATGTTATTTAATAAAGAAAATTGCTCTTTTAAACGAACTACAAAAACATCAATTTCTTTCCCTAGTCTAGTTGGAGATGCAGGTTGACCATGAGTTCTTGCTAACATAGGTATCTCTTTCCACTCAATAACTAATTCTTGTAATCTCTCTAGAACTTCAAAATAATGAGGAACAAAAACTTCATTCATTGCTTCTTTAATAGAAAGTGGAATTGCTGTATTATTAATGTCTTGAGAAGTCAATCCAAAATGGATAAATTCTTTATATTCATTGAGGCCTAGTTTCTCGAATTTTTCTTTGATAAAATACTCAACAGCCTTTACGTCATGATTGGTAACTTTTTCAATATCCTTTATTTTCTGAGCATCTTCAGTAGTAAAGTTTATGTAAATATTACGTAAATCCTCAAATAAAGCTGTATTAAAGTCAGCCAATTGCGGTAAAGGAATTTCACAAAGTGCTATAAAATATTCTACTTCTACCCGAACTCTGTATTTTATTAAAGCTTCTTCAGAAAAATAGTTAGCTAAATTAGATATTTTACTTCTGTAACGCCCATCAATTGGAGAAATGGCATTTAGTTGAGTTAAGTTCATTTTTGATTCTGTTGTTAATTGCAAAAATAAGCATTTTAACAGATTTACAAAGTAGATTTTCGATGTTTTTATATCAAAAATATCACTTGTTTTCCTCAAGCTTTTGTGCTTTTGCTTTCATGAATAATTTTAGTTGTAATGAGATGTTTTAATTCAGGATGAATCCAATCTTTCTGCAATTCAAATAAATACAAAGTATTGATGGTAAAAGCTTTTACTGCTATTTTTTGAGAAGCAACTAACCAATCAAACCTGCATGTTTCAAGAGCTTCTATTTGAGTTGTTTTTAGTGCTTTTTTAAGTTCATTTTCTTTAGATGAATAATAAGTTTTTGTTAAATGGTCACAAATTTTATAGCAAGGTCTAGTGGCGCTATCTAATTTTATAGTTGATATTTTTGCAGAGAATTCATCTAAATGCGGAACCATCTGCTTTAAAGTCCAAGCTACTTTCATAAAAACTTTATCTTCTACATTAAAAGGAAAATAAATTGGTTTTTTAAAACTTTATGATAATTCAAATTTTCAACTTTCAGTACTTATTAAAACCTCTTATAAGACAAAGAATACTGCCTTAGTTGTGTTTTATGGCGTAAGTGGTAAATTACAGCCAAAGGTTATTTTTTAAATAAAAATAGAACTGGTTATTGGATATATTATTTTAAAAATGGTAAAAAAATGTCTAAAGAATTTTATAAGAGAGGAACTTTAGAAGGTAAGTTGAGTAACTATTATTTTAATGGAAAGGCTACAGAAATTATATTTTATAAAAAAGGATTAAAAGATGTAGCTTCTAAAAAATATTCATTTGATGGAATTTTAATTGAATATGTTAGTTTTAAAAATGGGAAACCACGTGGTATTGCTAAATATTTTGAATTGAATGGAAATTTAAAAGGGACTGGTTCTTATCTAGACGGAAAATGAATAAGAAAATATTATTTGCATTGCGAAGTAGCGTCTGATGAAGGTTTAAAGAAAAAAAACTAATTTTATTAACAAAAAAAATAAGTAATAATCTAGTTTCAAACTTTAAAAACTTGGTTTTATCTTTTTTAATAAGATTATTAAAAAGAAAAATATCATTACATTTTAGTATAACACAAACCAATTATCTCATCAATTTTTTCAATCAATAAATCCTAATCAAATTTGTAACTTTGCCATCTCAAAATTAAAAAATGAAACGAGTAGTTGTTGGTCTTTCTGGTGGTGTTGATTCTAGTGTAACAGCACATTTATTAAAAGAACAAGGTTTTGATGTTATTGGGCTTTTTATGAAAAATTGGCATGATGATGCTGTAACCATTAGTAATGAATGTCCTTGGTTAGAGGATAGCAATGATGCAATGATTGTTGCAGAAAAACTAGGAATTCCTTTTCAAGTTGTAGATTTAAGTGAGCAATACAAAGAACGTATTGTAGATTATATGTTTGATGAATATAGCAAGGGACGAACTCCAAACCCTGACGTACTTTGCAACAGAGAAATAAAGTTTGACGCTTTTATGGATATTGCTTTAAAGCTAGGTGCAGATTATGTGGCTACGGGTCATTATTGTCGAAAAGGAGAAGAAATTATTGATGGGAAATCTGTTTATAAATTATTAGTAGGAAAAGACACAAATAAAGATCAATCTTATTTTTTATGCCAATTATCTCAAGATCAATTAACAAAAGCATTATTTCCTATTGGAGAATTAACAAAGCCAGAAGTAAGAGCAATTGCTAAAGGAGCAGATTTAATTACTGCAGAAAAGAAAGATTCTCAAGGTTTATGTTTTATAGGTAAAGTAAGATTGCCAGAGTTTTTACAGCAAAAGTTAGAACCAAAAGAAGGTGCTATTGTCACAATTCCAGTAGATTTTTCTCAGTATACAAAATCGGCTCCAACGTTTGAAAACAAAGAAGTAGAGTTAGCCTATTTTTCAACAAAATTTTCTTATAACAAAGAAGATGGAAAAGTTGTTGGTAAACATCAAGGGGCACACTATTTTACAAAAGGTCAGCGAAAGGGATTAAATGTTGGGGGTACTAAAGAAGCTTTATATGTCATAGAAACGGATGTTGTAGAGAATGTAATCTATACAGGCGAAGGTAAAAATCACAAAGGTTTATATAGAAATGTATTATTTGTTTCTAATACAGAAATTCATTGGATTCGTGAAGATTTAGCTTTAAAAGTTGGAGAAACAATGGATGTTGAAGCTAGAATTAGGTATAGGCAAGTTTTAGAAAAAGCAACTTTACATAAAGTTGAAGATGGCTTATATGTTGAATTTGAAAACAAGCAATCTGCGATACAAGAGGGGCAGTTTGTAGCCTGGTATAAAGACGAAGAATTATTAGGCTCTGGTGTAATTTCTTAATAAAAATATATAAAATCGTAAAAAAGTAGTAATTTCGAAATATGAAGAAATTACTACTTTTTTTGTTTTTAACTACTTTTTTGAATTCTTTTTCACAGCAAGAAGATGCTTGGGTATTTATAAAAGACAAACCCAATGCTGCTAGTTTTCTTTCAAATCCATTACAAATGTTATCTCAACGTTCTATAGACAGAAGAGAGAAAACTAATCTTTCGATAGACGAAAAAGATGTTCCTATTCATCACGTTTATTATAGTGAATTAAAAAATGAGGCTACTATTTCTGTTTTAGGAAAATCGAAATGGTTAAATGCGGTTCATATTCAGGGAACAGTAGATCAAATTAACGCTTTGTTATCTAAATTTACGTTTATAGAATCTATAGAATATGCTAATAAATCATTAAACACTAGCGGGAAAATAAAGGAAAATAAAATAGCTGCCCATCACTTCAATAAATTTAATGAAGTGAAAACTGATTTTAACTATGAAGCTGCAGATAACCAAATTAAAATGTTAAAAGGAGATTATCTGCATCAACAAGGATTTACAGGACAAGATCAAGTAATAGCAGTTATTGATGCCGGTTTTCCGAATGTAAATACGCTTTCAGCTTTTCAAAGATTAAGAGATAATAATCAAATTTTAGGAGGCTATAATTTTGCAGATAGAAATGCAAATTATTATACAAGAAATAGTCATGGCACCCATGTTCTATCAACAATTGCAGGGTATATAGAAAATGAATTTGTAGGCACGGCACCAGATGCAAAATTTTATTTATTCATCTCTGAAATTGTTGAATCTGAAACAGTCTTGGAAGAAACACTTTGGGTAGAAGCTGCAGAAAGAGCAGATAGTTTAGGTGTCGATTTAATCAATACATCATTAGGCTATACCACTTTCGATAATCCTAATCACAGTCATACATACGAAGATATGGATGGAAAAACCACCTTTATTTCAAGAGGAGCAGAAATAGGAGCTTCCCGGGGTATGATTTTAGTAAATGCAGCAGGAAATAGTGGTAGTGATTCTTGGAAATATATTGGTGCACCTGCTGATGCATCTTCAGTATTTAGTGTTGGAGCAGTTGATGCTGAAAGAGGTATTGCAAGTTTTAGTTCTTTTGGGCCAACCGCAGATAATAGGATAAAACCAGATGTTTTAGCGCAAGGAAAAAATACTAGCATCGTTAATTTTTCATCAGGAAGTGTATCAACTTCAAACGGAACCTCTTTTTCATCACCAGTATTGGCAGGGGTTGTTGCTTGCTTTTGGCAAGCTTTTCCAAATAAAACAAATAATGAAATTATGAATATAATTCGGAATTTTTCAGATAAAATTAACAACCCTACATATCAATATGGGTTTGGGATACCTGACTTTGAAGCTGCTTATAATACTGTGTTATTAGTTCCTTTTTTTGATGGTTTTTCTAACATTAAAATTTTTCCCAATCCAACAAAAAATAGCTTTGCAATTCTTGATAAGAATATTTCTTTAGAGGATTACTCAGTTGAAATATTTAATATTCTTGGTCAAAAAGTTTTTAAAAAAATCAGTTTAAGTACGAAAAAAGTTGATATTTCTTCTTTAGAAAATGGTATTTATCTGCTTAAAATTTATAAAGAAAATCACCAAAAAACAATAAAGTTGATAAAACGATAATGAGAAACAAAATCACAGATCTTTTTAAAATAGATTATCCAATTGTTCAAGGAGGAATGATTTGGGTTTCTGGATGGAAATTAGCCTCAGCAGTTTCTAATGCGGGTGGTTTAGGTTTAATTGGTGCGGGTTCTATGTATCCAGAAGTATTAAGAGAACATATACAAAAATGTAAAAAAGCAACGAATAAACCTTTTGGTGTGAATGTGCCCATGTTGTATCCTGATATTGAAATAATTATGGATATTATTATCGAAGAAGGAATAAAGATTGTTTTTACTTCTGCTGGAAATCCGAAAACTTGGACTTCTTTTTTAAAAAAGAAAGGAATCACGGTTGTCCATGTCGTTAGTTCCGTGAAATTTGCTTTAAAAGCCGAAGCAGCTGGAGTTGATGCTGTTGTTTGTGAAGGTTTTGAAGCTGGTGGCCATAATGGGCGGGAAGAAACGACCACTTTTACTTTAATTCCTATGGTAGAAGAGGAGGTAAGTATTCCTGTAATTGCAGCAGGCGGAATTGGTTCTGGCAGAGGAATGCTAGCAGCTATGGTTTTAGGTGCTGACGGTGTGCAAATAGGAAGTAGATTTGTTGCTACAGAAGAATCTTCTGCCCATCAAAATTTTAAAAACACAATTGTTGATGCAAAAGACGGTGACACACATTTAACTCTAAAAGAATTAGCTCCTGTTCGTTTATTAAAAAACAAATTTTATAGAGAAGTACAAGAGTTATATCAGCAGAACCCTTCAAAAGAGAAATTAAAGGAATTGTTGGGTAGAGCAAGAGCCAAAAAAGGAATGTTTGAAGGTGATTTAGCAGATGGAGAGTTAGAAATTGGTCAAATTGCTGGATTAATTCATGATATAAAACCGGCAAAAGTAGTTTTAGAAGGAATTATTGAAGAGTACAATTCGTGTAAAGCTTTGATTTGTAGTGCTTAATATTTTTTTAAAAATAAATAAATTATTTATGCATTTGTATGCTTAATGGTATTACCTTTGCAATTCAATAAATGTTGCTAATAATTAAATTAGCGACACAATAATTTTTTATTATGAATAAAGGTACCGTAAAATTTTTCAACGAATCTAAAGGATTTGGATTTATCACTGAAGAAGGATCAAACAAAGAACATTTTGTGCATGTGTCAGGATTAATTGACGAAGTTCGTGAAAACGACGAAGTTGAATTTGACTTACAAGATGGAAAAAAAGGATTAAACGCAGTAAACGTAAGAGTATTATAAAATATATCTATTACTAGTTAATTTTTTATCTAAAAGCCTATCAAATTTGATAGGCTTTTTTTATTTTCGATTTTTAAAATACTATTTATGATTGACGCTAGACAGAGAAAAAATATAAAGATAGGTTTGTTTGTCGAAATTGTTCAAAAACCAAATCAAAGAACAGGTGAATTGACAGAAGGGGTAGTTTCAAAGATTTTAACAAAATCCACTAACCATCCTTATGGAATAAAAGTGCAGTTAGTGTCTGGTTTGGTGGGAAGAGTAAAAAGTGTAATTGAATAACTTTTTTATTTTATTGGAATTTTAATTTCGTATACTTTCCTGCTTTTATTGTTTAATTTATTCTCTCTTAACCAAGAATTATGAATTTTTAATTCTTTGTAATTAAGGCCAAGCCCTTTTGCAAAACGAGCAATATTAGTGATTGTGGTATCTACTTTTATAGTGTAGGTCTTTTGTTCTGTATATAAATCTTCTTTTTCAAAAACAAAACCATATTTTCCTGGATTGCTAATAATTTCTTTTAAAGCTAAAATTCTAAAAACATAACGTTCCGTTTCATTGGCTAATTTTGCATCATAATAAGTAGTAACTTCCTGGGCTTCCAATCTTCTTGAAATACCATAATTACCAGCATTATATGCAGCCGCTGCTAGCGTCCAAGATCCAAAACGATTTTTTGAATTTTTTAAATATTCTGCGGCTACTTTTGTAGATTTTTCAATATTATATCTTTCATCTACATTTTTATTGATTTCTAAACCATATTCCTTGCCAGTCGCTTTCATAAAATGCCACATTCCTGCCGCACCAACAGAAGAAGTTTCATCAGTAAAGCCACTTTCAGCTAAAGCTAAAAATTTAAAATCATCTGGTAAACCATACTTTATTAATAAAGGTTCTAATATTGGAAAATATTTGTTAGCTCGCTTTACTAATAATAAACCATTAGATTGCCAATATGTATTTACTAACAATTCTCTGTCCATTCTTTCTTTTATGTCTGGTTGTTCTATTGGCACTCTTTCCCCGGCTAAATTCAAATTATTGGGAAGTTTTAACGCTTTTATTTTATAAGTTTTATGGGTACTTGTAATTGGTTCTATTTCAGATTTATGAATTGCATTTATAAATAAGATCGTAATGCAAACAATACTTAAAAGAGATAAAATACGTAAAGATTTATTCATGATAACTTTAATTTTTGACAACTATAAAGTTAATCAATAGAAATAGTTTTAACAAGTTAAACTTTGGTGAATAATTATCGATATTTCTTTTGCCTTAGTTAAAATCATTACATGTGTGCCACCTTCTACCTTTATTGAATTTTTGATGTGTTTAATTGGAAATACATTGTCTTTAGTTCCATGAATGTGAATAATGTTTTTTAAAGCATTTTCTTGTTGCCAGTTTAAAACATTATGAATAGACCATTTTAAATACTTTGTATCTCTTACAGAGAGATATCTCTTATAAATTACGGCTCTTTTTTGCAATGATTTTCCAATGAAAAACTTAGCATAGTCTTCAAAATTATTTACAAATTTTGAAGGAAATGCTTTGTACAATTTACTTACGCTTAACACTTTAAATCTTCTTGAAAGTTCATGTTGCGTTTTAACGCTAGACACAATAATTACTTTTCTTGTAGCTATAAGTTTACTTACTTCTTGCACTAAAATACCTCCAAAAGAAACACCAATCAGAACAGGGTTTTCATGCTGAATGTCTTTTGTTATTCTCATTGCATAATTAACAATAGACTCATCTATATTTAAAGGTTTTCTCCATTCTAAATAATAGAATTCATAAACTTCTGAAGATAGATTTAAGTACTCAAAAATTTCTGGTCCAGCAGCTAAGCCAGGCATAAAGTATATAGGAATTTTAGCCATTTAAAAATGCTTTTTTTCTATTTTAAGTGCAATTTTATTATCCGATTAGACAGCTACGATGTTCTCTGTAAAGTCAAATCTTACCAAACCATCTTCATCAATTTCTGTAAGTGTAATGGTACGTAAAGTATTTATCAAATCCGGATGCCATGGTGATTTTACTTTTACGTAATTTTCTGTAAATCCGTTAATATACCCCTCTTTATTTTCGTTTTCAAACAAAACCGTTAATGTATTCCCTAGCTGAGATTCATAAAAAGCACGTCTTTTTTTAGCAGATAAACCACGTAACATTTTGCTGCGTTTTGCACGTACTTTTTTAGGAACAACGCCCTCCATATTTACAGCTGCTGTATTAGGTCTTTCAGAATAGCTAAAAACGTGTAAATACGAAATATCCATCTCATTTAAATAATTGTAAGTTTCTAAAAATAATTCATCAGTTTCTCCAGGAAAACCAACAATAACATCTACTCCTATACAAGCATTTGGCATTACTTCTTTGATTCTAAAAACTCTATTGGTATAGGTTTCTTTGAGATATCTTCGTTTCATTTTCTTAAGCAGCTCATCACTTCCAGATTGCAATGGAATATGAAAATGAGGAACAAATGAATTTGATTTTGAGACAAAATCAATCGTTTCATCTTTTAATAAATTAGGTTCTATAGATGAAATTCGCAAACGATGAATACCATCAACTTTATCCAATTCTTTTACGAGTTCTAAGAAAGTATGTTTGTGTTTCTTATTACCAAATTCACCTTTCCCATAATCACCAATATTTACGCCAGTTAAAACAATTTCTTTAATTCCTTTAGAAGAAATTTTTCTAGCATTACTGATTACATTTTCTAAAGTATCACTTCTAGAAATTCCACGTGCTAAAGGGATGGTACAGTACGTGCACTTATAATCACAACCATCTTGAACCTTTAAAAATGCACGAGTTCTATCACCTATAGAATATGAGCCTACATAAAAATCGGCATCAGAAATCTCACAGGAATGCACTTCGCCAATGTTATTTTTAGTTAAATCGTTAATATAACTTGTGACATTAAATTTTTCAGTAGCCCCTAAAACCAAATCCACACCATCGACAGCCGCTAATTCTTCTGGCTTTAATTGTGCATAACATCCAATAGCAATTAAAAAAGCATCATCATTTTTCTTTAATGCATTTTTTACAATGGATTTAAAACGTTTGTCTGCATTGTCAGTTACCGAACATGTATTAATTACATATATATCTGCTTTTTCTTCAAAATCGACCCGGTTAAAACCTTCATTTACAAAGTTTCTGGCAATAGTTGAGGTTTCAGAAAAATTTAATTTGCAACCTAATGTGTAAAAAGCTACTTTTTTATCTGCAATCATTCATGTACATTTAGCATTGTCAAAAATACGATTTTATTCATGATTTTTGAAACTGAAAGATTATAAGTTAGAAAGCTTATTTTAGATGATTTGGAAGCATTTCATGAAATGCAAAGTAATTTTAATGTAATGCAGTTTTTAGATAGTGAAATAAAGACATTTGGGGAAGACTCATTGGAGTTAGAAGATCTCATCAAGAAATATAATACACCTAACAATGACTTTTGGGTGCACGCTATTGAAAAAAAAATATGACCATCAATTTATTGGAACTGTAGCTTTTGTAAAAAACTTGGAAGATGATCAAATTGGATATCGTTTTTTAGAGAAAGATTGGGGTTTAGGTTTTGGATCAGAAATTTGTACAGGAATCATTTCGTATTGCAAGAAAAAAGGAAAGCAAAAAATAGTAGGCTATGTGGTTGATGAAAATATAGCTTCCATAAAAATTTTAGAAAAAAATAATTTTATAATTGATAATCATTTTTTTAATGAAAAAAATCAAAATATGAACTAAAAATATAATTGGAGACATCTGACAACCTCCCTTCAGGATTGTTATGATAATATAGTTTCCAGTTAAAAACGCATTCGAAATTTCTTCTGCAGTGACTGGTTAAAAAAATATATAAGTTCTTTTGTAATTAGAGCACCCATATGATAAATAAAAAGTAGTGGAAGCTTCTTTGAAAGTGCTTATAATGTTTGCAACATCAAAATAGTTTAAAGACTTTTATGTAAAGTTTAAATATCAATAATGATTATTACCAGTTTATTCTGGTTAGAATAGGGAAGTGGTCAGAATTTTTTTCAGGAAAAGAACTAAATTGATTTATAATTGCATTTTTATCCGTTAAGATAAAATCGATCCTCATAGGAAACCAATAATTATATGATTTCCCAAAACCTTTTCCAGCTTCAATAAAAGTATCTTTTTTGTCTTTTGAAATTTGATTGTAAACCCAAGAATAACTCGTGTTATTAAAATCACCCGCGACTATTTCCTTACCTTTCCATTGTTTTTCATGAACAGTAAAAACCTCAGTTTGCTCGGCTTGCTTTTTAAAACGTTCTTTTAATCGTGCAATTAATTTTTCTGAATTTTCTTGTCCGAAATTTTCTTTATTAGTATTTAATTCTAAAGATTGTAAGTGCAAATTATACACTCTAATCGTATCTTTCTTTCTAACTATATCCACAAAAATGATATTATTCGAAGTGTTTTTTAGATCCAAAGAACCCTGATTAATAATGGGGAATTTAGAATAAATCGCTAATCCAATTTTATCTTTTTTGTTCTTGGTTCTTACGTATTTATAAGGATATAAAAAAGGTTGTTTTTCTAAAGTATAATATTCTTGAAAGCATAAAATATCAGGTGATTTGTCGGAGACAAAAGCACTTATTTTTTTAGGAATGTTGGGGTCATCAGTCCATTTCCAGTGGTTAAACATTCTTACATTATAACTCATCACTTTTAAATCATCATTCAAAGAAGATTTGTTTTCTGTGAGCTTGTAAGGCGGATTAGAAAAGAACCAACCAATAACCAAAATAATTGCTGATAAAAAAAATTGTTTTTTTAGTTTAATGATCCAATAGATGACAAAAAATATATTTAAAATAATCAATGTCGGAACAAATAAACTTAAAATTGCAAAAGCAGGAATCTTCTCTGGAGATACAAGTGGTAGTAAATAAGAAAGCAAAAGAACTGTTGCTAAAACTGAATTTAGTAAATAAATTATTTTATTTATAACTGATAATTTTTTCACTTTTAAAAATTATTTTTTCCCTTGTCTAAACAAAAAGTCCTTTTCTGTTTTTGTTAATGTATCATAACCAGATTTACTTATTTTGTCTAAAATAGCATCTATCTGTTGTTGTGTAATATCGGTTTTCTTTACTGAAGTTGTTTTCTTTTTTGCTGATTTATGCACTGTTTTTAAAGGCGGTTGTTTCCTTTTAAAAAGTGATGAAAGCTTTTTAAAGAAATCAGTTTTTTTGTTATTTACTTTTTTAACGTAAAAGAAACCAAATAAGCTTCCTCCTAAATGGGCAAAATGGCCACCAGAATTATCACCAATTAAACCAATAATATCTAAACCAATCCAAAAGGCAGCCAAATACCATAATTTAACAAAACCTATAAAACGTAGTTTTAATTGATAATTTGGTATATAGGTTGCAGCACCTATAAATATAGCAGATATTCCTGCAGATGCGCCAACTAATAAAGATGATTTTCCTTCAAATAAAGGAAAATAATTTTGACTAAAAATAAATAAGAATCCTCCAAAAAAGGTGCCAATCACATAAAAATGAAGTAATTGTTTTTGGGTGAAATATTCTATAAATAAATTACCAATAAAGTGCAGAACAATTAAGTTCATTAAGATGTGTATAAAATTTGCATGCAAAAAGCCATAGGTAAGTATAGACCATGGTTTTCTCAATAGTGAGGTGTAGTTGTCATCTAAAGAAAACCAATCTACAAACCAATTTATTTGGCCTTTGTACAAACCTTGAAAAACGTTAAATAATAAGGTTAAAATAAAAACAGCAATATTTATGTAGATCAATTTTTCTACAATATTTCCATTTTTAAAACGGTTTTTTAAGTTGTTTATATAATTCATTACTGAACTTTAAATTGATTATTTTTCCAATACCAAGCAATAATAAATCCTATTAACGCACCTCCAATATGGGCAAAATGGGCAATATTTCCAACAGAATATTTTGTCATTCCAAAGAATAAATCTCCTAAAATCATTACGGGTATAAAGTATTTTGCAGCAATCGGAACAGGTAGAAAGAGCAACGCCAACTTTGCGTCTTTGAAATACAATCCAAAAGCAACTAGAACTCCATAAACGGCTCCAGAAGCACCCACTGCAGGTGTGTTGTATAATGAAGTTATTTTGTCAAATTGCTCTTGAGAAATAGCATTTATGACTCTTACATCATTCGTGCTTCCTGATTTTAAGATTGATAAGACTTCAGAATCATTTAAACCAGCATTTAGAAACAGTTCATAAACACCATTAAATTGATAATAATTTACCAGAGAATAGATGATTCCTGCTCCCAAACCAGCAGAAAAATAGAAAAAAATAAATTTCTTTTTCCCCCACATTTGCTCCAAAGGAGTTCCAAAAGCCCATAAGCCATACATGTTAAACAATATATGCGCAAAACTTCCATGCATAAATATGTGAGTAACATATTGCCAAAATCCAAAATGTTCATTTTTCGGAAAATGTAAAGCCAGCATATTTGTTAAATCTAATTGTAGCAGCTGTGGTACTACAAATAAAATTACATTGATTATAATTAGGTGTTTTATCGCGTCGGTAAGTTTATTCATATTAGCTATTAAAAATATTATCTATTTCCTTTAAAGTCAATGTTTTAAATATTGATTTTCCAAACGGGGAAATAGTAGATTCTTTACAAGAGAATAAATTGTTCACTAAACTTTCTTGCTCTTTTTCGGAAAGTTGTGTTCCTGTTTTTATAGATAATGTTTTTGAAAACGATTTTGCCATCACATCAAAATGACTAAAACTCGCATCTGGTACCTCTAAATCTATGTCACTTAATAACTCTTCTAAGATAATGGTTATCTTACTTTCTGTTACAGAAACAGGAATTCCTTTTATAGTAACACTGTCTTTTGTAAATTCATCAAAAGAAAAACCAGCATTTTCTAATTCGGTTTTTATAGTGTAAATCATTTCTATTTCTTGTGATGAAAATGATATTTTTACAGGAAACAATAATTGCTGACTATTGGCTTCCTTTACAGTAATACTTTCTAAAAAATCTTCGTATAAAATACGCTGATGGGCTAAAGATTGATTAATTAAAACGGCTCCGGATTTTATAGAACTTAGAATGTATTTACGCTGAATTTGAAATGTTTTCTGTGTTTTTATTTCTTGTTGATTGTCAAATAAATCTGATTGTATTTCTTCATCTGTGATTGCAACTGAAGTATATAAAGATTCCCAACTTTCAGTTTGTTTTTCTCTTTTAAAAGGAAACCGTATTTCTTTTTGCTCTAATTCCTTAAAAGGGTTAAAATCTGGGTCAACAGAAATTTTTGGTGTTTTGGCAGATGCTATATTTGTATTTAAATCGTAAGGTGTATCTAAGTTAGCATCTCTGTTGAAATCTAAAAGAGGTGCTACATTATATTGCCCTAAACTATGTTTTACAGTTGCTCTTAACATAGCATACAATGCTTTTTCATTGTCAAACTTTATCTCCGTTTTTGTTGGATGAATGTTAATGTCTATTGTATTTGAAGGCACTGTTAAATATAAAAAATAAGAAGGGTGAGAGCCTTGTTCTAACAAACCATCATAGGCATTTACAACTGCATGATTTAAATAGGAACTTTTTATAAATCGATCATTTACAAAGAAGAATTGTTCACCTCTTTTTCTCTTAGAAAATTCTGGTTTTGCCACAAAACCTTCAATAGAAACTATGTCTGTTTGTTCGTTTATTGGCACTAATTTTTCATTCATTTTAGTTCCGAAAACACTCACAATTCGTTTTCTTAAATTACTGCCTTTTAAATGATATACTTCATTATTGTTGTGATGCATTAAAAAAATAATAGTTGGATGTGCCAAGGCTACTCTTTGAAATTCATCTATAATATGTCGTGTTTCTACAGTATCTGACTTTAAAAAATTTCTTCTTGCAGGAATATTGTAAAAAAGGTTTTTGACAGCAATACTTGTTCCTTTTGAAGTAGAAATAAAATCTTGTGAAATAATTTTACTTCCTTCAATTTTTATCGAGGTTCCAAGTTCTTCGTTTTCTTGTTTTGTTTTCAATTCAACATGTGCAATTGCAGCAATAGAAGCTAAAGCTTCACCTCTAAACCCTTTTGTGCAAAGGTTGAATAAATCTTCTGCTTTTTGAATTTTTGAGGTAGCATGTCTTTCAAAAGACATTCTGGCATCAGTAGCACTCATGCCTTTACCATCATCAATAACCTGAATTAAAGTTTTTCCAGCATCTTTGAATAATAATTTTATGTTTGTTGCACCAGCATCAATAGCGTTTTCTAGTAACTCTTTAACTACCGAAGCCGGTCTTTGGACTACTTCTCCTGCAGCAATTTGATTCGCAACGTGGTCTGGTAAAAGTTGAATGATATCTGACATTATTTTGAAAAGAATATAGATAAATCAAAATCTATGATATACAAAAAAATCATAACCAAAATTAAAATAATGTAAATCACTGTTTTATTCGATCCCTTTTCCGCACTTTTAAGTTCACTAATAGCACTAGAAAATTTGGTTTTTAAACCCTTATTTTTTCCTGTGGTACTTCTAAACTTATCTAATTTATGTTCGATTTTATAAGGACTTCCGTCTCCTTTATAATAACGTGGTTGGTAATCAAATTTTTTGTTTGTTCTTTTTAAGAATCCCATAATTTTAGAAAATACTGGTAAATATCAATTTTAAAATCAATTATGATACCAATTTTGAGTAAATCAAATTTAAATAATTAAAAAGTAATCCATCAAGAAATGATGTTAAAAGTGTTCTTTAAAAAACAAGATTATTTTTTAATTAAAAACCAATACTTTCTGATGTTCTATTTAAGTTTTTAATTGCGGCCATTTTAATAGCTGCTATAGCACATTCGGTGCCCTTGTTACCTAACTTACCTCCAGATCTATCTGTAGATTGTTGTTTTGTGTTATCGGTTAAAACACAGAAAATTACGGGAACATCATACTTAATATTCAAATCTACAATTCCTTGTGTAACACCTTCACAAACAAAATCGAAATGTTTTGTTTCTCCTTGAATTACATTTCCAATGGCGATAATAGCGTCGACTTTTTGAGATTGAATCATTTTTTTACAACCATAAATCAATTCAAAACTTCCAGGAACATCCCAAGAAATAATATTATTTTCGGCGGCACCACAATCTAAAAACGTTTCAATTGCACCTTTTTTTAAGTTTTGTGTAATTTCAGGATTCCATTCTGAAACAACAATCCCAAATCGAAAATTTTTCGCATTTGGGATTGTTGCTTTATCGTAAATTGATAAATTGATTGTAGCCATTTTTTTTATTTTTCATTTCTCAATAAGTTACTGCCTACTGAAATTGATTACTGTATGCTATTGAGCGTATTTAGCAGCGTTGATGAATTTTTCAATGTCTCTTCCTTGATCAGATTTTGAATACTTCTCTTTTATTTGTGTAAATAATTGTTTCGCTTTGCTATATTTTTTTAGAGACATTGCCGTTTGCCCTGCTTTGTATAAAAATAATGGAGTCGTAAACTCATTTGCTTTTTTATTGGCAGCCTTTTCATAAAATTCCAAAGCGTCTTCTTGTTGGTCAATATCTGAAAAAGCATCACCCATTGCTCCTAAAGCAACAGGGCCTAGCATTTCATCATCAGAATTAAATTTGCTTAAAAATTCAATAGCTTTATCGTATTGTTTCATTTGTAAATAAGAAACACCTGCATAATAGTTTGCTAAATTTCCAGCATCCGTTCCACTATAAGAAGCAGCAATATCTAAAAATCCGTATTTACCATCTGCACCTTCTAGTCCTAAATTTAATAAAGAATCGATTCCTGAACCTGCAGTGGCAGCTTCATCAAAATATTTTCTTGGAAAAGCTAATTCGTTCGAAGCTTCTAATTCATTAGGTTCAACAATATAGCTATTGTAACCTAAAAAAGCTAAGAAAACAACGACTATACCTACTAGAGCATAAAATAAAGGTTTGCTATTTTTTTCTATCCATTTTTCAGAAATAGAAGCGGTTTCTTCTAAAGTATTTAAAACCCCAGCTGTTTCAAATTCAGATTCGTCAATTTGATTCGTTTCTTTTTTACCTTCTGCTTTATATTTTTTCTTGTATGTTGCCATATTTTACTTAAAATTTAGTGGCGCAAAAATAGTTTTTTTAATTGGATTTTAAAAGCGGATAATTCCCTAAATTTTCAATAATTTGCAATTCATTTCCAAACCTTGTCTTTATTTATGTATTTACAGAAAATTTCTTTAGTCAATTTTAAAAATCTAGAATCGCAATCTTTTGATTTTCAGCAAAAAATAAATTGTTTTGTGGGTAATAATGGGGTAGGTAAAACCAACGTTTTGGATGCTATTTATTATTTGTCTTTTGCAAAAAGTTACTTTAATTCTGTGGCTATTCAAAATATAAAACATGGTGAGGCTTTTTTTATGGTAGAAGGTGACTATGTTTTAAATGATAGAAATGAGAAAATCGTTTGTAGCTTAAAACGTGGACAAAAAAAAGTATTGAAAAGAAATGGAAAGAGTTATGAGAAGTTTTCTGAACATATTGGACAACTACCTTTGGTTATTATTTCTCCTGCAGATAGAGATTTGGTAACAGAAGGGAGTGACACAAGAAGAAAATTTATAGATGGCGTAATTTCTCAACAAAATAAAAGGTACTTACAAGATTTAATTTTGTATAATAAAGTATTAAGTCAAAGAAATGCATTGCTAAAATATTTTGCAGCAAATAGAACTTTTGATGCTTTAAATTTAAATGTTTATAATGCTCAATTAAGCGAATACGGAACTCGTGTTTATGAAGTTAGAAAAGCTTTTTTAGAGGAATTTATTCCGATTTTTAATAAAAAATATCAAATTATCTCTGGTGGTAAAGAGGTGGTTAATTTAAAGTATAAGAGTCAATTAAATGATTTTTCTATAATAGATTTATTGAAACAATCATTAGAAAAAGATAAGATTTTGCAATATACTACCTCAGGAATTCATAAGGATGATTTAAGTTTTGAAATTGAAGACTATCCTATAAAAAAGTTTGGTTCACAGGGTCAGCAAAAATCGTATTTAATAGCGTTGAAATTAGCTCAGTTTGAGTTTATAAAGCAGCATTCAAAAGTAGTTCCAATTTTATTATTGGATGATATTTTTGATAAATTAGATGAAAATCGAGTTTCTCAAATTATAGATTTAGTAAATAATGATGAATTTGGTCAGATATTTATTACGGACACCCATTCCGAAAGAACGGAGAATATTGTGAAACAGAGCAACAAACCTTATCAAATTTTTAAACTATAATGGCAAAAAGAGAAAATGGTTCTTTTTCAATAGAAGATTTAATGCAGAGCTTTATCAAGGAAAATAACTTGAGTAAAGGAATGCAAAAAATAAAAGTCGAAGAAACTTGGAATAAAATGATGGGACCAGGAGTTGCGACCCACACAATCTCTGTAAAGTTGCAAAATAAGACACTTATTATTCAATTAAACTCTTCTGTTTTACGCGAAGAGTTAAGTTATGGCAAAGAAAAGATTATTAAAATGATAAATGAAGAAATAGGAGAGGAAGTAATTTCTAAACTGATGCTGTTATAGGTTATTTTTTGGATGGTTTCGCTAACGTTTTGTATAAAATTATTTTAGAGTTGATAATTGCTAGATTATCAATATAGCACTGAGCTTATACTTAATATGTGTTTTTATTTTGTCGACTTAAAAATACTTAAATAATTGTAGGCAAAATAGTTAAGAAATACAAAACTTAGGGTAAACCATAAAAAACCATATTAATTTAATCGTTTTTGGCTACTGTTTTTTTCTTATTATAATATTTTTATTGAGGTTTTTAGGTAGAACTTTAATAAATATTGTATCGTTGACATTTATTGAATCCATAATATAACTATGTTCGTATTCACTTTTATTCTATTTAAATCTGTAATATTTATAATATCCTGCATTCCACTCTCCTTTTCCTCTTCTTCTAAACTGTTTGTTAAGTAAAATAACTTCAATCATATATCCATTTTGTTCTAAATTATTATCTTCATATTTAAAGAAAGCAAAATAGAAATAAACTTGAAAGGTAATAATTAATACAAAATAAGAAACAAATAGGTTAATGAACCTTAAAGAGTCATTATCTCCATTATTCTCTTTTGATTGGATATATTATAATCTTCCTTTGTAAATAAATTTGATATTTGGAATGGGATTATAAAAAACTCAACGAAAATAGATAGAAATTCAGCTAATGATAAGTGTCTTCCAAAGTCTTAACGAAACGTAAATTTAATACATAATAGATTTGCAAGAATAAAAATAAATATATGAAATATCGTCTTATATATTTTTCTAGAAAATTTCAATTGCTTGTTTTTTAATTGTGGCCAACTTTAGACGAATATGAGTCGCTCCAATTATTTATATACTGGGTTAGAGCAATTATTTTTTTAATTTAGAAACAAACTAAACCAAAATTTAAACAAAAAAAACTCACAATGAAAGTTGTGAGTTTTTACCAAATATATTTTGGACTAAGAATTCTTGAAATTCTGTTATGTTGAACTAGATTCAGTATTAAAACTGCTCTCTTCCAGAAAAGTGAAAGTTTCCTTCAATAGCAGCATTTTCATCAGAATCAGAACCATGTACAGCATTTTCTCCCATAGAAGTTGCATATAATTTTCTAATCGTTCCTTCAGCAGCATCAGCAGGATTTGTAGCACCAATTAAGGTTCTAAAATCTTCTACAGCGTTCTCTTTTTCTAAGATTGCAGCTACAATTGGACCACGAGTCATGAATTCTACTAATTCCCCAAAAAACGGACGCTCATTATGCACAGCATAAAAAGTCTCAGCATCAGCCTTTGTCATTTGAGTTTTCTTTACTGCTACAATTCTAAATCCTGCAGCATTCATTTTTTCTAAGATAGCACCAGTATGTCCGTTTTCTACAGCATCTGGTTTAAGCATTGTAAATGTTCTATTTGTTGCCATTCTATTGAATTTTAATTACTTAATTATTAATGTTTAATTTTGTAAAGCTTAATGTTATGCGTTTCACAAATTCGGCGCGAAATTACATAATTTTTTTAATTAAATTGTATATTCGCGACTTATGATTTTAAAAGGACTTGAAGAATTAAAAGTATTTTTAGAAAGACCTAAAAATATAGTAATTGTTGGGCATAGAAATCCGGATGGAGATGCCGTAGGATCTACTCTAGCTTTAAAACATTACTTAGTAAAAAAAGGACATAGTGCTCAGGTAGTTTTGCCGAATGAGTATCCAGATTTTTTACATTGGTTACCAGGTTCTAAAACTACCTATAAATTTGATTGGCAAAATTCGCAATCTCAAAGATTAATTAATAATTCTGATCTTATTTTCCTTTTAGATTTTAATGCACTTCATAGAGTTGGTTCTGATATGCAAAAAACATTAGAAAAGTATCCAAATGATTTTGCAATGATAGATCATCATCAGCAACCGGATGATACAAAATATATGTATTCTGATGTTGAAATTTGTTCAACTTGTCAAATGGTATATCAATTTATTGAAATGAATAATGACTTAGATTTAATTGATGCAGATATTGCAACCTGTTTATATACAGGTATAATGACAGATACGGGCTCTTTTAGATTTCGATCAACAACGAGCACAACTCATAGAATTATTGCTGATTTAATTGACAAAGGAGCTAAAAATGACAGAATTCATAACAATATATATGATGCAAATTCATATAATAGATTGTTATTATTGGGACAAGCTTTAAGTAATTTGCAAATTTTACCAGCCTATAAAACAGCATTCATTACACTAACTAATGAAGAAAAAAATCGTTTTGATTTTCAAAAAGGAGATACAGAAGGTGTTGTAAATTATGCACTATCTCTAAAAGGAATTATTTTTGCAGCTATTTTCATTGAAGATAAGGAACAAGGAATTATCAAAATTTCTTTCCGTTCAAAAGGTGATTTTTCTGTAAATCAATTTTCAAGAAATCATTTTGGTGGCGGTGGTCATGATAACGCTGCTGGTGGAAAATCTGACGAGTCAATGGAAAAAACCATCACAAATTTCACGAGTTTATTATCAGAATATCAATCGGACTTACATACAGCTTATGAGGAATAGTTGTTTTTTTTTATGTTTGTTATTTTGTTTTTCTTGTTCTAAAATAGAGCCAAGAAAACCGGTCAATCCAAAATTATCAACAACATTATATCAACAACTTATGAAAGAAGCTTTAGCTTTAAACAAAGTTGAAGATGATAAAATTTTTCAAATTATAAAAAAAGACTCTACTAAACTATATTTGCAATCTTCATATGGATTTTGGTATACTTACATTCATAAAGTAGAAGAAAATTTACCGACTCCTGAAAAAGGAAAAGAAGTAACAATAGAATATAATATTACAAGTTTAAATAATTCAGTTTTGTACAGTAAAGCAGATTTAGGAATTAAAAAATATATAATTGATCAAGAAGATTTTATTTCTGGATTACAAAAAGGAATAAAGTTGATGAAATTAGGAGAAACCGTTACATTTGTAATTCCTTCTTACCGTGCTTTTGGCATTGCTGGAGATGGAAAGAAAATAGGTGTTAATCATCCAATAAAGAGCACAGTAACATTAATTAATATAAAATAATAAAAAAAATGAGATTATTAAAAGAATTCGTAATTACATCAGTAGCAGTATTAGCAATGACTTCATGTGGAAATCAAAAAGCAGATGTTAAATCTTTAGAAACAGAATTAGATTCAGCTAGTTATGCTCTAGGAATGGATATGGCGATTAAAGTAAAAGCAAATTTTGACGATTCTAGTACAGATTTATTTTTACAGGGCTATAGAAATGGAATGGATTCTACAAGTTTACTAATTGCTCAAAAAGATTTGAATTCGTTTTTAAGAGATTTTTTCCAGAAGCAACAAGTTGAAAAAAGACAAGCAGCTCAAGAAAAGGCAGCAAAAGATGCAGAATTAAAATTTGCAGAGGTTAAAAAAGCGGGTGAAGAATTTTTAGCAATTAATAAAACTAAAGAAGGTGTTATAACGACAGAGAGTGGTTTGCAATATAAAGTATTAAAAGAAGGAAAAGGAGAAAGCCCTGTAGCTGCTTCAAAAATTAAAATACATTATCACGGAACTTTAATAGATGGTACTGTTTTTGATAGTTCTGTTGATAAAGGAGAGCCTTTAGATTCTAATGCAAACCAGTTTATAAAAGGATTTAATGAAGGATTATTATTGATGAGTAAAGGCGCTAAGTATAAATTATTTATTCCACAAGATTTGGCTTACGGAGGAACACCAAGACCTGGAAAAATTAAGCCTTTTGCTGCGATTATTTTTGAGGTAGAGTTATTGGATATAATTAAAAAATAAATGAAGCAAAATATTTACATCTTATTGGTTTCTTTTCTTGTAATTGGTTGTTCAGAGCATATACCTTCTAAATATCAAAGTCTTGAGAAAGGTCTTTATGCAGAAATACAAACCAATAAAGGCGATGTTTTGATAGAGTTATATACAGAAGATGCACCAATGACTGTTGCAAATTTTGTTTCCTTGGCAGAAGGCACGAATACTCAAGTTACGGATTCGATACAAGGAAAAAAATACTTTGACGGTATTCGTTTTCATAGAGTTGTAAATAATTTTATAATTCAAGGAGGAGATCCGACAGAAACCGGAAGAGGAACTGCAGGCTATAGATTTGGCGATGAATTCACCAAGGATAAAAGCGGAAAATTATTGCACATTCATGGTGATGCAGGAATGTTGTCTATGGCAAATGGAGGCCCAGAAAGTAATGGAAGTCAGTTTTTTATTACACATAAAGCAATCCCACATTTAGATGGTAAGCATACGGTCTTTGGTAAAACGGTTATCAATACTTTGCAATTGAATAGTTTAAAAAAACAAATTAAAGATTCTTTAAAACTTAAGCAATCTATAAATTCTCTTAGAATGTCTGTTGTAAATAGTATTGAACAATTCGATACTATGCATACTGTGAAAATAATTAGATTAGGTTCAAAAGCGAAAGCCTTTAAAGCCGGTGAGGTTTTTGATAATGAGTTAATTAAATATGCTGAAAGTAAAAAAGATAGAAAGAAGAAAGAGAAAGATGCAGATGAAGTGCGTTTTTCAAAATACTTAGAAAATAGGACGACCTTTTTAGCAAAAATGAATGAATCAAAAGCGGTTAAAACAGAGTCTGGCTTGCGGATTTTAAAGTTAAAAACTAATCCATCAGGAAAAAAAGTAGTAACCAACAAACCCATAAAATCTCACTTTACATTATATATTGCAGATGGTAAAAAAATTCAATCTACACTAGATTCTGGAGTTCCATTTGTTTTTCAGTTAGATGATGCAGAAAAACCTATGATTACTGGTTTTAAAGAAGGTGCTGCCACTTTAAGAGTAGGTGAGAAAGCGAGGTTGTTTATACCTTATTATATAGGTTTTGGGGAGGCTAAATACGGCCCTTTTCCGGCAAAATCTGATTTAGTTTTTGAAGTAGAAATCTTAGAAATCGGTGAATAATTTGTTCGACTCAATTATACAAAAAGACAAAGAGTTACTTGTATTCTTAAATAATTTAGGAAGTGAACAATGGGATTCATTTTGGTTGCTAATTACCAATCAATTTAATTGGATTCCGTTGTTCCTTTTTATTATTTATTTAGTTATAAGATCTTTTGGTTGGAAAAAAGGAGGTTTTGTAATTTTAGCACTAATTATATTAGTTGCTTTTTCCGATCAATTTGTGAACCTCATTAAGAATTACACAGCAAGATTAAGACCTAATAATGATCCTGAAATTCAGCACTTGTTAAGTACATTAAAAAGTCCTCAAAGTTTTAGTTTTATTTCGGGGCATGCAACAACATCTACTTTCTTCTCGGTATTTGTTATCTTATTATTAAGAGAAAAATATAAATTTATTTATTTTATTTTATTCTTTCCATTAATTTTTGCCTACAGTAGGTTGTATTTAGGAGTGCATTTTCCTATTGATATTTCTTTGGGAATATTAACAGGTATCTTGCTGGCAAACATGTATTATTTTCTTTTCAAGAAAGTTGAACAAAAACTATTTGTTTAGTTTCTTGTGAATAGATGCAAATACAAGCTGCCATCGAGTTTATTTTTAATCCTTTCCATTAAAACATTTGATTTCAATTATTTCCAGAATTTAAGAAACTATGCATGTTAAAAATGGTGCTTTTTTTAAAAGCATAAAAACTTTCAAAAGGTTTTTTTTTAAAGAATCAGTATCAATTTTATTTTCTATATATAAATAACTCCAGTCTTCGTTCTAAAGGCTTCTATTCCATTATCTCCATTCTGTATAATAAGTTCCTTTGGGAATATGTTTTCTATCAATATTGCTATATGTATTAATTAGCAATGCTTTTCGATTTTCGTTTGGGTTTATATAGGTTTCCTTTAAATAATCTTATGTAAAAGGTTTATTAGATAAATTCGTTTTATGACTGTTGATAAGGTTAATAATTAAAACATCTTTTAAAGTAGGTTTAGCTTAATTTAAATGAATATCATTCTAGTAATTGAGGATTTAAAAAATTCTTAACAAGATGCGATGAGTACAATATTTTAATTTTTTCATTGGAGAAGTATTTAGTTATTAAAATTTGAGGACGCTACAAATTAGGAGAAACAAGAAAAGTGAGTGCTTTGGTAAATAGCTATTTATTAACAATCAACTTTTAAGGAAAAAAATAGATAAAAATTGGTTAATTTAGCCACTGTAAATTTGAAGAAAAAAAATGAAGATATCATACAATTGGCTACAACAATTTTTACAGATTAATTGGGAAGCTTCTAAAACGGGTGAGCTATTAACTGATTTAGGTCTGGAAGTTGAAGGGATAGAGATAAAAGAATCTATAAAAGGAAGTTTAAAAGGTATTGTTGTTGGTGAAGTTTTAACTTGTATTCAACATCCAAATGCAGACAGATTAAAGATTACTACTGTAAATTTAGGTGATGGAAATCCTATACAAATTGTTTGTGGAGCTCCTAATGTTAAGGCTGGACAGAAAGTACCTGTAGCTACAATTGGTACTATTTTGTATGATGAAAAAGGCGAAGGGTTCAAAATAAAAAAAGGCAAAATTAGAGGAGAAGAAAGTAATGGTATGATTTGCGCCGAAGACGAATTAGGTCTTGGTAAGGGTCATGATGGAATTTTAGTACTAGATGAAAACTTAAAAGAAGGAACTTCTGCTGCAGAAGTTTTTAAAATAAAAACAGATTATGTATTCGAAATTGGTTTAACACCAAATAGATCTGATGCGATGAGCCATTATGGTGTCGCAAGAGATTTAAGAGCAGGATTAATCCAGAAAGATATTAAGTTAGAGTTTATATCTCCTTCTGTAAGTAATTTTCATGTAGATGAAAGAACTTTGCGTTTTGATGTAGAAGTTGAAGACAGAGAATTAGTGCCACGTTATTGTGGAATTGTAATTACAGATATTACTGTTAAAGATTCTCCTAAATGGATTCAGAATCGTTTAAAAGCGATAGGTATCATACCAAAAAATAATATTGTAGATATTACCAATTACGTATTGCATGAGTTGGGGCAGCCTTTACATGCCTTTGATGCTCAGAAAGTTAAAGGAAATAAAATTATTGTAAAAAAATTAGAAGAAGGTACAAAATTTACCACGCTAGATGAAGTGGAAAGAACACTTTCTGCAGACGATATTATGATTTGTGATGCAGATTCTAATCCTCTTTGTATTGGTGGTGTTTTTGGTGGTTTAAAATCTGGTGTTACAGAAAATACAACTTCAATATTTTTAGAAAGTGCTTATTTTAACCCTGTTTCTATTAGAAAAACGGCAAAGAGACACGCTTTAAATACTGATGCTTCTTTCCGTTTTGAAAGAGGAATAGATATTAGTATGACAGAGTACGCTTTAAAAAGAGCAGCTTTATTAATTGAAAAATATGCTGGTGGAAAATTGGCTTCGGATGTTTCTGATTTTTACCCTGTAAAAATTGAAGATTTTCAAGTATTTTTCTCTTATGAAAGTGCTTATAGATTAATTGGTCAAGAGATTCCAAAAGAAACAATAAAGAATATTTTAGCTTCTTTAGAAATTAAGATAAGTAGCGAAACTGAAGGAGGGTTAGGACTGACAATCCCTTCTTATAGAGCTGATGTTCAGCGAGAAGCAGATATTATTGAAGAAGTTTTACGAGTTTATGGTTATAATAATATTGAGTTTTCTCATAAATTAAATACCTCAATTTCTTCTAATTCTAATAAAGAGACTAAGATCGAAAACGTGGTGGCTAATCAGTTAAGTTCTTTAGGTTTTAATGAAACAATGGCTAATTCTTTAACAAAAGCATCTTATACGGCGTTCTCAGAAAATTTAAATGAAGAAGCTAATGTTGTAATGTTAAATCCTTTAAGCAATGATTTAGGCGTGATGCGTCAATCGCTACTTTTTAGTGGTTTAGAGTCTGTTTCTTATAATTTAAATAGAAGAAATAATTCATTAAAATTTTATGAGTTTGGAAAAACATATCATAAATTTAATGACAAGTATCAAGAGGATAAGCATTTAACACTTTTCGTAACCGGAAGTAGAACGAAAGAATCTTGGAAAACAGCTACATCACCATCTGATTTCTTCTATTTAAAAGGAATTTTAACTTCGGTTTTAGCTAGGTTAGGAATTCAGAATTTAAAAAGTACACCTACTAAAAATGATGTTTTTTCTGAAGGAATTACTTTAAGTTTAGGGAAAATAAAATTAGCAGATTTCGGAGTTGTAAAACGTTCAATTTTAAAAGAATTTGGAATTAAACAAGAGGTTTTATTTGCAGATTTTAATTGGGAAAATGTTTTGAAATTATCAAATAGGAAAAATATTAAAGTTTCAGAGTTATCCAAATTTCCATCAGTAAAGAGAGATTTAGCATTGTTGATTGATCGTAAAACTGAATTTAAGGAAGTATATAATTTAGCTTTTCAATCAGAACGAAAGTTATTAAAAGAAGTTGATTTGTTTGATGTATATGAAGGCGATAAATTACCCGAAGGTAAAAAGTCTTATGCAGTTAGTTTCATGCTACAAGATGAAACTAAAACTTTAGAAGACAAACAAATAGATAAAATAATGCAAAAATTACAGCAAAGTTTCGAAAAGAATTTAAAGGCTGTTTTAAGATAAAATTTCAAGCTCCTATTTTGGAGCTTTTTTTATATTTGATAAATCATGTACAAACTTATTATAAGACCTTTTTTCTTTCTTTTTGATCCAGAGAAAGTCCATTATTTTACATTTTCTTTAATAAAGTTATTGTCTAAAATTCCTTTAGTTTCAAACTTGTTTAGAGTTATGTACCAAGTGAATGACGAAAAATTAGAACGTACTTTATTTGGATTAACGTTTAAAAACCCTGTTGGCCTAGCTGCTGGATTTGATAAAAATGCAGTTTTATATAATGAATTAGCCAACTTTGGTTTTGGTTTTATAGAAATTGGTACAGTAACTCCAAAATGTCAGGTTGGAAATCCGAAGAAAAGGTTATTTCGTTTAAAAGATGATCAAGGAATTATCAATAGAATGGGTTTTAATAATGAAGGTTTACAGGCCGCTATTCAACAACTAAAGAAGAATAAAGGTAAAGTTATAATTGGTGGAAATATTGGTAAAAACACACAAACATTGCCCGATAATTATACCGAAGATTATAAAGAATGTTTTAAAGGATTGCATCCTTATGTAGATTATTTTGTGCTAAATGTGAGTTGTCCAAATGTAGGAAGTCATGCAAAACTTAATGACAAAGATTATTTATTGGAGTTGATTTCTGAATGTCAGAAATTAAATAGTCAAGAGAAGCAACAAAAACCAATTTTGTTGAAAATTGCTCCAGATTTAAATAATAAACAATTAGATGAAATTGTAGAATTGGTTGCAGAGACTAAAATTGATGGGGTGATTGCCTCTAATACATCAACAACAAGAGATAATTTAAAAGCGTCTAAAGAACGTTTAAAAGAAATTGGTAATGGAGGCGTAAGCGGACAGCCTATTAAAAATCAGAGCACAAAGGTTATCAAATACTTGGCAGATAAATCTAATAAATCATTTCCTATTATTGGAGTAGGAGGAATTCATTCCGCAGAGGATGCCCTAGAAAAGTTGAATGCTGGGGCAGATTTAGTTCAAATTTATACAGGTTTTATCTATGAAGGTCCTGGTTTAATAAAGAAAATTAATAAAGCACTTCTTGTAAAATAATTTATTTTTATCTATAATGGCAATAATAGGTTCCTTCATTTAAAGAAAAATATTTAAAAATCCAAAAAAGAATGCTGATATACCAATAATAATGAAACTTATTTTAGCGTTTATTTTTGGTTTAAAAAGATAAATTATACTATGGATAATTATGCTTGTTAAAAACCACATTGCATAATTTTGTAAAGGTATGATATCATTTTTCCATGACCAAAAACCAAGTTTCATTGCAACAGGTTCTACTATTAAGTCTAAGAATGTCATTAAGACAGGAGGTAATAAAATAAGCCATATTCCTTTATTTGTAAAGAATTGAACAATACCATAGGTGCTAAGTGCTAGAAATAACCAATTTACTCCAATCATAACGGGTGTTTCAATTAGTTTAAATCCAAATGCAGACCCATAAGAATAACTTCCAAACAATACACCTGTAGCAACACCAATTCCTTCCACAGAAAAACCAAGAACAAACACAAGTAAAGAAAGCATAAAGAATCGTTGACTGTAATCTTTATTTACTTTGTAAAAAACAGCTAGCGTAATAAATAAGTTAAGTGGAGTAAGGGTTAAAAAAATATCTCGCGTTGCTGGAATACATATTCCTAATAGTCCAAAAAAGTAGAATAAAAGTAAAATAATAATCCATCGATTTTCTAAAGAGTTAGATGTTATCATTTGATTAATTTATCAATAATTTTTGCTGAAGAAAGCGCTAATGGAATTCCTCCGCCCGGATGCACACTGCCCCCGCAGAAAAATAGATTTTTGTATTCTGAAGAGAAATTTTTATGTCTTAGAAATGCCGAAAACTTATTATTACTTGAGTTTCCGTATAACGAACCTTTATAAGAATTGGTTCTATCTTGTATAAGTTGTGGAGTTAAATGTTCTTCAAATTCTATTAAATTTTCAATGTCTTCGCCTAAAATTTTTGATATTTTCATTAAAATATTCTCTTTTGCTGAGGCAATCATTGTATCCCAATCCTGACCATACATAGAAGGTACATTAATCATTACAAACCAATTTTCTTTTCCTTTAGGTGCATCTCCCTTAATGTGTTTACTGGTAACGTTGATGTAAATAGTTGGATCTTTATAGATAGTTTTAGAGTCGAAGAGATTTTTAAATTCTGTTTTATAATCTTCCGTAAACATAATGTTGTGCACGTCTAACTCAGGAAACTCTTTACCAATTCCCCAATAAAAGATAAGCGCAGAACTTGAGCGTTCTTGCGCATCAACTTTCTTAAGTTTTTTAGCTGATGGTAATAGTTTTTCGTAGACTGTATGTATATCTGCATTACAAATAACAACATCTGCTTTGTAATTACTTGAATTTGTTTGTACGCTGTTTGCGAAATTATTTACTGTTTTAATAGCGATTACTTCGGTATCAAAATGAAATTCGACTCCTATTTCTTTTGCTAATTTAACTAAACTATTCGTGATTTCATGCATGCCACCTTTTGGTAAATATGCACCTAAACCAAATTCTAAATGAGGAATTATATTTAAAATACCAGGAGCTTTATACGGATTAGAACCATTATAGGTGGCATATCTATTGAATAACCTAATTGTTTTAGAATCTTTAAACGCCTTTTCATTTACTTGATTCATTGAACTAAAAATTTTTAGAAAAGGAAGCTTGAATATAGATGTTAAGGTTGAGAATGAAAGAAAAGATCTTATTTTGTGTAGTGATTTATTCAAGAATTGTTCCTCTGTAGCGTTATATATAAAAGCACTCTTTTCGAGATGTTTTTTTATGCTTTCGGCAGAATCACTTGTTTTTTGGCTCATTTCTTCAGCAAAAGTACGAATGTCTGAATTTGCCGAAATTTTTGTTCCGTCTTCATAGAAATAATTGCAGATAACATTAAGTTGATCATAGTTAAAGTAATCAGACGGTTTTTTACCAGAAATTTCAAAAAGTTCAGTAACTAAATTGGGCATTGTGAAAAGAGAAGGCCCCGCATCAAATCGAAATCCATTTCCAGTAAGTTGTGTAATTTTTCCGCCTGGATAGGTGTTTTTTTCTAGAACCTTAACAGTATAACCTTTATTTTGTAAACGAATTGCCGAAGCAATACCAGCAATTCCAGAACCAACAATTACAGCCTTTTTCATCACGATTTAAATATTATATATCGGTTATTTCTGAATTCATTTTCTTTGCAGCCAAATTTATTAAAAGTAAAGATTTAAGCTTTTGCTTTTCTAAGTTCATCTCTTATATATTTCCAAGGAACTATTAGCATTCCAAAGCACTCTCCTTGTTCTTTACCGATATGTTTGTGATGTATTTTATGAGCTCTACGAATCGCTTTTAAGTAAACTGTTTCACTATTTTTAAACCATTTAAAGCGTTGATGTATAAATACCTCATGAACTAGAAAGTATGCAATACCATATGCTAATATTCCAAAGCCAATATACATTACCGACCATAAAGAAAACATAGAACCGATCATAATGCAAAGCCAAGAAGGAACTGCATATATTAGGAAGAAAACATCATTTCTTTCGAAGAAACTCTTTTTGTTTGGCACATGGTGGTCTTGATGCAAGTTCCATAGAAAACCGTGCATTACAAACCTGTGTGTGCACCAAGCCATAAACTCCATTCCCCAAAATGTTACAAAAATAATTGTAAAACCCATTTACTTTCTTATAAACTTTAAAACTTATTATTAGTTTATCAATCTGAACTTTTGTAAATAATTAAATATATTCAAAATTTAATTGTTTTTTTAATCCTAAAAATGCTGAACAATTTTGTACTATATACAGGTGCAAAGGTAAGTAATTTGGCAGGTAAGTTTTTATTTTTGTTTAATTTATTCTAATTAGTAATAAACAAAATATAGATATATTTATTATTAAATTAGGTGTTTTTATTTTATCTTATTCAAAAGCGGAACTCACAAAAAGATATTTTATTTAAAGCTCTCTTTTTTTATGGAATAGCAAAAATGTGTATTTTTACTTTAATGATTGAAACACTTTTGTCTTTTGCATTGGCAACTTCTATTTTAGCAATTTCGCCAGGTCCAGATAATATTTTTGTATTAACACAGAGCGTTGTAAATGGTAGAAAGTTTGGTTTATCTGCTGTTTTTGGTTTAATTTCAGGATGCCTAGTCCACACAACGTTATTAGCTTTTGGGGTATCAGCAATTATAAAGGAATCAGCGAATTTATTTTTTATAATTAAGTTGTTTGGATCAATTTATCTAGTATACTTAGCTTTTCAAGTGTTTAAATCAGCCTCTTCTATTATTTTGTCAGAAAACAATATAGAAAAGAAAACAACGAGACAATTATTTAAACAAGGATTTATAATGAATGTTTTAAATCCGAAAGTTTCTATTTTCTTTTTAGCATTTTTTCCAGGTTTTTTATTTTCAGATAGTATCTCTACTGTAATTCAATTTTATGTTTTAGGTATAATTTTTATGTTAGTTTCACTTATTATATTTTCTGCAATTGCAATTCTATCAGGAGTGATATCAGAAAAAATAAAAGAAAATAAAAGCATAGGTCTTTACCTAAAGTGGACGCAAATTGTGGTTTTTGTATTAATTGCCATATTCATTTTAGTCTAATTTCTTCCTTAAACTAATCAAACCAAATATTGGACCAATAGCTAAAATTAAAAATATTAAATTAGAATTGGTGAAATTAAGTAAGCTACTTATAATTTGTATGCTAATAATTGTAATAGAAAAACCAAGACAATTTACAATTGTTAAAGCAGTTCCTTTATCTTCTGAAGGAGCATTTTGAGCAACCATTGTTGAAAATAGAGGTGAATCTGCTATTACAACCATTCCCCAAAAAAGCAAGAAAATAATAAATAGATTTTTATTTCCAAGTTGAAATATGAATGGCGAAGCGAGACAGCAAAAACAAGAAAGTAAAAGAAAACCAAAAGCAGTTTTTTTAATGCTGAATTTCTGAGAAATATATCCTCCTAAAACACAAGACAAACTACCGATAGCAATAATTGAAAAAGATAAAATAGGAATATTAACAACGATTTCAGAATGTAGTTTTTGGTATTTGATTAATAAAATAGGAATAAACGTCCAAAAAGTATACAATTCCCACATATGTCCAAAATACCCAAAAGCGGCTTGCCTAAACTTAATATTTTTAAAAACTTTAAAACAAATAGATAAATCTAAAGATGTACTTGCTTTTCTATAAGGACCATTTTTCACAAAGATTACCATTAATAAACCTCCAAAAAAAGCGAGTGAAGAAGTTGCAATTAATACACTCTTCCATGAAAAAAGTATTAAAATATCTTTTAATAAATGTGGTAGTGCTGTTCCTAAAACCAAAGCTCCCACTAAATAGCTTAAAGATTTTCCTAATCCTTTTTGATAATAATCTGTGGCGATTTTCATTCCTACAGGATAAATTCCTGCCAAGAAAAATCCTGTTAAAAAGCGTAAAGTTATCAAACTGAATAAAGTCTGACTTTCAAATATAAAGCTAAGATTAAAAAAAGCGGCTAAAATAGCACTAAGAAAAAACACTTTTGATGGTGAAAAACGATCAGCAATAGAGAATAAGGCAAATACGAGTGTACCTATTATAAAACCAAGTTGAACAGCAGAAGTTAAATACCCTAAAGTATCTTCTTGTAAATTAAAGGTTTCTACAAGATTACTCATCACTCCATTTCCTGCAAACCATAAAGATGTGCAGCAAAATTGCGAAATAACAATTATGGGTAATATGATTTTGGATTTACTCATTTAAAAAGCGAATTTACCAAAAAGAGTAGAATAATCAATTGATTTGAAGACACACAAATAAAAAAACACTGCGTTTAATTTAATGAACTTGTATTCTTTCTATTTGACATGAATTCTCTAATTAAAAAGCCAAGTAAATATTCGAATTTCTCTCAATTTATTTTTTATAAAATTAATATAGTTTAAAAAATGAAATATCAATTGTATATTTGATATCAATGAAAAAAGTCAAAATCATAGAATGTCCTAGAGATGCGATGCAAGGAATAAAATCTCATTTTATTTCTACAGAAAAAAAAGCATTGTACATTAATTCTTTGTTGAAAGTTGGTTTTGACACCATTGATTTTGGCAGTTTTGTTTCTCCAAAAGCGATACCTCAAATGAGAGATACGGCAAATGTTTTAGACAAGTTAGAGTTGTCTAAAACACAAAGTAAATTATTAGCAATTATTGCTAATGTTAGAGGGGCAAAGGACGCGTCTCAATTTGAAGAAATAGATTATTTAGGATACCCTTTTTCTATTTCAGAAAATTTTCAAATGCGTAACACACATAAAACAATTGCAGAATCAATAGATACTTTAGAACAGATTTTACAAATTGCTGATAAATCAAAAAAAGAAGTTGTTGCGTATTTATCGATGGGTTTTGGGAATCCGTATGGAGATCCTTGGAACGTTGATATTGTCGGTAATTGGACTGAAAAACTTTTTAAAATGGGAGTGAAAATTTTATCTCTTTCAGACACAATTGGTAGCTCAACACCAGAAGTTATTAGTTATTTATTTTCAAATTTAATTCCTAAATATCCAGAGATTGAGTTTGGTGCACATCTGCATACCACTCCAGATAAATGGTATGAAAAAGTAGATGCAGCCTTTAAGGCTGGTTGCAAACGGTTTGATGGTGCAATAAAAGGCTATGGAGGTTGCCCCATGGCAAAAGATGAACTAACAGGTAATATGCCAACAGAGAAATTGCTGTCCTATTTTAATGAGCAAAAGGTAGAAACCAAACTAGTACCCATGAATTTTGAAAGTGGTTATAATGAGGCTTCTAAATTGTTTGGGGAGTTTCATTAGCAAGG
>CAXMOR010000073.1:0-8298 GCA_964195455.1 uncultured Acidimicrobiia bacterium
TGTATTCTATAATTCAAAAAAATCAATAAACTCCATCTATTTTTGAGATTTGTAATAAATTTTACACCTAACTAACTAGTAATTTCGAACAAAATAAAATCCTCTTTTTCATCAATTTAACTAAGAGAGATTAACTTTACCCCCTTAATTCTTTAACTTGTTCTTAATTGCTACCCCATACAAAAATACGTCTGAAACATTCTTCATGAAATAAGTACCCACTGCATAAAATAAGTACCAGTACTTAGTCGCAGAATTATTTCCCAGTAAATATTTGTTCTCAATTACCTAAATAAAAAGCAAACCTTAAATTAACTTTACATTTAATTTTAAACTAAAAGCAACCGAATGCCTTTCTCATGTTCCTATAACAGTTGATAAACTGAAAAAAACCTAAATTGTAAAATTCACAGATATTAACAAGAAATGGTATCCTATAGTTCGATGTACAACCCTATAATACTTAAGAAAAAATTAAAATGTATTTTAATTTAAACTATTAAAGCTTTTTTTAGCGAATAAAAAGATTAATTGTAAATACAGTGCATAGCTATGTACTCTTAAGAATGTAAATTGAGTTCAGCTTTAAGAAATCTTTAGCATTGTAAAAGGTTTATTTAAATTGCCTTAATTTTTAGTTCTTTTAGACAGATTCTAACAATTCTTTATTTTCTTTTACCCACACCGCAAGCGAGCCTGAGTCTGAGGATACATCTAACTTTGCAATAATATTAGAGCGATGTTTGTCTACTGTTCTCTGAGAAATGCTTAAAATTTCGGCAATTTCTTTTGATGATTTATTTTGTGCGATGAGTCTAACAATAGTTCTTTCTGAAGGCGATAAATAATTGATTTTTTCCATGAGTGGTGAAACTTCTTTTGTAAATACTTCGTTAAAAACGATACTCGCATAAAATTCTCCATTTAAAACAGCATAAATACATTTTTTAATTTCAAAAAATGGTTCGTCCTTTAACAAGTAGCCCGCGATGTTCATTTTTTTTGCTTTTAAAACAAACCCTTTTTCTTTATGAGAAGTAAGAATAATAAATTTTGTCTCTAAAGATGCCGCTTGGCATTTTTTTATCACTTCGAAACCTGTTAAAAAAGGCATATTAATGTCTAAAATTGCAATGGTTGGTTTTTTCGAAACAATACTATCCAAAGCTTCCGCTCCATTTTTTGCACCTTCAAATACCACAAAGCCGATGTTTAGCAACTCATCTATCAGGCCTTTTAGTAAAATAGGGTGATCATCTGCAACCAATATTGTTGTTTTACTATTCATTTTTTAAAGGTATTGAAAATATAAAATTGGTTCCTTTGTTTCGTTGACTATCAACAGTAATGTTTCCGTTCAGTATTCTAATTCTTTCAAAAATCGTCTTTAAACCTAAACTATTTTTCTTTTTACTGTCATCGACATCAAAGCCTAGTCCATTATCAGATATCAACGTAATGATCCTTTTATTTTCATTTTTAATAGATACAGTTACTGATTTTGCTTTTGCATGTTTTACAATGTTTGTTAAACATTCTTGTACCAATCTGTAATAATTTAAACTCTCGCTTTCACTAAAATAAACATCTATATCGTCAATATCTAAAGAAAAAAATAGATCTGTTTGTTCATCATATTCATTAATTAATTGGGTTATACTTTCAGTTAAACCTAATTGCTTTAGCAATGCCGGGTATAAATTTCGAGAAATACTCCTTACTTCCTCTAGTGCCTTATTGGTTAAAACTGAAATTTCTTCTTGCGCTAACTTTTGCGATCTTATTTTAATCAATGTTAACTGTTGCCCCACACTGTCATGTAATTCTCTGGCAATTCTTATTCTTTCTTCCTCTTGAGAGAGTAATAAATTTTGTGAAAATTTTTCTTGCTGCTTCTTTTCTTTTTTTGCTGTATTTTTTGACTTCTGTAGGGTAACCAGAACAAATACTGATAAAAGCCCCAAGCCCCCAAATAATAGCCATTGATTCTTTTGGATATTTTCAGCATCCAGAAGCACAATATTACTTTTTTGCCTTTGTATTTTTAAGCGTTGTTTTTCTGTTTCGTAAAGGGTTCCATAATATGCCAATGCTTTTATCTTTTGAATGCCGGCAATAGAATCTTTGATGGTGTAAAAATTCAAAAGGTGTTTGTTAGAATTGTGAATATCATTATTAAGTTTATATGCATCTCCTAAAAATTTTTCAGCCGTCATATGCGCTAAAACAATTGTTTGTTTTTTTTGTAATTCCAAAATTTCGCGACCATATTTTATGGCATTCTTATAATCCCCTTTTCCTAAAAGCATCCAACTTTTAGCCTCAAGGAATAACGCTTTGTTCTTATCTGTTTTGGCGTTTAACCAAAGTTGCTCAATTTCTTTAAATTTATTTGCAGCAAGATCTAAACTATCACATTGCACATATGCCCTAACAAATGAAGAAAGTATAAAAGGCTCAACACTCATATAACTTGTTTTACGATCGGCCAGCAATGATTTTTTTAGGTTCGCGATTTCATCTACTATTTCATTTTTAAAACGAGCATCTCCAACGGTTGTAGAAAATATATTTTTATTACTATTCTCTGAAGCGGCATTAAAATATAGATTTCTTATCAGAATTGCACTATTTATTTTATCTGCCAAAATAATGGCTTCATCTCGCTCTATTTTTGCTTTCTTATAAAATGCATTTTGACTATATAAATTTGCCAATGCATCCTTAATCTTGATAACAGAAATGGTATCATTTAGCTTTGTAAATATTCGAGAAGCTTCTACAAAACTTTGAGAAGCTTCAGGAAGCTGCCCTGTCTCACTTTGATTATAACCTATATACATTAATGCGAGCCCATAAAGCCTTTGATTTTTTGCTTTTAACGCAAAAGCTTTTGCGCGTTCATAATATTCAAAAGATTTATCTACGTTCCCGGTGAAATAATAACTGTCTGCAACATTTAGACACAAATAGCCAAGCCTCTTAAAACCTATACCCTCTTTAAGTTTGTTATAATATTTATTAAATAATATAATTCCCTGCTTTGGCAAACCTAGATTATTATTGTTGTAATCTATTAAATCAGTCACATTGCCCGCAGCACCGTCTAGAGAGTCTATGGAAATAGCAAAATTAATGCATTGGCGAGCAATAGAATCGTATTTTAATTCAGATTTATTATGCGTAAGGCTTGTTAAACTATCCAGCCATAAAAGACGTTCCCCTTTTTCAGTTTGTTGAATTTTAGAATTAAAGAAATCTATTTTAAACTGAGTGCCTGCATCTTGGGCGGTTAGTTGAAAAGCAAATAAGAGAGCAATAGCTAAGAGTATAATCTTCATATATAAGTAAAAAAGAGTGTAACAGTAATTTTTTTAGAAAATATTAACGGGGTTTTGTATCGGTATTGAGAACATAAAACTGGTTCCTTTGTTCCGTTTGATATCATCAGAAATATTTCCGTTCATTATTCTAATTCTTTCAAAAACAATCTTTAAACCTAAACTTGTCTCTCTTTGACGGTCATCGACATCAAAGCTTTTACTATTGTTAGTTATCAACGCAATAATCCTTGTATTTTCATTTTTAATAGAAACAGTTCCATATTTTGCTTTTGTATGTTTTATAGTGTTTATTAAATCTTCTTTCCTCAACCTGTAATATTTTAAACTCTTGCTTTCATTAAACCACACGTCTATATTTTAATACCTATAGAAAAAAATAGCTCTTTTTATTCATCAATTAATTGGGCTATACTTTCAGTTAAACCTAGTTGCTTTCGCAGTTTTAGATATAAATTTAGAGATATACTCCTTCCCTCTTAGAATGACTCCTTAGTTAAAACTGAAATTTTTAATTGTTACTTAGTTATTACAATAACCTGTAACAGTAAAGATTAATAGTTTAAATAATAAGTTCATAGATCTTGGTGAAGAAATATAAAAGAGCTGCTTTTTTAATAACAGATATGTAAATTTGAAGGGGAAAAAGGACAAAAATTAAATTAAAAAAAAACACTCCATAGCCCTACAAAAATAGAAAAATAATTTTAATAATTAATTCATCAAAAAGGAACCGTATTTGTAGCATCATTTAATCTTTAAATTTACTATTTTTGAGTACTGATTTACCTAAAAATATGCATCAAAAAATATCTTGGATTTTATTGCTTTTTCTAACTTCTGTGCATGCACAGCAAATTAAAACCATTCAATTAAGACCTTTGCAAGAAAACAACTTTACCTCCATTGTGCCATTAGGTACTGTTTTAGAATTGTCGTTTGATGATTTAGATGCAGACAGCAAAGACTACCAATATAAAATAGAACACATGACACATGATTGGCAAAAAAGCAGACTCTTGTCTAGCCAATATGTAGATGGTTTTGATCAAAATACAATTATAAATGTCACCAATTCTTTTAGCACCTTTCAGAACTACACACATTATGCAGTAAAAATTCCGAATATAAATACCATCATCACAAAAAGCGGAAACTACCTTATGTCAGTTTTAAATGATGATGATGAAGTTGTATTTACCCGCAAATTTGTTTTGTATGAAAACGCGACAACAACTGGTGTTGTTATTTCTAGAAGCAGAAATACAAAAACAAGAAACACACAACAAACAATAGAATTTTCAGTAAATCATCCAAAATTAAGAATCAATAATCCTTCTCAAGAGGTGCATGTTGTTGTACTGAAAAATGAAAATTGGAATGAAAAAATCACCGACTTACAGCCTACTTTTTTTCAACAAAATCAATTAAAATACACCTACCTAAACAAAACAAATTTTTGGGGAGGAAATGAATATTTAAACTTTGACAGTAAATTCATCAGAAACAAAAGTTTAAATGTGGTTAAAATAGAAGTGGAAGATATTTTTCATCATTATTTATATCCTTTTACCTACAGACCTAACAGAAGTTATACGTATAACCCCGATATTAATGGACAATTTGTTATAAGAACTTTAGATGCAAATGATGCTAATACAGAAGCAGATTACGCCATGATGCACTTTACTTTAGAAGCAGAGGTGCCAATTGCCAATAAAGATGTCTATGTTTATGGAGCTTTCAATAATTTTAAAATTGAAGAAGAAAATAAACTTTTTTACAATTTTGAAAAGAAAAGTTATGAAGGTCAAGTTTTACTAAAACAAGGTTTTTACAACTACACCTTTGCTACCGTTGATGAAAACCAAATTGTAGACACCAACGAAGTTAACGGTACTTTTTTTCAAACCGAAAACCAATATACAGTAATTGTATACTTCAAACCTTTTGGAGGTTTATATGATAGAGTGATCGGCATTGGCGCTGGTTTTTTCAATCAAAATCGATAACTGTAAAATTTGATTTGTAGTTTTTAATCAAAAAAGCTATATTTACTGCAATGGTTCAACAAATTACAAAAGGAATTAAAATTTCTGTAAAGACAAAATACAATGGTACAAACTATAGAAATAATAAGTTGTACTATATTTTTGCTTACTATGTAACTATTGAAAATAAATCATCAGAAACGTTGCAGTTAACAGACCGCTTTTGGAAAATTTTTGATTCGCTGAACAATACAGAAATTGTAAAAGGAGAGGGGGTTGTTGGGCAAACTCCTATATTAGAACCCAATGATAATTACACCTACAATTCTGGCTGTTTTTTAAAATCTACAATGGGAGCCATGAAGGGCTACTATACTATGAAAAACATTGAAAATTTAGAGGAATTTAAAGTATATATACCAACTTTTCAACTTCCAACACCAATATTATCAAACTAAAAAAGAAAAAAAATAAAGTTGCTAAAATTAAAGATCCAGCTTGTTTAAATTGTGGTCATCCATTTTATGGACATGAAAAATTTTGCCCAAATTGCGGACAAGCAAACAAAGGAAGTAGCATTTCGTTTAAAAATTTTATTTATGATATTTTTAATGGGTTATTCAATTTTGATGCAAAGTTTTGGAATACGATAATTCCGCTTTTAATAAAACCTGGTAAAGTTTCTAGGGATTATATTGATGGAAAAAGAGCACGCTACTCCAATCCTTTTCAGTTTTATTTAACCGTTTCTATTCTGTTCTTTTTAATCTTAGGACTGTCTAAAAACATTGATAAATTTAAAGAATTGAAAAACGGCACTGAACAAAAGCAATCGAGACTTATTTCCTTTGATAGTGATGAAGCGTTAAAAAATGTTAATATAGACCCCTTAAAAAACACTATTAATAACGAACTTAAAAACTCTTGGATTCCTACAGACTCTTTAAAAAGAAAAAAAAATGTAGACCAAGTTGCGGAAGAAGTAAAAGACTCTGCCAAAATGGTCAGCGCAACTCGAAAAAAAAGGGATTTTGCAGGGCTTCCAATTGCTGATTATTTAGAATTTCAAAAAAAGCATCCAAAAATAACGATGGATACTGCTTTAGATAGCCTTCAAAAAGAAAAAACATTCTTCAATAGATTTTTATATAACAGAGCAAAAGTGATTAATTCTTTAATTGATGAAGGAGAAAGTCAACAAAAATTTATTAGCCAATTACTCTCTTATGGTTCCGTAGCATTATTTGTGTTTTTACCCTTCTTTACCCTATTTTTAAAATTATTTTATTTTAGAAGAAAATACACGTATGTCGATCATCTAGTTTTTGTATTCCATACACAAACCGTGTTTTTCATGCTTTTATCCATTTACTTTTTAACAGAACTCTTTGGAGCTACGCCACAATTATGGGTTTTTGCAGTCTTGTTTTTAATATATTTTTTAATAGCCATGCGTAAGTTTTATCAACAAGGTTACCTTAAAACCTTTATAAAGTTTATACTCATAAACTTTACCTATATTTTAATTTCTTTATTTGGTATCGTTATTGTCGCCCTATTTTCTTTTGCACTCTTTTAGTTGTTCTTAAATCTAAATAAGTCATTTCTATTGTTGATGCTCTTTTTTTTACCGAGGTTATACTCACCGTTTCTACAAAAACTCTTTTCATTTTAAGCGAAATTTCAGGATTTCCTAAGTTTTCATTTTGGTGAAAAGCAACAATATTTTCTTGATGCAACTCTTTATTTTCTGTTAACCAATCAGAAAACCACTCTTCTCTTAAGGCTTTCATTTCTTCAGTATATAAAGAAGAGGAAGACCAAATTTTAGGTTGTTCAGCTAGTTTTGTAAAATGTTTTTTAATCCCATCCCAAACCAATTCATGAGCTTCTAGGTGCAAATCATAATCAACCAAAATTAGCGTAAAAGGCTCAATATCGGTAAAATCAAAATCATTAATATAAGCAATGGCATTATCTGTAGAAAGAATATTTTTTACAACAATACCTCTACTCATCTTGTAATAGAAATTACTTGTATGATTTGTAAATCCGCCATTTAACAAACAAACCAATCTATTTTTGGCACTTGCGCCAATCCAAGTTCCTCCTGCTAATTCATCTTTAGGGTATGTTAATTCTACCCCATTTTCTTTATAAGTCTTTGGAGGTGTTGTTTTTCTTAATGGAGTTTCATCACGGTTAGAGGTTAAAATAAAATTATTATTTCCTAAAGGAAGGTAGGTTACCGTGCACATATATAATTTACTTAATTATGATAAGTTTAAAATTTTACTATTATTACTAAATTTACTCTAATAAAAGACATCAAAATTCAAGGAAATTTATTGAAACAAAAATTGTAACTTTGGCGCTCAAAATTAGTCGATTAAAACCTAAAAACACACAAAATGGCAAGAGGATTTTTTAATGTTCCCAAAGCAGTTAACGAACCAGTAAAAGGGTATGCCCCAGGTTCTCCCGAAAAAGCAGAATTATTAGCTACTTACAAAGAAATGTTTAGCAGTAATATTGATGTGCCAATGCATATTAATGGTGAAGAAATTAGAACAGGAAATACAAAGAATATTACACCTCCTCATGACCATAAACATGTAGTTGGACAATATCACACTGCAGACAAGTCTCATGTAGATACTGCAATTTCTACCGCTTTAGCAGCAAGAGAAGCTTGGTCGAGCGTAAGTTGGATGGAGCGTGCTTCTATTTTCCTAAAAGCTGCAGAGTTATTAGCAGGTCCTTATAGAGCAAGAATGAATGCTGCAACAATGATTGCACAATCTAAAAACGTATATCAAGCAGAAATTGATGCTGCTTGTGAAATGATCGATTTCTTCCGTTTTAATGTAGAATATATGACTGATATCTTTAAAGATCAGCCAACTTCTTCACCAGGCGTTTGGAACAGAGTTGAGTACAGACCTTTAGAAGGTTTTATATATGCA
>CAXMOR010000074.1:0-41787 GCA_964195455.1 uncultured Acidimicrobiia bacterium
CAAAACTGATGTATCTATTAGGAAGGAATGACAGTAAAGCAAGCTTTAAAACCCTCTTTGAATTACCTCTAAGAGGAGAGATGGATGCACAGTAATTTAGGAATTTAATAATTGGAAACCTGGTAAGTGGGTATTTCTAAAAAGGAAATATCTTGAGTGATGAAGATAGATTTTTTTTTGTTTCTGTACTGACACTTCTAGATTAAAAATTCACGTTCTTTGTAGCGTCTTAATAATTTAGGCAAACTATACAGCGTCCTAATGTATGGAGGGAGCGACTAGCAAAACAGAAAGGTGGCCGAGCGGCTTAAGGCGCACGCCTGGAAAGCGTGTATACGGCAACGTATCGAGGGTTCGAATCCCTTCCTCTCTACAATTAACCTTGATAATCCAGCAGTTACGTCAAAGTGGGGCTAAATACGGGACTAAATGGGGTTTGGTCGCCTTAAAACTTTTATAATATGGAAGTTTTATTTTTGTTTAAATTCGCAAAAACACCAAGATTGTTACTTACGCTTTACCGATTGTTTATCAAAAAATATAGTTATTAGATTTTACAAAAATTTGGGTTATAGCGACTATAATGGTCAACTATTTATAAAATAGATTATAGATTTAGGATCAACAATACTCAAAAAAAAACCAAAGTAGGTTTAGTTTTTGGCATTGCACCGTATTTTTAATCTAAAATTAAGATACACTTTCCTCTTTTTTTTATAGAAAACAGTAGTTTTGCAAAAAAAAAATAATATGAGCACTTTTGCAATCGGCGATATACACGGAGGTCTAAAAGCCTTACTTCAGGTTTTAAATAAACTAGCATTGAAAGAGGATGATACTCTTGTTTTTATGGGTGATTATGTAGATGGTTGGAGTGAAGCTGCCCAGGTAGTGGAATTTTTAATGGAATTGTCAGAAAAATCTCAATGTATTTTTATCAAAGGAAATCATGATGTCTTGTGCGAAGATTGGTTAAAAAACGACCATGTTGATGCCGGTTGGTACCTGCATGGAGGGAAAGAAACCATAGACAGTTATGAAGCCTTTACTGTTGCTAAAAAAGAAGCTCATTTGTTGTTTTTTAGCCAAATGAAAATGTATCATTTGGATGCTGAAAGCAGGTTGTTTTTACATGCTGGTTTTACCTCTTTACATGGGGTAGAAAAAGAAGCGATACCACAGACACTTTGTACTGATAGAACTTTATGGGAATTGGCTTTGGCGATGCAACCCAACTTAGAAAAACACATGCCCAGGTATCCTAAAAGGTTCTCACATTACAAAGAAATTTATATTGGCCATACACCGACGACTAATTATGATGTTTTTGAACCGATGCATGCTGCTAATGTTTGGAACATAGATACCGGTGCTGCTTTTAAAGGAAAAGTTACCGCCATCGATATTGATACAAAAGCATTTGTGCAAAGTGACGCGTTGCCTACTTTGTACCCAAATGAAAAAGGGAGAAACAAGTAAAAACGAGTAGTCATCTACAAGTACCTATGTGATCAATCTACCGTTAAAATTAAATCATCAGAATTAACCATTACGCCAGCTTTTAAAGTTATTTTTTTTACAATTGTAGCCTCTATAGCGGTAATAGTCGTTTCCATTTTCATAGCTTCAATGATAAAAAGAGGTTGGTTTTTAGCGACCTTTTCTCCTTTTTTCACTAAAATAGTAGACAACATTCCCTGCAAAGGAGCACCGATTTCTTTGGCATTGTTTTTATCTACTTTTAGGTGTTCTACTTTATCAACTTTAATCGCTGCGTCTTTTACTTGCACAGTTCTACCTTGACCATTTACTTTAAAATAAACAGTAACCAAGCCATCCTTATTTGGTTTTCCAACAGATTCTAAGGTAATCAACAATGTTTTTCCTTTTTCTAATTCAATAATAATTTCTTCTCCTCTTTCCATGCCATAGAAGAAATTTTTGGTAGGTAGATTTATTAAATTATCATATTTTAAATGTTTGTTATAGGCATCTAAAAATACTTTTGGATATAATTTATAGGATAAGAAATCTGTAAAGTTGATTGTTCTGCCTAAGTTTTCCTCAAAAATTTTCCTAAAAGTGGCATACTCTTCTTCAAAATCTATCGGTTTAATATGTGCATTGGGTCTATCGGTATATGGTTTTTCGCCTTTCAAAATTAATTTCTGAAGTTCTTTTGGAAAACCACCAACAGGCTGTCCTAAATCTCCTCGAAAGAAACTTACTACCGATTTCGGAAACGAAATAGTGTCTCCACGTTCTAATACATCTCTAACGGTTAAGTTGTTGCTAACTAAGTATTGTGCCATGTCTCCGACGACTTTAGAGCTTGGAGTTACTTTTACAATATCTCCAAAAAGAAGGTTTACATCTCCATACATTTTGGTAATTTCGTGAAAGCGATCTTCTAAGCCTAAAGCTTGGGCTTGTGGTTTTAAATTTGAGTATTGCCCTCCGGGGATTTCATGTTTATAAACGGCACCCGAACCTGATTTTAAGCCCGATTCAAAAGGATAATAATACGTTCTTACTGTTTCCCAATAATTAGAATATTCATTTAAAGAAGCGATATTTAGGTCACTTTCTCGGTCATTAAATTTCATCATTTCTACTACTGAATTAAAATTAGGTTGTGATGTTAATCCAGACAAACCGCCGAGTGCGACATCTACGACATCGACACCTGCTTCAATGGCTTTTAAATAGGTTGCAGACTGTATAGACGAGGTATCGTGGGTATGTAAATGAATAGGTATGTTAATTTCTTGTTTCAATGCCGTTATCAATTCGTAAGCTGCATAAGGTTTTAGCAAGCCAGCCATATCTTTTATGGCTAAAATATGTGCCCCTGCATTTTCGATATCTTTTGCTAATGTTGTGTAATATTTTAGATTGTATTTGCTGTTTTTAGGATTTAAAATATCGCCCGTATAGCAAATAGAACCTTCTGCCAGCCCATCTGTTTTAGTTCGCACATGTTCAATACAAGGTGCAATAGATTTCATCCAGTTTAGGGAATCGAAAATCCTAAAAATATCTACACCATTTTCCCAAGATTTTTCTACAAATTTTTCAATTAAATTATCGGAGTAGGCAGTGTATCCAACACCGTTAGAACCTCGAATCAACATTTGTAGTAATACATTTGGCATTGCCTTGCGCAGTGATTGCAATCTTTCCCAAGGATTTTCTTGTAAAAAACGCATACAAACATCAAAGGTTGCGCCTCCCCAAACCTCCATACTAAAAATATTAGGGTTGTTTTTTGCATAGCCTTCTGCCACTTTTAACATGTCATAGGTTCGCATTCTGGTGGCCAATAAACTTTGATGTGCATCGCGCATGGTGGTGTCTGTAAAATGAATTTTCTTTTCCTCTTTTAGCCACGTAGAAAATTTATCTGGACCTAAGGCCGTTAAGAGGTCTTTGGTGCCTTTTGTGTGTTGGGCAATAGCATCAAATTTAGGAATAGTCGGCAGTACAAAAGTTTTAGATGGATCTCTTTTTTTTACATCAGCATTTCCATTTACAATTACATCTCCGAGGTAGGTTACCAATTTTGTAGCCCTATTTCTGGGTGCTTTAAATATAAATAAATTCGGATTTTTTTTGATGAAATTTACGGTAACTTCTCCTTTTCTAAAGGTGTCATGCTGCAAGATGTTATCTAAAAAAGGCATGTTTGTTTTTACTCCTCGTATTCTAAACTCTGCGATTGCCCGTCTAATTTTGCGACACGCACCATCGAGGGTTCTGCTATTGGCGGTAATTTTAACCAGCATAGAATCAAAAAAAGGAGAGATAATGGCTCCTTGATATACACTTCCTGCATCTAGGCGAATTCCAAAACCAGAAGCACTTCTATAGGTGGTGATTTCGCCATAATCGGGTTTAAAATCATTTTGAGGATCTTCTGTAGTAATACGGCATTGTAATGCGTACCCAGTTACTTTGATGGCTTCTTGATTTTTTATTTTTATTTGTTGATCTGCAAGTTTGTACCCCCCGGCAATAAACAGTTGTGTTTTTACCAAATCGATATTGGTTACAACTTCTGTAACGGTATGTTCTACTTGAATACGGGGGTTTACTTCTATAAAATAGATCGCCCCATCATCATCAACAAGAAATTCTACGGTTCCAATATTATTATAATTTACGGCTTTACAAATACGAATTGCATAGGCATACAAGGCCTTTTTTGTTTCTTGTTTTAAACCAAAAGAGGGTGCAAATTCAATTACCTTTTGATACCGGCGTTGCACAGAGCAATCTCGTTCAAATAAATGCACCATATTGCCGTAATTGTCAGCGACAATCTGTATTTCGATATGCTTAGGGTTTTCTACAAATTTTTCTAAAAAAACAGTATCATCTCCAAAAGCATTTAAAGCTTCTCGTTTACTTTCGTTAAAAGCATTTGTTAATTCCGCTGCTTTTCTAATTACTCGCATTCCTCTTCCGCCGCCACCAGAAGCCGCTTTTAACATTACAGGATAGCCAATTATTTTTGCTTCACTTAAAGCTGTTTTGATATCGGTAAGCGGTTTTTTGTTGCTTCTAATGACGGGTATGTTGTTGTCTACGGCTACTTTTTTGGCCGTAATTTTATCGCCCAAAGATTTTAAAACAGCTACTTTTGGTCCAATAAAAATGATGCCATTTTCTTTACACTTTTGGGCAAAACTTGCATTTTCAGATAAAAACCCATATCCAGGATGAATGGCATCCGCATTATTTTCTAAAGCCACTCTAATAATTTCATCACTATTTAAATAGGGCTTAAGCGGCTCTTTGTTTTCGCCTATTTGGTAAGATTCATCTGCTTTGTATCTATGCAGCGAGTACCGGTCTTCAAATGTGTATACACCAATTGTTTTTACCTTTATTTCTGCACAAGCTCTAAATATTCTAATGGCAATTTCACCTCTATTGGCAACCAGTACTTTTTTTATTTTCATTTCAAAGATTTTTTAGAACTACATCATTTAGTTTATCTAAAGAGATGAACGAAATCATTGCAGTGGTTCGTTATTTTAATTATTTTTTATGAGGAGAATACAGTTATGCTGCTACCACATGTAATATCGTCTTAAAAATCTGATTACACGTATTTTATGACACCTATTTTGTTGTTAGGTCGGTTATTTTTAGTGTATCTAATCGTAGATTGTGTTTGGTTAACGCCCTGCAAAAGGAGTTCCGAAAACACCCACTGCTAGCTCTGCACAGATGAGCAATAAAACGAATATCATCAATAGTATAAGTAACTTGTATTTAGAATATGTGTGTTTCAGGCTACGAGTTCTTTAATTGTATCTAAGGTAGGTGTTTTTGTGAAAGCATAGAAATAAGATCTTTGAGTTAATAACTTTGTGGGTTTTGATGATAACTTTCACTTTAACCCCGCAAAAGAAGGTATCTAATAATAATGTAAAGAACGTACGAATTAAATTTAGACCTGATAAAAGAAGGAAAAATTCTTTGAATTTAAATACGGTAGAATTTAGCATTGCGAAAAGGGCCTAAACGATTTGTTTTGAAAAAAAAACCAATAGCTTTTGCTATTGGGGTTTCTTATTGCGCTTTTCTTAGGATAAAAAGTAAGGCTTTTTTTAAAAAGTGCCCTTAGTTTTATCTAAAACAAACAATATTTTGCAAGCAGAGTGTAAATGAATCTTTGTCTTTTTTGTAGCGGTATCATACACTTTTCTGCAGTATCTTATTTGCAGAAATCCGCTTATATGCTTGCGGTTTACCGCTCATGTATGCTGCTAATGCTACTTACATTTGAACAGGCAATGCCTTATTTTCGAATAAAATAATGATTATTACAAACCCAATCAATGACTTATATCATATAATAGGTGCACCCTAGTAATTACTTTTGAACTTTTTAAAAAAAGAAACTATGAAAAAATTATTTTACTTACTTTTTACGTTTACGTCGCTTGTGTATGCACAAACACCCATTACAGATGCTAATTTTGATATGGCAATTAACACCTGTTTAACAACCAACTCAATAGATGGGCTATGTGCCAATAGCGAATATGGTGCCATGCCTGACTGGGATGTGAGTGCTGTGACTACAATGATTTCGTCATTTTATGAGCGAAATGAGTTTAATGCAGACATTAGTGAGTGGGATGTAAGCAATGTAACTGATATGGTAGCGATGTTTTTGGAAGCCACTTCTTTTAACCAAGACATTAGTGTCTGGGATGTGCGAAATGTGACGGATATGACAGCGATGTTTCTAGAGGCCTCTTCTTTTAACCAAGATCTTAGTGGTTGGGATGTGCGTAATGTGACAGATATGTCTGCGATGTTTTATGAGGCAATTGCTTTTAATCAAGATCTTTCTGATTGGGATGTAAGTAAGGTGAAGGATATGGCAATAATGTTTTCTGGTGCAACTTTTTTTAATCAAGACTTGAGTGCTTGGGATGTGAGTAGCGTTATGGATATGATTGGTATATTTTCAGACTCAAACATGTCGATGTATAATTATGATGCAACTTTAATCGGTTGGGCACAATTAACGTTACAACAAAATGTAAATCTTGTTGCTTTGGGTGTCCATTATTGCAATGGCGAGACAGCCAGACAAAGTATAATAGATACCTATGGCTGGACGGTTAGTGATGCTGGTAGTAATTGTGCCACTGCAAGTGTTGAAGATATAGAAAACTCCTTAGTTACCTTGTACCCAAACCCTACAAGCGATTTTTTATTTATAACTAAAAACCAAAAACCAGTACATATTATTATTTACAATGTATTAGGTAAAGAAGTACTGTCTGCAATTACTGCTATAAAAGTAGATGTAACATCGCTGCCAAAAGGCGTATATATTATGCGTTTTAAAGAGGGGGTAAAAGAGGTAAGAAAGAAGTTTGTTAAAAGTTAAACTCTAGAGAAATACTTCTTTTCGGTAGCATTTGCAATCTAAGGACTTCATCGTTTTTAAGGCTAGCTTTTTGCTGTGTTTATGCAATCGAAATGCTACAATTTAATATCAAATAGAAAGCTATATTAATTTGTAGCCTTTTTTTGCGACAAAAAGTAAAGTGCCTTTTTAAAAAATTGGCTTTACTTTATAGAATTAGTAAGGTAACTTTTAAAAAAAAAAGTAATCTCGCACATATAAAATGTCGTTTAAAAGTAGCTTTTTTGAAATGTACATAAATGAAGATAGGTAATCTCCTTAAAAGAAACTTTTTTTTTCTTTCTATTCGGGTAAAAGAATGCTGTTTGTAGTGTACAAATTAATTGCTAAGGCTTTTAGTGCATTTTTTTGTTATAAAGAATTATTTAAAGCATACAAAAAGTACTATAAATACTTTTTAAAACCAGGTAGTCAAAGAAATGTAAAAAGTTATAAATAAAAATAATATCAAGGAATATTTTTAAAAAGTGTTATTTTAGACTTACCGAACATTAATTTATTAAAATAACAAATGAGTGACTTCAAGAATATAACAGATTTATTAATAAAATTCAGAGTTGAAAGAAATTGGTAGTAATCTCATAATTCAAAAGATTTAGCAATTAATTATACACTTTGTTAGCGATAGTTTATTTTTCAAACATCAAGTTTTCTATGTATCTAACTGCAGATGCTATTAAGTTTTTTCTATTCCTTGCCTGTTTTTCAAAATGATCAAGGGAACTCCTATTCAGTTTTCTACCCTTTATAAAAACAGTTGAAGGATTTTGCAATGCAGACAGGTCTATTAAAGGATTATTATCTATTAGTATTAAGTTTGCAACTTTGCCAACTTTAATAGTTCCCATATTATTCATAATTGAGTGAGTTTTTGACGCATTTAAAGTGGCTATTTTAAGTATTTCATAATTGGAAATCCCAGCTTCTTTGTAGAATGCAAGTTCTTGATGAATTGAGAACCCAGGCACAGTTATTCCAATTCCAGCATCGGTTCCACAAATAATAGTTGTACCAGCTTCATGAAGTTTTTTAACGATTTTTAGATGAAAATTGTGCTGATCTTTTATGGTTTTAAGAATAGAAGAGTCTCTTAATTTAGTGTCATACCATCTTTCAAATTGAGTTTTACTATCCACTTTTTTAATAAGCGGATTCATAAATTGAAGTTTCTCTGAGGCTAATATTTTATCATCAATAAGCATTTGATAAATGTTATTATAAACAGTTAAAGTGGGGCTAAAAGAGCTGTGTTTTGATTTTGCGAATTCATTAAATACCTGCTTTAATCTTAATGTATCTGATAAATTATAATTTAAAGGTTGTTGAATAATCTCCTCAGCATGTTCTATTGATTTTATTTGTGGATTAAAATGATAAGAGTAAGGTACTTTTTGTGAAGGATGTGCAACAATATCTATATCAGAGATTGTTGCTTGTTGAATGACAGCGTCGAATATATCTTCCGTTAAGCCATAATAGGTTTTAACAAAATCGAATCCTCTATCTTTATATGAAATCACTTTTTCTTTCGCTTCTTTGGGGCTTGTTAATTGTAAATTATCATTACCAATGAATTCAGGGCCTGTTAGTTTAGGTCCTGCGGTAAAAAACATGGGCGAAATAATCTTGTCATTGTTCACATCTTCTTTAAGTCTTAAGTGCATTGGCATACCTCATAAATTGCGAACTGCTGTAATTCCATTAGATAGATATAACCCAAGTTCATATCTATCCCATACATGAACATGCATATCGATAAGACCAGGTGTTAGATACTTGTTTTTTGCATCAAGAATTTCAACTCCATCAATTTCGATACTGTCTGCAATTTTTTGAATTATTCCATTTTTTATGTACACCATTTTGTTAATCAAAAGAGTGTCTTGATTCATTGGAATTATATTGATATTGGTAATAAGAAAGGAATTATTATCCGCAGATTTATAATTTTCAACTTTTAAGTAGTTAGTACTTTGTATGTCTACTAAAAGCATTATCGCAATATATATTATTAAAACCCCAATAATTATAACAATGAATTTAAGAGTTCGTTTTACTATTTTCATATTTGGGTCAATTATCGCTAACTCCTTATATTTGGTATAAGTCTCCCGTTAGCATGTCTATGTTTTTGGATAATAAAAGCTTTTCGCTTGTTTTATAAATGATTGTATATTTTAATTTTCTTATGCACGCTTGCACTAGCAATTAATTTTATACGGTGTTAGGCGAAGTATTTATTCTTTAAAGTTAAAATTTACTCATGTACTGCTATAAATTTATATTTAATTAGAACTTACCTTATCTTCTTTATGCAATTTATCTGTTGTAATCATTAAAGCCGCATTAAGCCTTATCTTTTTTAATTTATAGATGTATTATTTTTAATAGTCATGATTGCACTCAATTTCTAACTCGCCACTCTCTTTAAACCATTTTTCAATACCACTTTGTTCTCCATATGTCATATTGTAAATGTTCTTTAGTTGTCCATTAGGATACCAGTCTTTTTGTACTCCATGTTGTTTGCCACCTTTATAATTATATTCAACGCTAATCTGACCATTGTTAGACCATATTTTCTGCACTCCATGTTTTTCGCCATCTTTAATATTTTGTTCAGATTTCAGTTGACCATTCTTATAAAAATTTTGTGAAAAACCAATCGGTATAGTTTTAATTCCTTCTTTAAATAATGTTTTATTATAAATATTGCCTTTTTTATCTCGGTAATTTATATACCCATTGAAAGGAAGCTCTTTGTAGTATTTAATGCGGCTTTCATTAGAAACACTATCTATATCTGATGTCTCCCATTCTTCCAATCCATTTTGAGTTTTAATCCTTTCTTCTTCTTCTTCTTCTTCTTCTTCTTCTTCTTCTTCTTCCTTTTTCCTATTTTCTTTTTTTTTGCTTGCAACTTCTTGCACTTTTTTATGAATAGCTTTCTTTTTCTTTTTTTTGCTAATTCCATTTATGAAACTAACAATAATCCAAATAACAAATATTACGAATAAGAACACTAACCAATCAAGTGAAGTAAATGGTTCATCATAATCAGATAGGGCAGTAGAGTTTCCTCTAAACTGTTGAAATAAATATATTATAAAAATAAGAAAGTTCATAAAAGTTATTTATTTTTATTGATATAACAAGTCCGAAAATATTTTAAGTAAGACTTTGTTTAGTGCTGCATCAAATGTTTGCCAACTTCTTAGATATGGAATACACCAAGGGTTAAAAAGTCTATATTTTCAGATAAAATCACTTTTTGTGTAATACAATTTACTTTATAAATATAAAACGAATTCGTCGAGTAAGTTTGCGGTAAACCGCAGTTATTCATGTGGTTTACCGCAAATTATTGGGTTGTATGACTCGTGTATAGCCAGCGCTTTTGTACGGGTATTGTGCTGTATTGGTTCGCTATTAGGGTAGATGATATGTTTTAGTATGTATAAAAATTGGTATTGGTTGCATTTCAATTGAAAGCAAAAATAGCAGTTCGTATCGCTCTAGTATTTGATGTAGATCATTTGGTTACTTTATGGCATTCTGTTTTTGTAAATACAAACCAAATAGAAAATTTACATAGATTTTATTAAGTAAGCGAGTAATTAATTTTATTGGTGTTATATCTTAGAATTCTTGTACTGTATATTTTTTGTATCCCGCTATTTTAGTTTGTAATCTATTATTGAGGTATTCATTCTTGTTAAGCAGCATTTTGTTTATCAGCGCTGCTTCTTTTAGGTAATTTTGAATTTTGTCATTTCTCCAATGTTTTGGCGATTCTTGAAGATTAGTAATTCTGTCAGCTAATTTTACCATGCCAACTTCTTTTTCTAATTGATTGATTCGGATTAAACTATCTAACATTTTTTCTTTTTTAGAAATCAGAAGGGTGTTCTTTGTTAATGCTTGCACACCTATGGCGACGCTATTTCCAAACATTTTAGCTAGTTCCTCAAATTCAGTTCCAGTGTCTTCTAAAGTATCGTGCAGTAAAGCTAACTGAACTGGGTAATTAATATCAAAATTCTCATTTTCCTGATACGCTAGAATAATTTCCATTGCAACATTTGAAACATGCAACAGATAGTTCGTATCTGTTCCTGGTACTTTTTGACTTTTATGTTTTTCTCCAGCAAATTTTATTACTTCGTTTGGAATTTCTTGGGTCATTGGTGGTTTTATAATTGGCTAACGTGTTTGTGTCTGAAACGCAACGTGTTTAAACATCTAATTTAGGAAATACAAATCGAATAGAAAATTTGCGAGGATTTTCGTAAGTAAGCCATAACTAGTAATTAATTATAAACGTTGTTATATTTTGTACAGATACCAAGTATTATAATTAAATCGATTATTATTTCATACTTTTAATTTCAGTAGTACCGTCAATTGGCACATTTACCTTTTTAAGATATTTATCCAAAAATTTTAGAATTCTACTATAAGATTCTATTTGATTTTCCTTTTTAACAAAACCATGACCTTCATCTTCAAACAATACATATTCTACCGGAACACCATTTTTTCTAACACCTGCAACAATTTCATCAGATTCTACTTGCAATACTCTTGGGTCTTGAGCGCCTTGTAATACAATTAATGGCTTGGTAACTTTATCGGTATGAAACAATGGTGAAATACGCTTTAAACGTATTGAGTCTGTAGAGAATGGGTCTCCAAGTTCGAGGTAAAGTGATTCTCTAAAAGATTCCCAATAGGGGGGAATACTTTTTAAGGTGCGCATCCAGTTGGTTACGCCAAATAGATTTACACCAACATCAAATTCTTCTGGAGTATAAGTTAGTGCTGCCATAGTCATGTAACCTCCATAGGAACCTCCAATGATTCCTATTTTATCACCATCAATTTCAGATTGAGCGGCCAACCAGTTTTTACCTTCAACACAATCTTGTAAATCTTTTTCTCCATGGTTTAAATCATCCATTTTGTAAAATGTTTTTCCGTAACCACTACTACCGCGATTATTGACAGCTAAAATAGCATAACCATGATTAACCAGATACTGAATTAAAGAACTAAACCCTTGTCGTGTTTGACCGCCAGGACCACCATGAACCCAAACCATTGCTGGAACTTTGTTTTCTGCAGACGCTTGCTGAGGCAAGTAATAGATTGCAGGAATAATTGCGCCGTCAAACGATTTATAGCGTACCACTTTGGCCGTGACTAAATCGTCAGGACTAATCTCATCATTAAGTACATTAGTGAGTTTGTTTTGTTCTTTGGTTTCTATATTGTAAGTGTATAAATCTGAGGGCAAATTTGAGCCTCCAACATACATACGTATCCATGATTCGTCATCGTTAAACCTCACACTTTTAATACTTTTATCACCAAAATAAGGTAATTCTATAGGTATCATTGTTTTACTATCTAAAACATCAATGGCATTTTTACCATCATCATTAACATAGACCACCATGTAGGTTCCTTTTGATGTAAAACTAGCACCCGTAATATCCCATGATTTCTCCAATACTTTTTCTATTTCTTGAGTTTCTAAATTGTAAGACATCAGGTAGGCAAATTCTGAACCATCATCAGTAGTATAATAAAATGTCGAATTGTCTTTGGAAAAATCCTCTGAAGAATTACCACTCTGATTTTTATTCACCTTGGTGGTCTCTTTAGTTCTTACATTGTAAAGAAATAGGTCGCTATCGTTCGTATTTAACGATTTGCTTAAGGCAAAATAGTTTTCATCAACAGACATTCCTGAAAAACTGAGCCCGCTATCATCTTGATATATCATTTCCGAGGTATAATCGTCGATAGACATTTTGTAAGCATCAAAATATCTTGGGTTTCTTTTATTGGAGCCAAAGTACAAGTATTTATCATCTTCAGACCATCCGTAGAAATTAGATTTAGCGCCTTTTTCAGGAGTAATATCTTTAATGGTTCCGTCTAGTTCTCTGACAAAAAGATGATCAATCTCATCGCCATTTCCATCTGCATTTAATAACATTCTATTGTCATTCGGAAAATAAGATTGTGCTGTAACAGATGTACTATCAGATTTTGTGATAGCAGTCATTTCACCTCCTTTCGCAGGAATAGTATACACATTATAAATACCAGATCGATTACTCGATACAAGGAGATTACTATTATCTGCCGAAAAGCTTCCACCTCTAACCGCTTCATTATCCATAAATTGTTCAATAGTGTATTGCTGTATTTCTCTTTGAGATGTCTTTATCTCTTCTTTGCAAGAAATCAATAGTGTGATAATTGATAATCCTAAAATTTTAGTTTTCATCTTATTAATTTTTTAATTTTTGGCTTCCACATAAATGCACGCTATTCAAAGTAATATTTGATTAGGATTTTTGTAAGGCGCTGCATATAGCTCCTTATATGAGGAATAAGCTTCTTGTTAATCGCTCTATCTTTCGTGATAACACAACTTTTTGTTTGTCATTATTTATTTTATAAATTTAAATCGAATTAACATTCTAAGAATGTGGTAAACACTATGTATACAAGTTAATTACCACAACTCGTTGGGTTGTGTAACTTGTTTATAGGTAGCACTTTTGTCCAGGTATTGTGCTGTGTTCGCTGGTTATTCGGGTAAATCATATGTTTTATTATCTATAAAAATAGGTATTGGCTATAATTTAATTAAAAGTAAAAATAGTGGTTAGCATCGCTATAAAATATGATTTATATCAGGTGGTTTACAAGTACTATTTTCTTAAACCCTGTTTTTTAATTGAACCAACCCTGTTCGATTTCTTTAGTTAATGCAGTCTTTTTAAGAAGATCTACAGCAGTATCTTTTAAAAGGTCAACATAAAAAACACCATGAAATACGAGCTGAAAAGGCTAGCAATTTTCGCCCAAAAATCCAAAACACCCATAAACAAAGTATTTATGGGTATTGTAGAAGTGCTGCAATGAAGAAGTGTTCTTACCTTGCAAACTGTGTTACAGACGAAATTTTTCCATCCAAATCAAAATAAAACGTTTCCATCAATTCTTTTTCCCAGATTTTCCCAGACTTTAAAACTCTGCGTTCATTTGAATATAGCATCACTCCAGAAGCAGCATCTGTATTTGCTATTTTAATAGGAATGATTGAGTATGGCGTCCAGGTAACCGATTTATACGAATCGAATAAACCTGCAAGCTCTTTATTAGTTAGTTTTATTACTTTTCCTCTGTAGTCATTAATGGTTACTTCGTCTGCAAAAAAGCTACTTACTGCTTTGACATCCATTTTATTATAATGGCCAACCATGGTTTCTATCATTTCAGTTTCATTTCTATTCGAAAACATGAATGGTCGACCAGTATATTCACCAGGCGTTTTTCCAAAATATTTTCCTCCAGAAGACGCTCCAAAATTTACAGAATCAATGGCTTTCCATTGTTTAAATCCTGTTACTTTTCCTGCTTTGTTAAGAAAAAACAATTCCATTAAGTCTAATTTTTCATAAGCACCGTTTTTATAATCACGTTCTTCTTTAGACCAGGTTAATACCTGCTGACCTTCTTGACCATTTAAAGACAAAGGCACAATTTTATAAGGTTTCATGCTAATTGAATTCATAGAAGACAACCAGGTTTCTGTATCAGCTTTACCATTTTCACCAAGAAAAGTGGCATCGTAATAACTAGTTACTTTCTCTGTATCTTGATTGCTGTATGCTTTAGCAATACCCATTACAGTTTTAGTGGAAGCAACATCGCCAATCGAATATGATTTTCCGTTTTTTTCGCCTTCTCCCAGATAGGCGCCACCGCTGTTATTGCAGCTGTAAATAGTGAGTGTTAAGATTGATGCAATAATAATTTTAAATTTCATCGAATTTGTTTTTAAGTTATTAATATACTTACAAACATAAGAAAATATTTTTATCAGTTTCGTTTAGAAACTAATTTCACACACTTGGTTACTTCCGGAAGTGCATTAAAATAATTTTTTTTCAAAAAACATGAATTATGAAAAAAACGCAGTAGCACCAAGGTGATTGCTTATTTTACGAAACTTTTTGGAGACATATGGTTTCTTTTAATTCTAAGAGGTTTTATTTTATAGCAAGAAACCAGATTCAAAGAAATAATAGGTTCTAAAGTGAAAATTTCAACTAATATTCTTCGCAGTCGATACTATGACATGCTTGCGAACAGTTTTAGTATTCCTATAAAAATAGTGTATCGACAATATTTGATTTTGATACAGCTAAAGTTTTTCAGGCTGCTACATTTTTCTATTAGTGGTGCTATTTGCATTTGTTTCGAATTTAAGGAGCATTATGAAATCATGTATGCAGTAACCCGCAAGTGCACCTGTGGATTTCTAAAACTCGTTGGGTTACATTGTTGTTTACATAGTTACTAATTAAAAAAGAAATGCAATAAAAAAATGTTAAATATGGTGCCTGAAATTTGCAATGCTTTTAGAGTTTTCCTTCATGTCTATTCTTTTTTAGTCAAAGGTTTATTTCTTAAGAAATAAAATGCTGTTGCGAGTATAATACATATTGGGTAAACAACCATAATCATTAATAATCCGGCAATTATAGGCCCTTTGGATAATACGATACCTAAAAATCCTAAAGCAATAATAATGGGATATAACCAAGAAACATACCCATGTTTTTTGCTAAAGTCTTTATTTAAGAGCAAAACAATAGCGGGTGCAAGAAGTGGAATTTGAAGTATAAATGCGAATTTAATTTCGGTTAATAACGATTTAGAAGAAGTAAAGCCGTTTGTAATGGTATATATATTAAAAATAAAAAAGGATATGGCTAATATAATTCCAATGATAGCCGGTTTTTTATGTTCTTTCATATGGTTTTGTTTTTTAATTAGATGTTCTAAAAGGTCTTTATATACAGCACTTTTGTTCTTTTATTGCTTTATATGGGCAGGTTATGTAGCGGAACATCTGTTTTACTATGCATAAAAATTGCACTGCTTACAAATAATTATAAGGTAAAAATAGCCGTTAGGATAGCTATATAATATGATTTAGATCATATGGATTGGAGGTTGTTAGAAAATTCTAAGTGACCAAAAGTCGGTGCTCAAAAGACAAGCATAAAATTATAAAGTAAATGGCAAGCATGTGAAAGGAGTCTAGCGTAAGAACTATACTCAATTAAGATACCTTAACAAATTACTTGTCATAACCGTATAGTTTTTTTAATCGGCTTTTATTTTCATCTGAATAAAGTATTACTTCTTGCTTTTTTACTATTAAATCGCCTTGTTTTGGACCAGAGTTTAGGTGAATCAAACAAGTTGTATTTAGCAGACCTTTGTCATCTTTGTAGTAGCCTATATCATAACCATAGCCACTATTCCATAATATTTTATCGCCTGCTTTCATTTTGATATTTTTTCTTTTCATAGCGAAACTAGTTTTTAAAATAGTCCGTTTTATTTTTGTATAATATTGAGGATTTGTAAAAGTTTCTATGTATTCAAACTAAATTACGATATCACAAATTTAAGAGTAATTAGCAGCACGTGTATGCGGTAAACCGCATTTTTAAAAGTGGTTTACCGCACAGATGCGCTACAATAAAATAGAAAATGATGAAAAATAGTATGGGGGTTAGCTTTTTTTATTTGGCAATATTTAAAAATGAAACGATTGTCTAATTTGAGTCACGATCATTTTTAATACCTTACATTTCAACTAATTTTAAATTTAATATAAGTTCATTGCTCCGAATTGGGTTCTAGAATTAAGAGGTAAGACTGCCTAAGTCTATAATTTAAGGACTATGTAAAACCCATTAAAAAGAAATTATGTTTCAGTAATAGAAAAACATAATTATAGGTTCTTTTTTTGGTCCACTTATAATTTCTTTGTCTTTCGTTAGCTATAAAAAAAGGAAGTGGATTTTATACAGATGAAAAAAGTTGTTAAATAGTGCGGTCTGAGGGAGTGATTTGGGCAGAAGGTAAACTTTTTTTACAAGTAGCTAAAGAAACTGGTACGTGCATGATGGCAAGAGAAAAACTAGCTTACATGAGCACTGTAGCTGGTTTTTATATAGACATAACAGAAGTTTCAAATAATGAATTTAAATTATTTATGGATGCAACAAAACACTGTCTAGTCGCAGAAATATAAAAGCTTGGGAAGCTATAAAAAAACAACATCCTACTTTATATAACTATATTTCAAGTTCAAGATATCATTTAATTATTTTTTACTATGCAGTGTGTTAATCGTTCTAGTTGTACATCCATAAAGTACAGAAAAATGATCTTTACCGTCAAATATGTACCAACTTAAATCGATGTTTTCATAATCAGCATTTTCAAGAGATGTTCGAAAGTTCTTCATTTGAGGAAGAGAACCTATTCGATCATTACCGCCTACCGACACAAATACTTTTGTTACAGGTATATTAAAAGATGTATTCAGAGTAAATTGAGAAACTGCTTGGGTCAATACTTTTTCATTACCCCAATAAAATAAAGCACTGTTGATGCCAAATCGCGTGAAATAGCCACCCGAATGTATAAAACAAAAAGCGGTAAATAAGCCACCCTGTGAGTGTCATGCAATAACTCTGTCGGCATTTGTTTTGTAATTTTTTTCAATAAAAGGTATGATTTCGGTTTTAAGACTTTGTAGAAATTTAATTGCTCCTCCAGATTTTAATTCTCCTGCTGCAAAACCCCAAAGTTTTTCTAAGGTTCTTTCTCTAGCGGTGTTAATCGTTGGAGTATAATCGTATATCCTGTTTTTCAACCAATTTTTTTGGTCCAACCCAGAGCCAATTGCGACAATGATGACTTCTTCTATAGACTTCGTCAGGTCTAAAGCGTCTTTTGATCCTAAGATTGAATGAAACGAATATTGCCCATCCAAAACACACAAAACAGGGTAAGAAATACGGTCTCTTTTCGAATAATTTTTAGGAAAAGAAATGTACAACTGATAGTCTGTTCCCATTATATTAGAAGTAATTGTATGGTTTGGCTCTAGTTTTTTTCTTTTGGCGCTAATTTTTGACCACATGAAAAAATACTAAAAGTAAGCAATAGAGTTATTGCTATTGAAAGTTTTATAGGTTTTAAAAAACACATTTTTTTATTTTTAATATGATTTACGGTTCACACTTTAAAGATGTGTTGTGCTTTTTTTATCTAGTTCTTTATTTTAATACATTATTGAAATCAGTTTCTTTTTAAAAAGGTGGTAACAGCAGTCTTCACTTTTTCAGCCTCACAAGAAAATGCTACATGTCCACAATCACCCATTAAAGTTACCAATGATGCTGCCAATTTTTTGGCCAACTGAAAAGCCGACGAAGGGTGCACAACACGATCTTGAGCTGCTAAAATCACCAGAAGATCTGCTTTTATAATATCGCTAATATTGTCCATGTTTTGTTTTGAACTTTTGTATATATCCTGAGATATCATAGCCTGCGCTCCTCCGAGATAGTCCAAAGGATCCATAGGATTTTCTTTTTTTAAAATATTGGCTATACTGTCTGCAGGAAACTTTTCTGCGATTAAATTTGGAGAAATCATGTGCATGCGTTCTATATTATGAGAAAGCCTAAGTGCTTCTTTCATATCTCCTTCTTGGGAATCTGCTGCAATGATAATATATGCAGCTGTTTGTCAAGCCATTAAGTCGTATGACGTTTGTTTAGGAGTGCCAACGATTGAACTACTTTATCCATAAAATTTGGATAGGTTACCAACCATTCAAATGCTTGCATTCCTCCCATAGCAACACCTATTACAGCATACAGATGATCAATACCTAAATGTTTAGTCACCATTTGATACTGTGAGTTCACCATATCGGTAATTGTTACCGAAGGAAAATTACTCGTATTCGATGGGGAGGAAGAGACCCCATTGGTAAGCGCATCTATCATAATAACAAACAGTCCGGTAGCATACATAACCCGATTGACTGAGCTATTTTTACTCGTACCAGTGAATTTCGTGGGACATAATACGGCGTTGGTCTTCTCTGCATTTAATGTTCCTATAGTTCTATAGCCTACCTTGCAGTTCTTAATAACATCACCACCTACTGTGGTGAAGTCACCAAGGTTTGCAAATTGTTGTTTAGACTGCGCCGTAAATTTACTTATTGCTAATAAAAAAAGGATTATTATCGTATTTCTAATCAGGGCGTTTATTTTGGTGAATCGCGTTCGGTTCATTTTTACTTATATTTTAAACTTTAGTTGTACTTTATCTTTTATTATTTTTAATTTCAATTCTTTTTCAGCTTTAATAAGTGCTTTGATTTAAATAATAGTCAACCAGGCAACCAGGCAAACAGTTAAATAGAAAAATAGACAAAAGATAAGACCACCTATACTTGGAATAAATTCAAAAACATCCTGTCTTGCCCCAGGTTCTATACTTGAGTAGATTAGAAATGTTATTCCGCTTAAAATCAATATCCGAAATTTGGTTTGTTGAATGATCCAGCTAAAGGCATTCGAAATCCGATTCGAAAAAAAACGGTATTTTTTTAAATACCATCCCTAAAAATATTGAAAATGCTGTGAATAAAATTAAATAGTATAAAAACCACAAGTGCCAGGTCATTTCTGGGATCAAACTCGATATACTAGAAAAATAATCCAAAGCAAATGCGAACACAGTATTGTTCCTACTAAATCTGAGCTTGCTATAATTAATGGCCAAACGGGTAAAAGGAGAAAGCAACATAACAAATAGTGCAAAAGGCAATACAATTCTTGAAAATCTATTTTTTATAATCTTTAAAGTGCCTCTGTCGTAAAATAACATGGCACCGAAGAATCCTGCAATTAAATAAAAATGTTGCATTCTAAAAACTTGGATAAAATCTTTAATATAATTATTAAATATATGGCCACCCATAGGAGCTTTGAATTCTCCGGGTTTATCTACGATATAGGTTATGGTGCTATGAAGGACGATACCTAAGACCATCAGTGTGGCCCGCAAGCAGTCTAGGGAGTATATGCGTTCGGTTTTCTGTGGTGTTGAGTTCATGCGTTTTATTTTTAAAATACAGGGTGGGTTTCTTTATAGGGAAAAAATATTTTTCGACAAAAACAGGAGATTACGACAAACTAGAAACACGTATTTATACCTGTACTATAGAGGAAACAGGTTGATTTCATATGAGGTGTTTAAGTTTCTCGATGTAACAGATTTAGAAGTAAAGATGGCTCGTGTAACATCATTGAGTTAACTATTTTATAGAAATGTTATGATTGCTTTCTGCAACACTTTTAAAGTAATATAAGGTTCTAGAATCTAACTTGTTTTAGTGAAAAATAGGATTTGTAAAAGAAAAAGTTAACAGTAACAAGAACGTAACTTTTTGATGACGAATATTCATTATTTTTCTGTAATATTTCTAAGTTTCCTAGATACATTTTTCAAGGCATTTATTACAGACAATACTTTTAAACTATTAAAACGGATACCTGTTTTATGTCTAAATTTTTATATACTTGGACATACATAAGGGTTTGTTGGTCCCTTTCTGAATAGAAATTCTTTAAAAAGTATGGCTTTTTTTAGCTTACTGTGTGTTTATATAGCATTAGTTACTATATTTAAAGTATAATTAAAATAGAGAAATCTTAAAACAAGATCATTATGTCAAAATCACAAGACTCAAAGAAAAATGTAAAAACAGCGCCTGCAAAAACAACCAAAGAAAAAAAGGCTGCAAAATTAGCAAAAAAAGCAAATCGTACGTAATAGCTTGCCTAGAAATTAAAAAACCACTCCTTTTAGAGTGGTTTTTTAATTTAAAGCAAGTACCTTTAGGTACTAGTAAATAATACAATACGTTTAAAATGATGGATATAAAATTAGCAGTATTGATAGATGGAGATAATATACCTTCTGCCTATGTAAAAGAAATGATGGAAGAAATTGCGAAATATGGCAACCCTACCATTAAGCGTATTTATGGAGATTGGACGAAACCGAACCTAAATAAATGGAAAAACATGTTGTTAGAAAATGCCATTACACCCATACAGCAATATGGCTATACAACAGGTAAAAATGCGACTGATTCTGCTATGATTATAGATGCGATGGATATTTTATATTCAGAAAAAGTAGATGGTTTTTGTTTAGTCTCTAGCGATAGTGATTTTACTCGTTTAGCAACGCGTTTGCGTGAGGCAGGTATGAAAGTTTATGGTATTGGTGAAAAGAAAACACCCAATCCTTTTATTGTGGCTTGTGATAAATTTATTTATATCGAGATTTTGAAACATCAAGCTTTAGAAAATGAGCAAGAACCTACAGAGAATAAAACGACTACTAAAGATGGCTACGATAAAATAACAAAAAAAGAGATTCGTTTTATTGCAGCCACCATAGCAGATGTTTCAGATGATGATGGATGGGCGTTTTTAGGAGATGTAGGGAGTTTACTGCAAAAGAAGCAACCCAATTTTGATTCTAGAAATTATGGGTTTCAAAAACTAACCCCTTTAATTAAATCGATTCCTGCTTTTGAAATAGAAAGGCGTGAATCTCCAAAAAGCCGTATGAAACTAATTTTTGTAAAGATTAAAGAGGTGAAACCTCAACAAAGTAAAAAAAGGTAAGTTTGTTGCTGGTAGAAAATATCGTAAACGAGTTAAATTACTAGTGAAGTTTGCATCAAAATTACTTTGATCTGTTTTCTTTTGTAAGTAAGTCGTCGCAGTCATTTAGAGTGTTTAAAAAAAAGTTAAAATCGGTTATCTTCATATATGTTAAAATTATAAGTTATTGATTAATAATAAGTAAGTTCGAATTCTTTACGCTCTATAAAATAAAAATTAACTTGGAATATCATAGTTGAAATCAACTCTAATAAAAGTACTGTTAGCTCCATTACTTTTTTCTTCTTTAACGAGTTCCTTTAGAATAAAAAGTTGCACTTTTCAGCCAGAAGAAATAGTGTTCTTCCTATCGTTTTTACCGGAGTAGTATTGCATTTGTTGAGTAAGATGCTGATGCTCGCGCTGTTCTTAAGAATATTCTTTTTTTGATTAAAAGTAATTTGCTTTTTGGAAATAAATTAATTATTTGAAATGTTTTCAGGTTCCTTTTTTTTAATAAAAAAAACTTAAATTTGTTGCTCTTTTAGAACTGCCTTTTTTTTGGTTGTTTAGAAAATAGGCATTCTTTTTTAAGTATCAATTATGTTACCATTTCATTTTAAAGAATTTGTTGTAAATCAGGCCAAAACGGCCATGAAAGTTGGCACTGATGGAGTTTTATTAGGGGCTTGGTGTTCTGTGGATAATTATCCTGATTCTATTTTAGATATTGGAGCGGGTACAGGTATTATTGCTTTAATGCTTGCACAGCGGTCTGACGCGATGACCATTGATGCTGTTGAGGTTGATGAAAATGCTTATGAACAGACAGTAGAAAATTTTGAGCAATCAGACTGGGGCGATCGTCTGTATGGTTACAACACAACTTTTACGGAATTTGCGAACGAAATTGCTGAAGAAGAAGAGTCTTATGACTTAATCGTTTCGAACCCTCCTTTTTATCAGGATATGTTTGAATCTGCGGATGCGGCTAGAAATAAAGCACGTTTTACATCTTCTTTATCTTTTGAAGATTTGATTGTTGGAGTTTCAAAAATAATCTCTGCAAATGGAAAATTTGCCGTTATTCTTCCTTTTAAAGAAGAGGTGGGTTTTATCCATTTAGCGAAACAACATCGTTTGGTTTTAAATAGAATTTGTCGTGTTCAAGGCAATGTTTCCGCAGAAATAAAAAGAAGTTTACTTGAATTTTCTTTTCATCAATCGGATATTATAGAAGAGCATTTAATTGTAGAAATTGAGCGTCATGTATATACCCAAGAGTATATAAACCTGACTAAAGATTTTTATTTAAAAATGTAGGTTATCCAGTTATATGATTAGGATTATACCCTAAATAGGGTGTTTCCTTTTCAGCAAACGTAATGCCATGTATTGATAATTCTTTTAAGATTGGCTCATACACTTCTTTAGTGATTGGTCTTTGAACACCAGGATTCGTAATTTCGCCTTTTAAAATTTTTAAAGCTGCAATTCCAACGGGTAAGCCCACTGTTTTAGCCATTGCTGTATAGGTTTGATTCTCTCCAAGTACGACTAAACTAGTTTCAATCTGACGTTTTTCACCATTAATTTCATAACCGAATAGATGCTGCATCACAATCATATCTTTTTCTTCTTCTTGCAAAGTCCATGAGTCTAATAAAATTTTTTGTAAAATTTGTGCAGGAGTTGCGTTTCTTAAATCTATTTTTTTCTTAGGATTAAAAATATCGAGTTCTATTAACTTTTCCCACATTAGGTCATCTTGATCAATTTTGAGATAAGAGCGTAACTTTAATTCAACAGAGTCTGATGGAGAGTAGGCTAAAAATAAATTTACAAAATCACGATAACTCATGTTTTCTGAGTCTTCAATTGTATAAGAATCATCTGTCATGCCTAATTGCACAAAAATATTCCAGGCTCTAGAAAAGCCTACTTTTCTAATAGTTCCTCTATACATGGTAGGGATATTATCTAAGCCATAAATATCTCTATATTTTAAAGAATCTCTATTCGCATAGGCTTCAAAACTGCTATTATTTATTTTTAAAAACTCTGTTCTTCTAAATAATTTGTGATACGGTATGTATTTATAAGTGCCTTCTTGAATAAACATTGCAGCGCCCCCTTGGCCTGCTAAAACAACGTTTCTTGGATTCCAAGTAAACTTATAATTCCATAAGTTATTGTCACTTTCAGGAGCTACTAATCCACCACAAAAGGATTCAAAAAGCAACATTTTAGCATTGTTTTCTCTAATTCTATCAATTATTTGCATGGCACTCATATGATCTAGACCGGGGTCTAAACCAATCTCATTCATAAAAACCAAACCTTTTTCTTTTGCAGCTTCGTCAAGAGCTTTCATCTCCTCAGATATGTAGGAAGCGGTAACCATATGTTTTTCAAATTTGATGCAATCTTTTGCAACTTCTGTATGAAAACGAGCAGGCAACATTGAAATAACGATATCTGTTTTTTTAATTTCTTTTTCACGCTCAAATTTATCAAAAACATCTAAAATTATCGCTTTTGCATTTTTATGATTATTGATTAATTTCAATGCGTTTTCTGTTGAAATGTCAGCAATTGTTAAGTTCAGGTCTTCTTCATTAGATTTATCTAATAAATATTTAATTAGGTAAGAACTTGATTTTCCGGCACCAATAATTAGAATGTTTTTCATAAAAGAAAGATGTATTTTTACACAAACGAAGATACTATATTTGTTTAAAATTTAACAAAAAGACATAAAAATGTTTAAAAATATAATTATTACTTGTTTTTTAGGATTATCGGCTGTTATTTTAGGTGCTTTTGGGGCACATGCTTTAAAAGAAACACTTACTTCAGATCAATTATTGAGTTTTGATACTGCAGTGCGGTATCAAATGTATCATGCCATTGTATTGTTATTTGTCAATACCTTTGAAGGGTTTTCAGCGAAACAAAAAAATACGATTAGCGCTATTTTTTTTTTAGGTGTGTTCTGTTTTTCTGGATCTATTTACCTAATTCAACTGACATCAATTACAGCTAAATCTATTTGGTTTGTCACCCCTTTAGGGGGTTTCTTACTTATTATGGGCTGGATTGCAATGTTGGTCGTATTTATAAAAAATAATAAATAGAAATACGAATAAAATATTAATATTTTTTAAGCAAAAAGAGCCCTGTTTTAAATTATTGTTTAATTTTGTAGGATATAAAAAAACAAAATATATTGATATGGTAGATACAAATACGAAATCGATTTCGTTAAATAATCTAGGAATCAAAAATGCAATAGTTCGTTATCAGCTAAATTCGAATCAACTTCATGATGAAACAATAAAAAAAGGACAAGGTGTTGCCTCTTCCTTGGGGGCACTTGCCGTGAATACAGGAGAGTTTACTGGGCGCTCACCTATGGATCGTTTTATTGTAAAAGACGATATTACCGACGATGAAGTTTGGTGGAGTAAAATTAATTTACCTTTTGAAGTGGATAAATTTGACAAACTTTATAACAAAGTAGTTGCTTACTTATCTGAAAAAGAAATTTTTGTCAGAGATAGTTATGCTTGTGCAGATGAAAATTACAAGTTAAGCATTAGAGTTGTAAATGAGTATCCTTGGAGTAATATGTTTGCGCACAACATGTTTTTGCGACCAACAGAAAAAGAATTAAAAGATTTTTCTCCTGAATGGACCGTTATTAATGCACCCGGTTTTATGGCGGATGCAGCAATAGACGGAACAAGACAACACAATTTCGCGATTTTAAATTTTACTAAAAAAATTGCTCTAATTGGAGGGACAGGTTACACCGGTGAAATTAAAAAAGGAATTTTTTCTGCTCTAAATTTTATACTTCCTGTATTTAAAAATACGCTGCCAATGCATTGCTCTGCAAATATTGGTAAAGAAGGCGATACAGCTATTTTCTTTGGACTTTCTGGAACAGGAAAAACAACTTTGTCTACAGACCCAAATAGAAGTTTAATTGGTGATGATGAGCATGGTTGGACAGCAGAAAATTCGGTATTCAACTTTGAAGGAGGCTGTTATGCAAAAGTGATTAATTTATCACAAGAACAAGAACCAGAAATTTTTGCAGCGATTAAAAAAGGAGCAATCTTAGAAAATGTAGTCATGGATGCTCATGGAGTTATCGATTTTACTGACACTTCAATAACTCAGAATACAAGAGTTAGTTATCCCATTGATCATATAGATAATATTCAAAAACCATCTATAGGTAAGAACCCAAAAAATATTTTCTTTTTAACTGCAGATGCCTTTGGTGTTTTACCCCCTATATCGAAATTGACTCCAAGTCAAGCAGCATACCATTTTATATCTGGTTATACAGCAAAAGTAGCAGGTACAGAGGCGGGAGTCACAGAACCTACACCAAGTTTTTCAGCTTGTTTTGGTGCACCTTTTATGCCTTTGCATCCTGCAAGATATGCTGAAATGTTAAGTAAAAAAATGAAAGATGCAGGCGTTAATGTTTGGTTGGTAAATACAGGTTGGTCTGGTGGTAAATACGGCATTGGTAGAAGAATGCCATTAAAATATACACGTGCAATGATTACGGCTGTTTTAAACGGTGATTTGAGCGATTACACGTATGAAAATTACCATATTCATTCAGTATTTGGAGTTGCACAGCCTAGAACTTGCCCAGGTGTTCCGTCTGAATTATTAAGTCCAAGAACAACATGGAATAATGATGAAGCCTACTATAAAACCGCCTTTCAGTTATCTAATGCATTTAGAGTGAATTTTAAACAATTTGAAGAATTTGCAAATGAGGAGATTAGAAGAGGAGGACCGCAACGCTATGCATTTTAATTTACGATTATTACAATTAAAAAAAAACACCTCATTTTTGAGGTGTTTTTTACTTTATAAACTTTATTTAAATCTATTTCATAAATTTTTGAACTTTAAATTGAGTACTATTTCTATAGTTCATTTTAAAGAAATAGATGCCGTTTGTTAAAAATTGAGTATCAATTTTATTTGAATTTGCAGCATTATAAATTAGTTGTCCTGTAATGTTATAAATTTCCGCACTAAAGTTATTTTCTTTTGAGTTAATTTCAATATATGATGGATATATTTTAATAATAGGTTCTTTAACAACATCATGAATGTTCAAGGTATAATTTCTTCGATTACAGTTTAGGTAATCGATTGGTTGGTCTGCATGATTTGTTAAGTATTCAATTATATAATCGGCCGTGGTTAAAGGAAATGAATAGCTAGGATTTGTTGGAAATAAGTTTGGAAACACGCTAGATATATAGTCATTAAGACTTAACGTTACTTGGCTATTATCTTGAAGTAAAATGTTATCTTTAAAAAAGATAAATTCATTGTTTTCATTCTTTAGAACTTTAAAACTTGCATCTAACGAATAGCTAAAACTAGATGGGTATTCATTTAAAAAGTTTCTAAGTTCGAGAACAGTCATTGTATAGGTATCAAAACCATTACCAAATGGATCGATAGAATAAATAGAAAATGGAGTAATAATACCTTCATAAATCCTATCTCTGATGCCACCAGAATTTTGTATTACCATATCTGAATCAGAAATTACTTGAAGAGCATCCGTATAAAAACAACCAGTCGAAGTCGTTGTTAGTGTCGATAAAGAAGAGCCAATATTCGTGTAAAAGCTTGGGTTATTAAAGTACGTATCAATATCTATAGATAAAGTATTATCCGAAGGTAAACCGGGATCCGATAAATTGATAAGTTCAAATTCAAAATTTGTTATTTGTTTATTTGTAACAGTTAAAGTAGTTTTTGAAATTTTCTCTAAATTTACACCAGACATTACTTTATAACCGCTCGCATGCGCTACACCATACTCTTGGTTATTGTGACCACCGATAACTAAATCTACAAAATTATAGGTCTCCAGAATTTCTTCATCCTTATAACTTCCATAATGCGTAAGAGCAACGATTAAGTCAACATCAGCATTAACTTTAAGATCTTTATAATTTTCAAAACTATCTAAGCCTTCTGTAAAAGATAAACCTTGAATTTTTTTTGGATGCGTCAGTGGATATCCTCCTGGACTACTAGTTTCTACTACACCCACAAATGCAATTGAAAAATTATCTTTTGTAATAATAGTACTTCCCTTAATATCGCCCAGTTTACCGGTTCCTCCCGAGACATTATCACAAATAAAAGGAAAATTTGCTTGCTCAAGACGATCATTAAGTATTACTTGGCCATAATCAAATTCATGATTTCCAATAACACTTACATCGAGTCCGGTTTTATTAAGCATGTCTATCATCGGATATCCTTTATTTTGATGATAATCTACAATTGGATTTCCCGAAAAAAGATCGCCTCCTGCTACAAAATATACTTTTTGATTTTTAGCTTTTTCAGCATCAATGAGTGGTTTAATTTTAGCGAAATTTTCTATCTCACTGTGTGGGTCATTGATAGCAAAAATTACAACCGTTTCTTGGGCAAAAGTTGCGTATTGAAAAACTAGAAAGGATGATAATATTAATATTCTTTTAAAAGGGATTAACATAAGAGTCATAAATAAATCATGTTTATTTAAACAAAAATAAGCTTAATTTAATTTACTTTTTGCATTATATAATGATCTGATATAAAAAAAGTATTTTGAGATAAGAAAGAGTGACAATGCAACCATTAAAATAGTTTGTTGCCAGAGTCTTTTAAATTGAAAAATAAAAGTGGCACAAAAAAAGCATCCAAATTTGGATGCTTTTTAAAATATAATTACTATTAGAAATTATATTTATTATTTTTCAATATTTACAGAGACGATAGTCCCGGCTTCTTTAGCTTTCTTTTCAATTTCTGCAACCGTACCTTTAATTTCTTTAGTTACTTCACCTTCCATAGTTTTGGTCGTTGTAATTGTAGCCATTGCTAAATCTTCAGGAGTTTGTCGTGTTTCAACTTTAACTTCTTTTCTAATTTCTTCATTATGAGATTTTGCATCAGAATGTCCGCCTAAAATAGGCGCAATTACCAATCCAATTAAACAGGTAAGTTTAATTAAAATATTCATTGATGGTCCAGAAGTATCTTTAAATGGATCACCAACAGTATCTCCAGTTACAGCTGCTTTATGTGCATCAGAACCTTTATACGTCATTTCTCCATTAATTTCAACACCAGCTTCAAAAGATTTTTTAGCATTGTCCCAAGCACCACCAGCATTGTTTTGGAAGATTGCCCAAAGTACACCAGAAACAGTAACACCAGCCATATAACCACCTAGCATTTCAGCAACCAACATATTGTTCTCTTGGTACACTAATTTACCTATTAATACAACAACTATTGGAAAACCTATTGTTAAGATACCTGGTAACATCATTTCTTTTAAAGACGCTTTCGTAGAAATAGCGACACACTTATCATATTCTGGTTTCCCAGTTCCTTCCATAATTCCTGGAATTTCTTTAAACTGTCGTACTACCTCATTTACCATTTCCATGGCAGCTTTACCAACCGCGTTCATTGCTAATGCAGAGAATACCACTGGTACCATTCCACCTACAAATAACATTGCTAATACAGGCGCTTTAAAAATATTAATTCCGTCTATACCAGTAAATGTTACATACGCAGCAAATAAAGCTAAAGAGGTTAATGCAGCAGATGCAATCGCAAAACCTTTACCAGTTGCAGCAGTTGTATTACCAACAGCATCTAAAATATCAGTTCTTTCTCTAACGATAGGATCTTGCTCACTCATTTCAGCGATACCACCTGCATTGTCAGCAATTGGACCAAAAGCATCAATTGCTAATTGCATAGCGGTTGTTGCCATCATCGCAGAAGCAGCCAAAGCAACTCCATAAAACCCCGCCAAAGCATAAGAAGACCAAATTGCAGCAGCAAATAATAACACAGAAGAAAATGTAGAAATCATACCAGTAGCTAAACCAGCAATAATGTTTGTTCCCGCTCCAGTACTTGATTGTTGCACAATTTTCATAACTGGTTTCGAACCTAATCCTGTGTAGTATTCAGTAAATGCAGAGATTCCAGCACCGACAACTAAACCAACTAAACAAGCAAAAAATACGCGCATCGAAGAAATTGGTAATGGAATTTCGTCACCTGCAGCATCTAAGTTCTCACCAAAGAATTCCATGTATATCGTTTCTGGTAACATCCAAGTAACTAATCCGTAGCAAGCTACAGCCACCATTAAGATGGATGCCCAGTTTCCGATGTTTAATGCCTTTTGAACGTCAGCTTCTTTTGCTTCATTAGATGAAATTTTTACTAATAAAGTTCCGATAAGAGAAATGATAATTCCTACACCAGCAATAGACATTGGTAATAAGATAGGTCCAATTCCGCCAAAAGCATCTTGAATTACTCCTCCCATATCTTTAATTACATAGTTACCTAATACCATTGCCGCTAAAACTGTTGCTACATAAGAACCAAATAAATCTGCTCCCATACCTGCAACATCTCCAACATTATCTCCAACATTATCAGCAATAGTAGCTGGATTTCTTGGATCATCTTCTGGAATATCTGCTTGTACTTTACCCGCTAAATCTGCTCCAACATCGGCAGCCTTGGTATAAATACCACCACCAACTCTTGCAAATAAAGCAATGGATTCAGCTCCTAAAGAGAAACCTGCTAATGCTTCTAAAACAACCGTCATATCGCCAGTGTTTGTCCATTCGCTTCCCATAAAAAACCAAAAGAAAAATATAAAGAATGCCGTTAAACCTAATACTGCTAAACCAGCAACACCAAGTCCCATTACTGTTCCGCCACCAAAAGAAACTTTTAATGCATTTGGCAAACTAGTTTTTGCAGCTTGTGTGGTTCTAACATTTGTTTTGGTTGCAATTTTCATACCCATGTTTCCTGCAAAAGCAGAAAATATAGCACCAATAATAAAGGCAACTACAATTAAATAAGTACTGTCCATATAAAAAGCAATTCCAGCTAAAACAATACTTGCTCCAACGACAAAAATTGCTAGTAATCGATATTCAGCTTTTAAGAATGCCAAAGCACCCTCGTAGATGTGGTCAGAAATTTCTTTCATTTTTCCATCACCAGCATCTTGTTTCATTACCCAAGACTTTTTTACTAGCATGTATGCTAGTCCTAATAAAGCCATCGCAATTGGCATCCAAATCATCATTGATTCCATATATAATTTTATTTTGATTAAATTAAAACGGTGGTAAATGTAATAAAATCAAACAGAAATAAAAAACCTCTTAAAATGTTTAATTTTAAGAGGTCTTCAATTTTATACTATAATAATTTCTATATCTTGAAATTATCGGTCTTTTTGTAGTCACTTTTTTCGTATCTCTTAACACAATCTTTATAGATTTGCATTGCTTCTTTCGCGTCTCCCCAACCTCCAACATCTACTTTTTTCTTTTCTAAATCTTTATAAACTTGAAAGAAATGTTCTATTTCTTTTAATCTGTGTGGATTTAAATCTGAAATATCATTTTTATTATTCCAAATAGGATCTGAAATAGGCACACAAATAATTTTTTCATCTGGCCCTTTTTCATCTGTCATGTGAAAGACTCCAATAGGTTTTACTTCAATAACACACATCGGAAAAGTTGGTTCATGTCCTAAAACTAAAACATCTAATGGATCATCGTCCAATGCTAATGTTTCTGGCACAAAACCATAATCTGCAGGATACATCATAGAAGAGAATAACATTCTGTCAAAACGTATTTTATTCAAATCAAAATCGTATTCATACTTATTTCTACTTCCTTTTGGTATTTCAATTAAAACATCGAAAGTTTTTTTATCTTCTTGACTCATGAATTTTTATTTATCTTATTTAAACTTCAGGCAAAAGTAATTAATCCATTAGGTTTTTCAACGAAATTTATAGTGAAATTACGCAATGCTTTTCGAACTAGTTAGGTGTTTTGAAACCAATGAAAAATCCTTTTTGAAATGTATCAAAAAGGATTCTGTAATTTTTTAAAAATGTTTAAACTATAAATATAAAACGTCTTTTACTGCTTTGATTACATCATTCGAATTAGGAATCCATTTTTCAAATAAAACCGGAGAATATGGTGCAGGAGTGTCTGCAGTTGTAATTCTTTTTACAGGAGCATCTAAATAGTCAAATATTTCATCTTGAATTCTATATGTAATTTCAGTTGCAATACTTCCAAAAGGCCACGCTTCTTCTAAAACTACTAGCCTATTTGTTTTCTTAACAGATTTAATAATTGCTGCATGATCCATAGGTCTTACAGTTCTTAAATCGATAATTTCTACAGAAATATTTTCTTTAGCTAATTCATCAGCAGCTTTGTAAGCTTCTTTGATGATTTTTCCAAAAGAGACCAAAGTTACATCTGTACCTTCTCTTTTAATATCTGCAACTCCAATAGGAATCAAATACTCTCCTTCTGGAATTTCCATTTTATCCCCATACATCTGTTCAGATTCCATGAAAATTACTGGATCGTCATCTCTAATAGCCGCCTTTAATAATCCTTTCGCGTCATAAGGGTTGGATGGTACAATTACTTTTAAACCGGGCGTATTAGCAAACCAGTTTTCAAATGCTTGGGAGTGTGTTGCTCCTAATTGACCAGCAGAAGCTGTTGGGCCTCTAAAAACAATTGGACAATTAAATTGTCCACCAGACATTTGTCTAATCTTTGCTGCGTTGTTTATAATCTGATCAATACCAACCAAAGAAAAATTAAACGTCATATATTCTACAATAGGTCTATTACCATTCATAGCAGAACCAATTGCAATACCAGCAAAACCAAGCTCAGCAATAGGAGTGTCGATAACTCTTTTTGCTCCAAACTCATCTAACATTCCTTTACTGGCTTTGTAAGCTCCATTGTATTCTGCAACTTCCTCACCCATTAAATAAATGCTTTCATCTCGGCGCATTTCTTCGCTCATTGCTTCACAAAGAGCTTCTCTGAATTGAACTGTTTTCATGTATTTTTTAATCTAGTTATTTATTCTTCATGCAAAAGTAAGGAAATAATTATCATTTTTTTTTGTTCTACTGCAGAAACTCAATGGAAATATAGGAATAAACACTCAATCGTTTTCGAGAATTGTTAAATAATTAAAAAAATACTATGCGTGCATAGTATTTTTTTAAAAAAAATCCGTAATTTTGCATCAGATAAAATGATTAAAAATAGAATTTATGAAAATATTGGTATGTATTAGTCATGTTCCTGATACCACTTCTAAAATTAATTTTACAGAAAACGATACAAAGTTTGATGTGAATGGAGTTCAGTTTGTAATTAATCCTTATGATGAATTTAGCCTTACGAGAGCTATGTGGTTTAAAGAAAAACAAGGAGCAAGTGTAACTGTTGTAAATGTAGGAAATGTATCTACAGAACCAACTTTACGTAAAGCTTTGGCTATTGGAGCGGATGATGCAATTCGTGTTAATATGGAGGCTACTGACGGTTTATCTGTGGCGAAGCAATTAGCGGAAGTTGTTAAAAACGGAGGATATGATTTAGTTTTAGCGGGTAGAGAATCTATTGATTATAATGGGGGAATGGTTCCTGGAATGTTAGCTTCTTTATTAGATTACAATTTTGTGAATGGTTGTGTAGCCATGGAAGTGGATGAAACCTCAGTTTCTTTATCTAGAGAAATTGATGGTGGGAGTGAAGTTTTAAGTACTTCTCTACCATTAGTCGTTGCTGGACAAAAAGGAATTGTAGAAGAAAAAGATCTACGTATACCAAATATGCGTGGAATTATGATGGCTCGTAAAAAACCTTTAAATGTTATTGAACCAGTTCCTGCAGAAAATGCAACTTCAATAGAATCATTTGAAAAACCAGCTCCAAAAGGAGCTGTTAAATTAGTAGATGCAGATAATATCGATGAGTTAATTAACTTATTGCATAATGAAGCTAAAGTAATATAAATAAAACCTTGTCATTGCAAACAAAGTGAAGCAATCTGTATAAAAGGTTACTTCGTTAGTTTTCATTATAATGACTTCTAATATAAAAAATATGTCAGTTTTAGTTTTTGCAGATTCAGCAGAAGGAAAATTTAAAAAGAGTGCTTTTGAAGTAGTTTCTTATGGGAAAAAGGTTGCTGAACAATTAGGAAGTAATTTAATTGTTTTAACAATAAATGCTAACAATAACGAAAAATTATATGTTTACGGAGCAGAAAAAGTAGTTTCAGTTGCTAACGATTCTTTGGCAATATTTAATGCCAAAGCATATGCATCGGTGATAAAACAAGTTGCAGATGCTCAAGATTCATCCATAGTGATTTTTGATTCTAGTATTAATGGGTTATTTGTAGCGCCAATGATGGCGGTTGCTTTAGACGCAGGTTATGCATCTAATGTAGTTGCATTGCCAAGTTCAATAAATCCTTTTAAAGTAAAAAGAAAAGCATTTTCAAGTAAAGCGTTTTCAAACACTATAATTTCTACAGATAAAAAAGTAATTGGGGTTTCTAAAAACTCTTATGGAATTCATGAGAACGCGGTATCGGGAGTAACAGAAAGTTTTGATGCTGTCTTATCTGATGCGGATTTAGGAGTAACATCAGTAAAAATAGAAAGAATTACAGGTCAGGTAACGATTGCAGATGCAGATACAGTTGTTTCTGCAGGAAGGGGCTTAAAAGGACCAGAGAATTGGGGAATGATTGAGGAGTTAGCAGATGTTTTGGGCGCTGCAACTGCATGTTCTAAACCTGTCTCAGATTTGGGTTGGCGTCCTCATGGAGAACATGTAGGGCAAACAGGAAAACCTGTAGCATCAAATTTATATATAGCGATTGGAATTTCTGGAGCAATCCAACATTTAGCAGGAATTAATGCCTCTAAAGTAAAAGTAGTAATCAATACAGATCCGGAAGCGCCTTTTTTTAAAGCAGCAGATTATGGTATTGTTGGTGATGCTTTTGAAGTAGTTCCTAAATTAATAGAGAAGTTAAAAGCTTTTAAGGAGGCTTAATTCAAATATTTAAACACTGTTGTTTAAACGAAAACCTATTAGTTTAATTACTAGTAGGTTTTTTCTTTTCATAAAAACTCCTAAAATAAAAGTATTCAATCTATTATTTTTATTAAATTGTGCCCACTAAAAAAGTGTAATCTAAGATGCTCTTTTGCATTTCGTAGAATGATATATGAGTTTAATACTACTAACCATTAAAGGAATTTCTTACAGTCAAACTCAAAGTGGTGCGTATGCATTAGTTTTAAGTGAAATGGAAGGAACAAAAACTTTACCTATTATAATTGGAGCTTTCGAAGCACAATCTATTGCGATTGCATTAGAAACAGAAATTAGACCACCAAGACCACTTACACACGATTTATTTAAAACGTTTTCTGATCGATTTGGAATTAATATAAAAGAAGTAATTATTCATAAATTGGTAGATGGAGTTTTCTTTTCTAGTTTAATTTGTGAAAGAGAAGGTGAGGAAGAGGTGATAGATAGCAGAACTTCTGACGCTATCGCTATTGCAGTGCGTTTTAATGCACCCATTTATACTTATGAAAACATCTTAGATAAAGCCGGTATTTATTTAAAAGCTGAGGAAGAAATTGCCATTCAAAAGAAAAATGAGCCTTCAGAAATCTCTTTTCAAATAGAGGAACCTCCTCAAAAAGAAGAAAATGATTTTTCTAGCTTATCTTTAAAAGAATTACACAAACAATTAAATAATGCAGTTGTTAATGAAAATTATGAAATAGCTGCAAAAATTAGAGACGAAATTAGCAAACGTTCTTAATTATTTTACAATTAGATTATGAAAAAAATACTTATTGCCGTTTTTTGTTTACTATCAATTTCAATTTTTTCTCAAAACACTAATAATTTAGCTGTTGTTACCGAAATTCTACCAAGTCAAGGATTTTCTCTGAATAGTTTATGGAGAGGAGTTTTAGGGATGGTTGCTTTAATTATTATTGCTTTTTTGTTTAGCGCTAATAAAAAAGCGATTGATTGGAAAAAAGTAGCAATTGGTTTATTTCTTCAATTAGTAATTGCAATTGGGGTCTTAAAAGTTCAATTCATTCAATCTATTTTTGAATTAGTTGGTGGAGTATTTATAGAAATGTTAGCATATACAAAAGCCGGTAGCGAGTTTTTATTTGCAGGTATTGTGGGTGATATGAATAAATTTGGGTACATATTCGCTTTTCAAGTATTGCCAACGATTATTTTCTTTTCAGCACTAACTTCATTATTGTTTTATTTAGGGATTATTCAAAAAGTTGTGAAAGTTTTAGCAATTGGTTTATCTAAGTTTTTAGGAATTTCTGGTATGGAAAGCCTTTCTGTAGCAGGTAATATCTTTTTAGGACAAACAGAAGCACCACTTTTAATAAAAGCGTATTTAGAAAAAATGAATAAGTCAGAAATGCTGTTGGTTATGATTGGAGGTATGGCTACTGTTGCTGGTGCAGTTTTGGCAGCTTATATTGGTTTTTTAGGAGGTGGAGACAAAATTTTAGAGTTAGTATTTGCTAAACACCTTTTGGCAGCTTCAGTTATGGCGGCTCCAGGTGCTATTGTAATTTCAAAAATATTATACCCTCAAACTGAAAAGGTGAACTCAGATGTTACCGTTTCTCAAGAAAAAATAGGATCTAATATTTTAGATGCTATTGCAAATGGGACAACAGAAGGTTTACGTTTAGCTGTAAATGTAGGAGCAATGCTTTTAGTTTTTGTGGCTATTATCGCAATGTTAAATGGTATTTTAGGTTGGGTTGGAGATATAACAACTTTGAATAGTATTATTGCAGAAAACTCAGCCTACAAAGCGTTATCATTAGAATTTATCTTAGGGTGTATTTTTGCGCCATTAATGTGGCTAATTGGGGTGCCTACTATAGATATCTCTATGATGGGACAGTTATTAGGAATTAAATTAGCCGCGAGCGAATTTGTAGGTTACATACAATTAGCAGAATTGAAAAATGTAGCAAATGCAACACATCTAACGTTTAATAAATCGGTGATAATGGCAACATATATGTTATGTGGTTTTGCGAACTTCGCTTCTATCGGAATCCAAATTGGTGGTATCGGTTCTTTAGCTCCTGGTCAACGTAAAACGTTATCAGAATTTGGAATGAAAGCCTTAATTGGCGGTACAATTGCTTCTTTAATGTCTGCAACAATTGCAGGAATGATTATCGGTTAGTACTAGATTACTAAGGATAACTTTTAAAGAGCTATTTAAATTTCTCTAAAATTATAAGGTTTTTTTGAAATTATATTTAAAATTATTGAAGAACTACCATTTGATAAATATTCATTTATAAGTTTTCTTCCTTCATTAAATCTATGTAGGTAAATTTTATTTGTGCTTTTAATTCTTCGACTTTTGCAGTTAACTTGCCAAGACTATTAGATCGTTTTTTTTGTATTGTTTTTATTTAGTTTTGATGTTCATTGCTGAAATCTAGTTTTTAGGTTTTAAAACTTAAATTTTTTAATGAAATGGTTAATAACTTTTAAATATTATTTAAAAACCTATCTTAAAAATAGCTGTTGCTTTTTCTATTTTTACAAAATTATAGAGCAAGTTTTGTTCAGTTTATAATAAATTACACAAATAAACATTTAAACGCTTACATATCATAATGAAACAATATCACGATTTAGTAAAACACGTTTTAGAAAACGGTAACGAAAAAGGAGATAGAACTGGTACAGGAACAAAAAGTGTTTTTGGATATCAAATGCGTTTTGATTTAAGTGAAGGTTTTCCCATGGTAACGACCAAAAAGCTACATTTAAAATCGATTGTTTACGAATTGCTTTGGTTTATAAAAGGAGACACTAATATTAAATATTTACAAGAAAATGGTGTTAGAATCTGGAATGATTGGGCAGATGAAAATGGAGATTTAGGTCCTGTTTATGGTCATCAATGGCGCAATTGGAATAGTGATGAAGTAGATCAGTTAAAAGAAGTGATTGAAACTTTACAAAAAAATCCTAATTCTAGAAGAATGTTGGTTTCTGCTTGGAACCCTTCGGTATTGCCAGATACCTCTATTTCATTTTCAGAAAATGTTGCTAATGGTAAAGCAGCCTTGCCTCCTTGTCATGCCTTTTTTCAGTTTTATGTTTCTGATGGAAAATTATCTTGTCAGCTATATCAAAGAAGTGCAGATATCTTTTTAGGAGTTCCTTTTAATATTGCTTCTTATGCATTGTTTACAATGATGATTGCGCAAGTTTGTGGATATGAAGCAGGGGAGTTTATCCATACTTTTGGAGATGCGCATATTTATAATAATCATATAGAACAACTAGAATTACAATTGTCTAGAGAGTTAAGACCATTGCCAAAAATGAAAATAAATCCAAAAATAAAAAATATTGAAGATTTTACTTTTGAAGATTTTGAATTACAAGATTACAATCCTCACCCACATATTAAAGGAAAAGTAGCCATATAAAAAAAAAGAGCTTTCAAATTTTGAAAGCTCTTTTTTTCCTTTTCATAGCATTTATTTTATAACGCTAATACACTATTTTCTGCACCTGCAAAATCATTCCAATTAAGGCCATCAGCTTCTTGCTCGTTTACATATTCACCGTCAACTAAATATCTGAATTCATAAGCACTTCCACAATCTAAATCAACAGTACCTTTAAAAGATCCATTTTTTAATTTTTTAAGCGGAGTTGCTTTTTCATTCCACTTATTAAAGCTTCCAACTACAGCAACATTACTTGCTTCTTCAGCAGGTACAGTAAAAGTTACTTTACACACTGGTTTACTTTTTAAAAATTGTTTTTTAATCGACATAATTATTAAATTAAATTATACTGTAAATTTAAATAAGTAGAATATAGCGACAAATATTATTTTATAAGAATTTTAAAGAATTATCAGTTTCATAAATTGTATACTTAAATTGTTGCTAATTCAAAATATAAGTAGTCTTAAATTGTTGTATTTTTAAAATAGTATGCACTTCTTATAACTTGATTATCAGTGATTTTTACACCGAAAACGTATTCGCTTTGTAAATATTTAGTTCAAAAAGACCAAAAAACATCAAATCTCAAAACATTTACAGTAATTTCGCACAAATTCAAAGAGTATAGATGATTACAATTATAGCTGCAATCGCAAAAAATAATGCGTTAGGAAAAGACAATGATTTAATATGGTATTTACCAGGAGATTTAAAACGCTTTAAAAAAACAACCACAGGTCATCATATTCTAATGGGTAGAAATACTTATGAATCGATAGGCAAACCTTTGCCAAATAGAACTACTATTATTATTACTAGAAATGAAAATTATTTTAAAGATGGTTGCTTAATTGCAAACAGTTTAGAAGATGCCGTTGTATTAGCAAAAGAAGACGAGCAAATTTTTATTATTGGTGGCGCACAAGTTTATAAATATGCTATGGAAAATAATATGGCAGATACTTTAGATATTACTCTGGTACACCACGAGTTTGAAGCAGATGTTTTTTTTCCTGAAATAGATTTAAACATTTGGGAAGAAGTTGCAAGAGAAGATTTTAAAGCTGATGAGAAAAATAAATTTGATTATAGTTTTTTAAGATTTCAAAAGAAAACTAATTAATTCTATTTCCTCTAAACCCGCCGCCTAAATTTATCTTATACTTTTGCTGCGCAAATAAAAAGTAATTAAATAATTTATAATTTACTTCATATCCATAATCTATAGTTGATTGATAGTCAACTATATTTTCGTAAATATTGGCATTAAATTGACTGTGGTTTCTGGCTCTGTTATTCCATTCCGAAACCCAAACTCTATTCCTAGCTTCTATATAATTTTGAGAATAATGTCCTTCAGGTTTTGCAATAGAATTTAAAAAGCTTGTAAAACCAGCATCAATAATTATAATTTCGTATGCTAAATTTTCATTAGTAATAATAACAGGTTCTTCTTTTTTAATTATTTTGTTATTGGCGGGTAGCGAACTACATCCCCAAAAAAATATCGAAACAGTACATAAAATAAGCTGTTGTTTTAAAAATTTCATAATCAGAAGTTTTATGACAAGTAAAGTTGCAAAAATTTTATTTCAACTATTGTTTTTTAATTCTTTTTTTATTTTAATTTAAAAATTAAAATAAAAAAATCTCAAAGAGTACAGGAGTAATCCTTAATTTTAAAAGATGCTTTTAAAAAAAGAAATAGATTGTAAGATGTTTTAACAAGCAATTTGAAATCTGGTAAAATAAGAATCATATTTTATCAGAATCTTTAGGTAAATATATGCAGGGTATAAGTGCTACATTTGGTATTTGGGGTTCTTAAAATGGAGTTCCGTTTAAAGAGGACTATCTCCGGCAAAAATACTGCGTATACAATTAAATTGAACACAACAGTGTCTGTACAAGAAAAACAGGTATTAAGGTAATAACAACAGAATAAATGGAGTATCGATGCTTTTGGGTAACAGACAGTAAATTATATCAAGAGTATCACGATAATGAATGGGGCCAACCTGTGTATGATGATAAAACTTTGTTTGAATTTTTAGTATTAGAAACCTTTCAAGCCGGTTTAAGCTGGATAACCATTTTAAATAAACGAGAAAACTTTAGAAAAGCATTTGATAATTTCGATTATAAAAAAATCGCAAAATATCCAGAAAGTAAATATGAGTCTTTGTTGCAAGATGCAAGTATCGTTAGAAATAAATTAAAAATAAGGAGCACAATATTAAATGCTCAATTATTTATAGAAGTTCAAAATGATTTTGGCTCTTTTTCGAAATTTATTTGGTCTTATGTAGATGGTAAAGCAATCATCAATCATTTTGAGAAAAGAGAAGAAGTTCCTGCGACCACATTACTTTCAGATATTATTTCTAAAGACTTAAAAAAAAGGGGGTTTAAATTTGTTGGGTCCACTGTAATATATGCCTATATGCAGGCGGTTGGTGTGGTAAATAATCATACAATAGATTGTTTTAAATGCCCAAAATCATGAGCCTCTTTCAAGTTTTAAAGAATAGTTTTAAAAATATTATAGTTGTTTTTATTAGAGAAATAAGTCTTTTTTATTTTAGTATTGTTCGCTGATAGCATCTTTTTTATATGCACTCAAAGACATAAAATAGTTTTGAATTGATTAAAAAATATTCATAGAAATAATGCATAAAATTTGTATATTTATCCATCAACAATAAATTAAATTCAATGAAAATAAAGCAGATAATTTATACGTTTTTAGTAGCTCTATTATTGGTTTCTTGTAAAACAGAAGGTAACAATGAAAGGGTGAAATTAGAAAATGAATTCAATCATTTTGTGGAGCAATTTGCAGATATTAAAGTATTGCGCTACCAGGTTCCCGGTTTTGAGGAACTTACGTTAAAAGAAAAAAAACTTGTTTATTATTTAACCCAAGCAGGTTTAGCAGGTAGAGATATTATGTGGGATCAAAACTACCGCTACAATTTAAGTGTCAGAAAAGCTTTAGAAAGCATCAACCAAAATTATAAAAAGGATAGAGAAAGTGAAAATTTTAAATTCTTTAAAACATATTTAAAAAGAGTTTGGTTTTCTAACGGAATACATCATCATTATTCAAATGCTAAAATTAAGGCTGAATTTTCTTCAGATTATTTAAAACAATTATTAGCAGATTCAGAAGCGACCCTAGAAGGAGAGGCTTTCGATGTTATCTTTAATGATAAAGATGCTAAAAAGGTTAATAAGACTAAAGATGTTGATAATGTATTATTATCTGCGGTTAATTTTTATGGACCAGATGTAACTACAGCTGATGTTGAAAATTTTTATGAAAATATGAAATCACCAGATTCAGAAAAGCCTCTGTCATATGGTTTGAATTCACAACTTATCAAAGAGAATGGGGTATTAAAAGAACGTGTTTATAAGTCGGGCGGTTTATATGGATCTGCAATCGATGAGATTATTAAATGGTTAGAATTAGCATATGGTGTTGCTGAAAATGAAGCACAAGGAAATGCTCTAGGCCTATTAATTAGCTATTATAAGTCAGGAAGCCTTCAAACTTGGGACGATTATAATGTAGCATGGACAGCTGCTACGGAAGGAAATATAGATTATATCAATAGTTTTATTGAAGTATATAATGATCCAGTTGGTTATAGAGGTTCTTATGAAACAGTGGTACAAATAAAGGATTTTGATATGTCTCAAAAAATGGCTGT
>CAXMOR010000075.1:0-36291 GCA_964195455.1 uncultured Acidimicrobiia bacterium
CCAATTTTAATGAAAGTTCCTATCTTAAATTTAACGCTTAAAACAAGATAAAAGTCTACATTCTTTTGTTCGAATCCCCAAATGCTAACAAAAATATCTCCTTTTTGAGTAGTGGGAAAGAAAGCTTTTCGCTTTTCAACCATTACTTTCTTTTCTGAGGTATACTTTTTTAGCATAATATAAGTTTTAATCGCAAAATTAAAAATCAATAAATTAGACAACAATGACTTATATCATAAAATGATATTTTCAGACAAAACCGATGTTTAAATTATAAGTATTATCCTATGTTATTTATAAACACCTAAATCATACCCTATAACAAAGTAAAGCTCTATTGTGTGGGGGTTATATTTTAACTATTAATTGGGAATAAAAAAAGCCCTCCATTTCTGCAAGGGCTTCTTAAGTTATTTTAAGTCTGTCTTAATTCTTCACAAACTTTCTATTGGTTTGACGCACACCATCTGATATTTTAATCACATACACACCCCTTGGCAATCCTTGTACATTGATGTTGTTTGTATTCTTTATAGAAAGTACTTCTTTACCTAGCACATTGTAGATTGAAACCTTTGAAGGATTTGATAACCCTTGAATAAATAGTTTGTCTTTTACTGGATTTGGGTAGATTGAGAAAAGGGTCTCGTTTAGGTTTATTATGAACCTTATATGCAACATTGTTACTTTTTAAAAACTTTAATTTTAAAACTTTAATAATTTTATATGATGTCCAAAAAGAAATGAGACCCATCGCTGTTATTGCACCTGCAGGCCTGCCCGTAACAGCAAGATTTATTCAAATGAATATACCAAGTTAAATTTGAACCAAAACTATGTAAGCGAAAATACTAAGTAAAACCATTAATTAAAAAGTTTATAAAACGAAAAAAGCATCTCAAATGAGATGCTTTTTGCGGTCTGGACGGGACTCGAACCCGCGACCTCCTGCGTGACAGGCAGGCATTCTAACCAACTGAACTACCAAACCGTTGCTTATAGCGGGTGCAAATATACATCTGTTTTTTAATCTGCCAAAGAAAATTATAAGAAAATTTTTCTTTTTATTAAATAATTTGTGAGCACCTGATTAAAGCCCAAATCTATATCTACAGGAACGTAATCTATTTTATATTGTAAACATTTATTTCTCAATTCTTTAAAGTAATTTTCTACTGAATCCTTATACTTTTTTTGTGCATTTTCGATGTAAATATTTATTTCTGCACCTGTCTCAACATCAACAAATTTTTTGGGAGAATTGTCAAAATTGAAGTTTAATTCCGTTTTTCCGTCATAAGTATGAAACAAAACCACTTCATGCTTGTTATATTTTAAGTGTCTTAAGGCTTCAAATAATGCTTCATCATCTTTTGAGGTTTGAAACATGTCCGTAAAAAGAAATATTAAAGAACGTCTGTGCATCTTTTCTGCAATCTCATGCAAATATTTATAAGTTTCTGTTGTTGCCTTAGAGGTCGCCGTTAATAATTGTTCTAATTGATGTAATAACATTTTTCTGTGACGCTCACTTCCTTTTTCTGGTGCATAATATTCATACGAGTCTGAATATATACTTAACCCAACTGCATCACGTTGTCTTTTTAAAATCTCCATCAAAGAGGCAGCGGCAACGGCTGAGAAACCAACTTTATTTAAACTGTCTAAATTTTGATTTTTGACATTAGGATAATGCATTGAAGCAGAATTATCTATAATAATGTGGCAGCGTAGATTAGTCTCTTCTTCATACTTTTTGGTATATAATTTTTCTGTTTTTGCAAATAACTTCCAATCTATATGACGTGTACTTTCTCCATTATTATATAACTTGTGTTCCGAAAACTCAACCGAAAAACCATGGAATGGACTTTTATGGATTCCTGTTATAAAACCCTCTACAACCTCTTTTGCAAGTAGGTCTAGATTTTTTATTGCTGATGAATTTGCTTCTGAAAAATTTGTCATTAGATAACGAAAATAAAAAAAGGTTTGACGTTAGCCAAACCTTTTTTTTTTAATAATCTTAATACTACTTATATAGCAGCGTCAATTTTACCTGTATATACATTTTTAGGAGCAACACCTACTTGCTTGTCCACAACTTCTCCATTTTTAAAGATTAAAACAGTTGGTATATTACGAACGCCGTATTTTGCTGCAAATTCCTGATTAGCATCCACATCTACTTTACCAACAACAGCTTTGCCTTCATACTCAGCATGAATTTCATCTACAATTGGCCCCACCATTCTGCACGGTCCACACCAAGCTGCCCAAAAATCTACTAATACTGGTTTGTCTGATTTTAATACTACTTCTTCAAAGTTTGCATCTGTAATTTCTAATGCCATTTTATATCTATTTTAAATTGTTATTTCAGTTTTACAATACAAAAGTAATCATTTTATTTATTTTTTAGTTTTCAAAAAATTACTTTTTCTTATTTCCCCATCAACAGTCCTTATGCTTAAAAATAAAAAAATCATTAAAAAAACGTGTACAAAAAGATTCTTATTTTAATGAATTCTTATTTTGATATTCCCATTACCTCAGCAAGTTGAAAAAAAATTCAAAGAAAAAACCGTTTTTATGAACTTTTATTTTTTAGAATTGAAATGTGTTCTTTCTTTAAAACAACGCTGATGCTATCGCTTGTATATTATCACTTTTACCCATAGAATAATAATGTAAAACTGGCACACCTGCTGCTAATAATTCTTTAGATTGTTGAATTGTCCATTCAGTTCCTACGTTACGAACATCTTTGTTTGTCTTACAACTTTCTATAGCAGAAATTAATGATTCTGGCAAATCAATCCTAAACACTTGAGGTAATAATTGTAAATGACGTTTTATTGCAATTGGCTTAATTCCTGGTATAATAGGCACATGTATTCCTACATTCTTTGCGGCGGCTACAAACTCAAAATACTTCTGATTATCAAAAAACATTTGTGTAACCACATAATCTGCACCGGCATCAACTTTTTCTTTTAACCGCTTTAAATCTGTTTGTAATGAGGGAGATTCTAAATGTTTTTCAGGATAACCTGCAACTCCAATACAAAAATCTGCTTTGTTAGATACTTCAATAACGTCATGTAAATATTTACCACAATTCAAATTGTGAATTTGTGTAACCAATTCTTTGGCATATTTATGTCCGCCTTTTGAAGCTTCGAAATACTTTTGATGACTCATTGCATCTCCTCTTAAAGCCATCACATTTTGGATTCCTAAATAATGGCAATCTACCAATAAGTATTCTGTTTCTTCCTTCGTAAAACCCCCACACAAAACATGAGGAACCGTATCTACATCATATTTATGCTTTATTGCGGCACAAATACCTAAGGTTCCGGGCCTCATTCTAGTTACTTTCCGGTCTAACAAACCTTCTTTTTCTACATAAACATACTCTTCTCTTGAAGTTGTAACATCTATAAAAGGTGGTTTAAACTCCATCAATGGATCTATATTGTCATATAATTCTTGAATACTTTTTCCTTTTTTTGGTGGAATAATTTCAAAAGAAAACAATGTTTTTCCGTTTGCTTTTTTAATGTGTTCTGTAATCTTCATTTAGCTGAATTTATTTCAGTAATTTTAGAAGAAATAAACGATTGTCAATGCAGTAATAGTCAGGGTTAAAAGGTTTAGAAAGAATGCTAACTCTAGTCTATATTTTTTCATCTTATTTATTTTTCTGCAAAAATCTTATTTCTACTTATATTATTTGTTAGTTAAAATAAAATAAATTGTTAATTTATTGTCTTGATTTTACTCTTCTGCAAGTGCTGGATGCAACCACTTTCTTGCTTTCTCTTTTGTGATTCCTTTTCTTGTTGAATAATCAGTAACTTGATCATCTGTAATCTTACCTAAACCAAAATACTTTGCTTCTTTGTTTGCAAAGTAATATCCTGATACTGCCGCAGCTGGCCACATTGCCATGCTTTCAGTTAACTTAACTCCTATTCGATTTTCAACATCTAATAAACTCCAAATAGTTTCTTTCTCTAAATGATCTGGACACGCAGGATACCCTGGTGCAGGTCGAATTCCTTTATAGCTTTCTTTAATTAAATCATCATTAGATAATGCTTCACCTTCATCATAGCCCCAATGTTTCGTTCTAATCTGTTTGTGTAAATATTCAGCAAACGCTTCTGCAAAACGATCTGCAATTGCTTGTGCCATAATTCCATTATAATCGTCTTCTTTTGCTCTATAACTGTCTGCTAATTCTTGTGCGCCAAAAATAGCCACACAAAAAGCTCCCATATAATCTGTTTTATTAGAAGTTGTTGGCGCTACAAAATCGGCCAATGCGATATTCGGAATTCCTTCTCGTTTTTTTAATTGCTGGCGTAAGGTTCTAAAAATAACAATTTCTTCACCTTTCTTTTGAACAGAAATATCATCTTCATGAATAGAATTTGCTTCAAACAAACCAAAAATTGCTTTTGGTTTTAAAAGTTGTTTTGCAATAATTTCTTCAATCATTTGTTGTGCCTCCTCGAACATTATTGAAGCTTGTTCACCTACAACTTTATCAGTTAAAATAGCTGGAAATTTGCCATGTAAGTCCCAACTTCTAAAAAATGGGCTCCAATCTATATACGGAACCAATTCTTTTAAACTTAGCTGTTCTAAAGTCTGAATTCCTAATTCTTTTGGTTTTATAATTTCTGAAGAATTCCAATCAATTTTATATTTTTTCTTACGTGCTTCTTGAATAGATATGTATGATTTTTCTTTTCCTCGTTTTAAAAACTTTGTTCGAAATTCATCATACTCTTTTTTTATTTTAGCGACATACACATTCGACGATTTTTTGTTTAATAAATCTCCTACCACCGTAACTGCTCTAGAAGCATCATTAACATGAACAACTGCGTTTTTATATTGAGTATCAATTTTTACTGCGGTATGTGCTTTTGAAGTTGTTGCACCCCCAATTAATAAAGGAACTTTAAACTTTTGACGTTCCATTTCTTTCGCTAAATAGACCATTTCGTCTAAAGAAGGCGTTATTAGGCCGCTTAACCCAATAACATCTACATTCTCCTTTTTTGCAGTTTCAATAATTTTTTCTGGCGGAACCATCACGCCTAAATCTATAATTTGATAATTATTACACCCTAAAACGACACTCACAATATTTTTTCCAATATCATGTACATCCCCTTTTACAGTTGCCATTAAAATCTTCCCTAAAGCTTGTTGCTTTTCTCCTTTTTCAGCTTCAATAAAAGGGTTTAAATAAGTAACTGCTTTTTTCATTACACGGGCAGATTTCACTACTTGAGGCAAAAACATTTTTCCTGCTCCAAATAAATCTCCAACCACATTCATACCAATCATTAAATGACCTTCTATCACTTCAATTGGCTTTTCAGCAACTAGCCTTGCCGTTTCTACATCTTCGATTATAAAAGCATCGATTCCTTTAACTAAAGCGTGTGTAATTCTTTCTTGTAAAGATTTTTCTCTCCAAGATAAATCCAATCCTTTTTCTATTTTTGAGCCTTTTACCGTTTCAGCAAAATCTAGTAATCGTTCAGTAGCGTCTTCTGTTCTATCTAAAATAACATCTTCAACACGTTCTAATAAATCTTTAGGGATGTCATCATAAATTTCTAAAAGTGCCGGATTTACAATTCCGATATTCATACCAGCTTGAATAGCATGGTATAAAAACACGGAATGCATTGCTTCGCGAACTCCGTTATTTCCTCTAAACGAAAAAGACACATTACTGACACCTCCACTTACAGAAACATTTTCAAGATTTTGCCGAACCCATCGTGTTGCCTCAATAAAATCAAGCGCATTTCTGCGATGTTCATCCATACCTGTAGCTACAGGAAATATATTTAAATCGAAAATAATATCTTCTGATGGAAAACCAACTTTATGAACTAAAACATCATAAGAACGTTTTGCTATTTCTATTCTTCTGTCATAACTGTCTGCTTGTCCAACTTCATCGAAAGCCATTACAATGACTGCAGCTCCGTAACGTTTTATTTGTTTTGCTTCCCAAATAAATTTTTCTTCACCCTCTTTTAAAGAGATCGAGTTTACAATACATTTGCCTTGTACAACCTGCAAACCTGCATTTATAATTTCCCATTTAGAACTATCAATCATAATTGGAACCCTACAAATATCTGGTTCAGCAGCAATCAAATTCAAAAAACGAACCATAGCTTCTTTTCCATCAATCAATCCATCATCAAAATTAACATCTATAATTTGTGCTCCTCCATCTACCTGATGACGAGCAACATCTAACGCTTCATCAAATTTCTCTTCTTTAATTAATCGTAAAAACTTGCGAGACCCAGCTACATTAGTTCTTTCTCCTACATTTATAAAATTGCTGTTTTCATTCAAAACCAAAGGTTCTAAACCAGACAATCTCATGTATTTTGTTTGCTTTATCTTCATTTTATTTCTTCCTACGAATGAGATTCTGAAACAATTTCAGAGTGAGCTCTTGGTTTGTATTTTGCTGCTAATTTTGCAATAACACTAATATGCTCTGGACTTGTACCACAGCATCCACCAATAATATTTATTAAATCTTTTTTTAAATATTCTTCAATTTGTTCTCCCATTTCTTCAGGAGTTTCATCGTATTCGCCAAACGCATTTGGCAAACCTGCATTTGGATGTGCAGAGATTGCAAAGTCGGTTTTTGAGGCAATTGCTTCTAAATGTGGTTGCAATAGATTGGCTCCTAAAGCACAATTAAATCCAATAGATAATAACGGAATATGAGAAACAGAAATTAAAAATGCTTCCGCAGTTTGGCCCGACAAGGTTCTCCCAGATGCGTCTGTAATGGTGCCACTTAACATTATTGGAATATCAATATTTCTTTCCTCTTTTACCTCTTCTATAGCAAATAAAGCTGCTTTGGCATTTAAAGTATCAAATACAGTTTCTACTAATAATAAATCAACTCCACCATCAATTAAAGCTTCTACTTGTTGTTTGTAAGCAATTCTTAAGTCATTAAAGGTTACGGCTCTATAACCTGGGTCATTTACCTCTGGAGACATGCTAGCGGTTCTATTTGTAGGACCTATGGAACCTGCTACAAAACGAGGTTTATTCGGTTCTCTTGCCGAAAATTCTTCTGCGACTTCTTTGGCTATTTTTGCAGATTGATAATTTAGTTCATATACCAAATCTTCCATTTGGTAATCTGCCATGGCTATAGTTGTTCCAGAAAAAGTATTGGTTTCTATAATATCTGCACCAGCCTCAAAATATTTTCCGTGAATGGTTTTTATTGCTTTTGGTTGCGTAATTGATAACAAGTCATTATTGCCTTGAAGTGGCGTTGGATAATCTTTAAAGCGTTCTCCTCGAAAGTCTTCTTCTGAGAACTTATAAGCCTGAAGCATTGTTCCCATCGCGCCATCGAGCACAAGGATTCTATTTTTTATTTCTTCTGTAATTTTTGACATTTTTTGATATTTTTATCAATATATGTCATCAGGAAAGGTGTTTTTTTCGCTGTTATCTGTCAAGTTAAAAACTTGTAGAATGTAGCACCTTTCTCAAAAATGAGAGGTTGCCAAGGCTTCATCGGGTCTAATCCCTCTGCCTTTCGTGATAACGTAATCAATAAGTTTATGAACTGAGCTACAAAGAAAAGGATTATTTTTTTATTTGCAGAATTATTATATTAAAAATATAATACATTTTAAAGAATTTCAAAACTTAATGAAACCTTAATTGTATGACACATGTTATTCTTTTTCAAATAATGTGGAAGATAAATATCGATCTCCTCGATCACAAACAATAGCAACAACAACGCCTTTTTCTAATTTCTCTGCTACTTTTATCGCTGTTAACACAGAACCTCCACTGCTCATTCCAGCAAAAATCCCTTCTTCTGCCGCTAACCTTTGCGTCATTGCTTTTGATTCTTCTTCACTAACCTCTATAACTTCATCTACTTTAGAAGCATTAAAAATTGCTGGTAAATATTCTTGAGGCCATTTTCTAATCCCAGGAATCTTAGCACCTTCTTTTGGCTGCGCTCCAATTATTCTAATCTCTTTATTTTGTTCTTTTAAGAAACCCGAGACTCCCATAATAGTCCCTGTGGTTCCCATTGCAGCTATAAAATGGGTTACTTCCCCTTCTGTATCTCTCCAAATTTCTGGACCTGTCGTTTTATAATGTGCCTTAGAATTGTCTGGATTATCAAACTGATTCAATCTAAAATATCCTTTCTTGTATTTTAATTTTAAAGCGTAATCTCTAGAACCTTCAATTCCTAATTCTTGTGGCGTTAAAATTACTTTTGCACCATAAGCACGCATTGTTTTAATTCTTTCTACGGTTGAATTTTCTGGTAAAACCAGCACCATATTAACACCTAAAACTTTAGCCATCAAAGCCAATGCAATTCCAGTATTTCCACTTGTAGCTTCGACCAAAGTATCTCCTTTTTTAATATTCTTTCTTCTTAATGCTTCAGAAATCATATTATAAGCAGCCCTATCCTTTACGCTTCCTCCAGGATTATTACCTTCTAGCTTTAGCAGTAAAGTAACACCTTCTTTTTTAAAGATATTTTGTGCTTCCACCAAAGGTGTATTTCCGACAAAATCTATGATACTTTTTGTTTTCATCTGATTAATTTCTTTGAAAAATTTTATTTTTTGACTCCACAGTTACTACGGAATTTTTATGGACTGATTCCATAATGCAAACATTAGCTCCAATTACAGAGTTCTCTCCAATTAAGACATGCCCCCCTAAAATGGTTGCATTTGCATAAATGACAACTCCACTTTCTATAGTTGGATGTCTTTTTGCCGCTGCTAAACTTTTCTTTACCTGAATTCCTCCCAAAGTAACTCCTTGAAAAATCTGCACATTATCTTTGATTATTGTGGTTTCTCCAATAACTATTCCTGTTGCGTGATCAATAAAAAAGGAATCTCCAATTTCTGCTCCTGGATGAATATCTGTGCCTGTTGTGCTGTGTGCAAACTCGCTCATCATTCTTGGTAAAATTGGAACTTTTAGTTTTAATAATTGATGACTTAAACGATGCACAGCGATTGCATAAAAACCAGGATACGCTAAATACACTTCTTCTAAACTTTTTGCAGCAGGATCGTTTTTTTCAGCAGCAGCGGCATCTAAATCTAATTTTTGTCTAATAGTGATAAAATAATCTTCAAAATTAGTCCACAAATCTTGGCCATTTTCAACAGATAATCTTTCTAAAATCTTTAAAAAATTTAGTCTAGTGCGCTCCCCACTTTTAGACAAATGATTCACATCAAACAAATTGTTAATCAATTGTTTCGTAAAATCACCTACAGCATCTCTTAAACACATACGGTAGTTTTCAAACAAAACTTTTTCTTCTGTTTCTTTCATTTTTAGTCCTTAAATTTCTGGTGCTAATTCTATTTCTAACCCATCCATCGCTGGTATCATTTGTATTTGACAACCTAATCTACTATTATCTTCAACATTAAAGGCTTCTGCTAACATCGCATCTTCATCATCTGTCATTTTTGGTAATTTATGATCAGATTTCACATAACATTGACAAGAAGCACACATCGCCATTCCTCCACAAATTCCAATGGTTCCTTCTTCTGCTAATTCGTAAGATCGAACAACCTCCATAAGGTTCATAGCCATATCTGTTGGCGCCACAACTTCATGAATTTCTCCGTTTCTATCTGTTATTTTAATATTGATGTCTTGCATCTATTTCGCTTTTATTATTATTGTCTGTAAAGTTACATAAACCTAACAAAAATCTTACTATTGAATTGCTTTAACAACTGCTTTCGGCGCTTCTTTTCTTGTTCCATCAAAGCCATTTACACCGCCAACTGTTGTATACTTCATTACATATTTTTTATCTGGAAAAATTCTTTTGTATGCACTTTGACACATTAAAGTCGCTTCATGAAAACCACATAAAATCAATTTCAATTTTCCTGGATATGTATTTACATCACCTATAGCATAGATCCCTGGTATATTTGTTTGATAATCTAAAGCATTATTTACTTTGATCGCATTCTTTTCAATTTCTAATCCCCAGTTACCTATTGGCCCTAATTTTGGGGATAACCCAAACAAAGGAATAAAATGATCTGTATCTATAATAAAAGCATCTTCGCCTTTTTTCTCAACAGCAACACCGGTTACTTTATCAGAACCTATAAGTCCTTTTACCTCTGCAGGAGTTACTAAATTGATTTTCCCTAAATTCTTTAATTCTTGTACTTTTTCTACAGAATCTAAAGCACCTCTAAATTCGTTTCTTCTGTGAATTAAAGTTACTTCTGAAGCAATATCTGATAAAAAAACAGCCCAATCTAAAGCTGAATCTCCACCACCAGAAATTACTACTTTTTTATTGCGATACAATTCAGGTTCTTTAATAATGTATTCGACACCCTTATCTTCAAAATCTGTAATATTAGGAATTAATGGCTTTCTTGGTTCAAAAGAGCCTAAACCGCCTGCAATTGCAACTATTTTAGCATGATGTTTTGTTCCTTTATTGGTGGTAACAATAAAAGTACCATCCTCCTGTTTATCAATTGTTTCTGCTCTTTCTCCTAAAGTAAATCCAGGTTCAAACTGTTTACTTTGCTCTATCAATTTATGCGTTAGATCACCTGCTAAAATCTCTGGATATGCCGGAATATCATAAATTGGTTTCTTTGGATAAATCTCTGAACATTGTCCTCCTGGTTGCGGTAATGCATCAATCAAATGACATTTTAACTTTAATAAGCCCGCTTCAAATACTGTAAATAAACCTGTTGGTCCTGCACCTATAATTAGTATATCAGTCGTAATCATTTTAAGATTCTTTTTTCTCTATTAATCCTTTGGTGAACTCGTTTAATGTTTCCACTTTTTGTTCGAAATCTCCTTTTATTGTCTTTCTATATTCGTTTAAATTCTTGACCAAATCATCGATGTTTTCAGGAATTACATCCTCAAAAAATTGACGTAATCTTTTAGCTGTTGTTGGTGATTTTCCGTTTGTGGAAATCGCTATTTTCACATTTCCCTTAGTTACAATTCCTCCCATATAAAAATCGCAATACGGTGGATTATCTGCCACATTTACTAAAATACTTCGTTTTCTACAGTGACTGTAAACAGTTTCATTTACCTTAGGAATATCTGTTGTTGCGACAACGATATGTTTTCCTTTTAAGTAACGTCTGCTGTATTTTTTATTGATAAGCGTTACATTTCCTTTCTTTGCCAGCGCTTTTGTACCTTCTCTAAACATTGGTGAAACCATTGTTACATTTGCATCTGGACTTGATTTTAACAAGAATGTCAACTTTTCCTCTGCAACGAAACCACCTCCAATAATTAATACCTGTAGGTTTTTCGTTTTTAAAAAAATAGGATATAAATCATTTCTTTCCATAAAATTATCTTGTTAACTCATTTTCATATTGCAGTTGGATGTCTAAAATTGCTTGACGATGCTTTACCACTTCGCCTAGAACAATAATTGCAGGATTTCTTAATTCATTTTCAGCTACAATCTTTTCAATTGTATCAACGGTTCCAATTCCTAATTTTTCTCTAGAGGTAGTTCCTCTTTGAATAATAGCAACTGGTAAATTACTCTTCCCTTCTGCTTGAAACAACTTTACAATTTGAGGTAATTTACTCATCCCCATTAAAACTACAACTGTCGCATTTGATTTAGCCGCTAACTGAATATCATTCGATATTTTATGCTCTTTTGTAGTTCCTGTAATTATCCAAAAACTTTCTGCACTTCCACGTTTTGTTAAGGGTATATTTTGATATGCTGCGACTGCTAATGAAGATGAAATACCTGGAACAACGGCGGTTTCTAAACCAAAACTTGCCGCATATTCCATTTCTTCTGCACCTCTGCCAAAAACAAAAGGATCTCCACCTTTTAAACGAACTACATGTCCGTGTGTTTTTGCTCTCAACACAATTAACTCATTAATTTGTTCTTGTTGATACTTATAACAGCCTCTTCTTTTCCCAACGAAAATTAATTCTGCTTTTGGATTTACATACGCTAACAATTCTTCATTCACCAGAGCATCATATAAAACTACATCTGCCGTTTTTAAAACTTTAATAGCTTTCACAGTAATTAGGTCTATATCTCCAGGGCCCGCGCCCACGACCGTTAATCTTGGTGTCTTTTCCTTCATTCTTTTCTTTTAAACAGCATTTGAAGCAATTGCAGTTTCAGCTTCTCTATACTTTCTTACTTTTTGTAAAAACACGTTTGCATTCTCTATATATTTTGATGCAAATTCTTCTGTTGGTGCAAATTTATTAATTTGATAAATCAAGTCTGAAAATGAAGTACTTAAATCTATTTTTCTTGTTGAAATAAATAAATCATCAAATTGCTTTATAATTCCTGCGTGTGTATTTGTTTTCTGATTATCTGCCAATAACAATGCTTTTGCCGAATTCGCTAAAGACTGATATGCATAATAAATTGCTCCAGAATACACTCCATTTTCAAAAGATTCTTTCGCATTTTCGATTTTCTCTTCGCTTTCTAAAAACAAAGTTGCAATTAAATCGATAACAACTCCTGCACATTCTCCAATCCCAATTTCTTTTATATATTTTCCTTCTTCACCCCAATCAATAAAATCTTCTTGCGTTAAATTAGTAACATCTTGCAAATCGTTTAACAAATTGTAGAAATATTTTTCTCCTTTTTCTCGATAGTAGTCGACAAATTGCTTTCCATTTTTATTTGCTTCAAAATCATTTAAAATTCTTCTTAAAGCTTCAGGACCTCTTTTACTTGGTACTTTTACAACTTTATCTGCAAAAAGTGCATTTCCATTTCCTAAATTACCTCCACCTAACAAAACTTGTAACGCCGGAGCTACCAATTTCTCGGGTGTTCTTACGGTCATTCCTTGAAAACCAATATTTGCCATATTGTGCTGTCCGCATGCATTCATACAACCACTAATCTTAATAACAAGGTCTTCATTTATTAGATATTGTGGATATTCTGCTGCAATAACACGTTCTAATTCTTCTGCAATTCCTGTACTACTTGCAATACCTAAATTACAGGTATCTGTACCTGGACAAGCTGTAATATCTACTGCTTTGTTATAACCAGCTTCAACAAATCCTAATTTCTCTAATTCAGAATAGAATAAGGGAACTAAATCCTGCTTTACAAAAGGAATTACTATATTTTGTCTTAGGGTTAAACGAATTTCACCAGCTGCATATTTATCAACTAAATCTGCTAATAAACGTGCTTTGTCTGTATAAAAATCTCCTAATAAAACTTTGATTCCGATTGCAACATATCCATCTTGCTTTTGAGAAATTAGGTTTGTTGATTTCCATAAATCAAATGCTTCTTTATTTTTAATCTCAACCTTCGATGCTTCAACCAAAACTGGTTTTGAAGGCACATAAGATTGCGCATCAATCGCAACTGTTTTCAATTCAATTGCTTTTTGCTCTGCGACTATTAATTCTTTAAAAGCAGCTAAACCAATGTCTTTTAAAAGAAATTTCATTCTTGCTTTAGCCCTACTCTTACGTTCTCCGTACCGATCAAAAACTCTTAAAACACCTTCCATTACTGGAATAATTTCATCCGAAGGTAGAAAGTCATATAGCACTTCTGCATGCCGTGGCTGAGAGCCTAACCCCCCCGCTACCATTACTTTAAAACCTCTAACTCCGTTTTGGATTTTAGCAATATATCCTAAATCATTTAAATACGATAATCCTGTATCTTCATCCGTAGAAGAAAAAGAAACTTTAAATTTACGTCCCATTTCTTGACAAATTGGGTTTCGTAAAAAGAATTTATACAATGCATCTGCATAAGGAGAAACGTCAAAAGGTTCGTTTACATCAATTCCTGCCGTTTCAGAAGCCGTTACATTTCGTACTACATTTCCACAAGCTTCTCTTAGAGTAACATCATCACGCTCTAATGCTGCCCATAATTCTGGTGTTCTATCCAAATCTACATAATGAATTTGAATATCTTGACGCGTTGTAATGTGCAATCTACCTCTAGAATATTCATCAGAAACTTCAGAGATTCTTCGCAACTGATTACTCATCACCTTCCCGTAAGGTAATTTAATTCGAATCATTTGTACACCTTCTTGACGCTGACCATAAACACCTCTTGCTAAACGTAAACTTCTAAACTTTTCCTCAGCTATTTGCAGATTCTTAAATTGAGCAATTTTATCTGCTAATTCAATAATATCTTTTTCTACAATTGGATTTTCTATTTCTGTTCTAAAACTCTGCATTTTACTATTTTATAAATTTTATTAAGTTTATTTTATAAAACCTACCCCAACGGTATTGTTTGTTTTTGGGTTAATTAAGATGAAAGACCCATTATACTTATTGTCTTTATAAGAATCGAATAACAAGGGTTTACTTAATTTTAATTGCACATCTCCAATTTGATTTAATGCTAATTCAGATGGATTTTCTTCTATTCCAGAAAAATCTGTTTTAATGATACTTTTTAATTGTGTGATTTTTGCTTGCGCATCATTTACACCGTGTTTTATATAATATTTTTTCGATGCTTGCAAAGGCTCTTTATCCATCCAGCAAATAGTTGCAACTAATTGTTTTGCAATTGTAGGCTCTTCATTTAATTTCACCAACATATCTCCTCTACTCACATTCACATTATCTTCTAAAGTAATAGTAACCGAACTTCCTCTTTTTGCGATAACATATTCTTTATCGAAGAAATTTATACTTTTAATTTTAGATTTTGTTTGAGACGGTAATACTGCTATTTCATCTCCAACTGATAAATCTCCTCCATAAATTTTACCAGCATATCCTCTATAATCGTGATAATCTTCCGTTTTTGGTCGGATTACTGTTTGCACAGGAAAACGAGCTTGAGAATCATCACTTATATCATCAGAATCTAAACTTTCTAAATGATGCATTAAGGTTACCCCTTTATACCAAGGCATATTTTCTGATGAAGAAACTACATTATCACCTTGTAAAGCGGATAAAGGAATAAAAGTTAAATTCTGGCCTTTATAGGCACTTTTACTTGCTAAAAACTCAATTTCTCCTTTGATCACATTGTATTTCTCTTCAGAAAAACCAACCAAATCCATTTTATTTATGGCAATTACAACATCTTTAATTCTCAATAAATTATTGATAAAAAAGTGACGATACGTTTGCTCTACAACTCCGTTTCTAGCATCAATTAAAACAATAGAAGCTTGGGCTGTTGAAGCTCCAGTAACCATATTTCTTGTATATTCTATATGACCTGGAGTATCTGCTATGATAAAACTTTTTGAGGGTGTAGAAAAATAAATATGCGCAACATCTATTGTAATTCCTTGTTCACGTTCTGCGACTAAACCATCTGTAGCCAAGGAGAAATCTAAATAATCAAAACCTCTTTGTTTACTTTTTTCTTCAATCGCTTCTAATTTATCATCTGTCAACGATTTTGTATCGTATAAAATACGACCAATTAAAGTACTCTTGCCATCATCTACGCTCCCTGCTGTTGCTATTTTTAATACTTTCATTCTTTATACTGTTGGATTTTAGCTTATTAGCTATTCACCTAATTTTATATTATTTTACTTTTACTAATGACAAAATTTACTTTTCAAATTTTAGAAATACCCTTGTTGTTTTCTTTTTTCCATGGCAGCCTCAGATCGCTTATCATCAATTCTTGCGCCCCTTTCAGAAATAGAAGAATCTCTAATTTCTTCCACTACTTTTGAGATATCTACCGCATTAGATAAAACTGCAGCTGTACAACTCATATCTCCGACAGTTCTAAAGCGAACCATTCTTTCTATCACTTCTTCTTCTTCATCTCTATAGACAACAGCATCATCTGCAGACCAAATTAATCCATCTCTAAAAAATGTTTTTCTTTTATGCGCAAAATAAATAGAAGGAATTTCAATAGTTTCCTTTTGTATGTATGACCAAACGTCTAGCTCAGTCCAATTTGAAATTGGAAAAACACGAACATTTTGTCCTAAATCAATTTTTCCATTTAACATATCGAATACTTCTGGACGCTGATTTTTCTCATCCCATTGACCAAAATCATCTCGAACAGAAAAAATTCTTTCTTTCGCTCTTGCTTTTTCTTCATCCCTTCTTGCTCCACCAATACACGCATCAAACCCAAACTCTTCAATTGCATCTAACAAAGTTTCTGTTTGCAACATATTTCTACTTGCGTACCTTCCAGTTTCTTCTTTTACTCTTCCACTATCGATATTGTCTTGCACATCTCTTACAAGCAATTCAACTCCTAATTCTTCAACCAATTTATCTCTGAAAGAAATAGTTTCAGGAAAATTATGACCTGTGTCTATATGCATTAATGGGAAAGGAATTTTGGCTGGAAAAAATGCTTTTTGCGCCAACCGAACTAACGTTATACTATCTTTTCCGCCAGAAAAAAGCAATACAGGTTTTTCAAACTGCGCAACTACTTCTCTAAATATATATATTGCTTCACTTTCTAAAGCATCTACTTGTATTGTTCTTTGATTCATAATCATGTCTTTTAGATATGTAAACCACATTCTCTGTTACTTTCTACTTTTGTTGGATCGAAATATGTAAACTCATTTGATAAATTTTTCTCTTCTAAATAAGTATCTAATGCTGAATCTGTCCAGTTATAAAACGGACTCACCTTTACAATTCCATCTTTGCTTTGAGAAACGATATCTATGCTATTTCTAAAAGCAGTTTGACCTTTTCTTAAGTTCGTAAACCATACATCTGGTTGATGCTCTTTCATCGCCCTAGTAAATGGTTCTAATTTTACTTGCTCTGTAAAAATTGCGTGTTTTGGATCTTCTATTGACGGAACTCCTAAAACAACATTTCTATGAGCAGTAGTTTGTTTTGGCGTATATAAATGAATGTTTAAATTCAATTTTTTAATGATTTCTTCTGCGTGTTTATAAGTTTGTAGAGTGTTATAACCCGTATCGCACCAAATAACCTTAATGTCTTTATCTATGTCAGTAACTGCTTTTAAAATTGCCACTTCATAAGGCCTGAAGTTCGTCGTAATGACAGGGTTTTTAGCAAAAGAAACAGCCCAAGCAATAATTTCTAAGGGACTTTTACCTTTTAACTCTTCGTTAATTTTCTTTAAATTTAAACTCATTATTTTCCCCATTTAATTTTGTTCCAAGCTCTTTCGTGAAAGAAATATAAGCCTAGTTTTGTTAAAAAATCTACCGAAGCAATTGATGCTGCTAATACCATTTCACCCGATATAATATATGAAACCACCAATGTATCAATGGTTCCAACAACTCTCCAGCTAAATGCTTTCGCTATACTTCTCATTGGTTTATCGGAATTTTTATCTTCTTCAAAACTTTGATTTCTTATTTTTTTACTAAAAATCATTTGATCTGTAATCATAATAATTAAGCAATTTTTCTTACCCTATTTGTATAGTAGGGTATGCAAACATAAAGATTTTATAGATAGAAAGACATCGTGAGATCTTAAAAATCACTTAAATCCTATCGTTTTAGTAGATTACTAAAAAATCAATAGAAAAATTATTGATACTTCAATATTTTAAGACCTTATTAAAAGGTTTTACCTAATGTAAGTTGAAGAGGAATTGCGACACCATCATTGCCAGTAAAGATATTTCCGTTTGAATAATGCATAATTCGTAACTCTAAATTGTATTTTCTATCTTTTCCGAAGAAAGCACCAAAACCCATGGTGTCTTGATAGGTTATTTTTGGTCCACTTTCAAGACCATCAATATCGCTTTTTGTAAGATATGTTGGACCAATAATAGAATAGTTTGCGTAAAAATCGAATGCTTTTTTTCTTAGAAGATAAAAACGTAAGACAGGAAAAATGGAGAAAGCAAATACGTTTTCATTTGTTAATTCTGATTGAAAAGCGGTTATACTTACCCCCCAATCTAAAGAGACAATCTTTTCTGATCTAAAAATCAATCTTTGATAAGTAAGCGAAAAAGCGTGTTTTGTTTTTACTTCGCCTACCCAAAAAACAGGAATACCAAAACTCTCGAAGTTCCCCACCTTTAGGCTCATTCCAAAAAACTGATTTACACCAAAACCAATTGCACTTGTGCCATAACTTACTTGCAAAATATTGTTTGGGAAAAAATAATCATTACTTACATATTCCTTAGCAATTGAATCGTCAACTTGTTGCAAGTGATATTCAAAACCCAAAGAAACTTGGGAAATTGATGGTTGATTGTGCTTTGTCTCTTTTGGAAGAAATGTTCCATTTAAGGACAATCGCCACTTATCACTTAAGCGATGTTGCAAACCAAATCCATATAATAAACTTGCGTAATGTGCATCTTCATAAATTATTTTATCACTAATAGAAAAACCAAATCTAGTTAAATTTGCGATTCCGGCTTCGGCATAAAAAGAGGTGTTTTTATAGAGTTTAAAATCTTTTTTTAATGACAAGGACCAAGCGTTTATCCATACACTTCTGTCATAACCGATGTTGTTTACATTATCATACTTAAACCAAGAAGCTGGTCTCATTGTTCCAAATTGAACCGCTAAATCATCTGTTAATTTGTGACCTAATAACAATCTTCCTGAAAACCAATTTTTACTAAAAGTTTCTGTTTTGTAGCCATCAATTAAATGATCATTTGAAAACGGATAAAAAATACCTCCTAGATTTATACTATAATAAGATTTGGATAGAAAATTAGTGAATTTTGTCTTTAACCTTATTTCTTCTTGACTAAAGAAACTCAAAGAAAAAAATAACATTAAAAAGAGTAATAAAGTCTTTTTCATCAGAATTCTCGTGAATTTTTTAAATTATAAATAATCTATGATTTATTAGTGGTTAGATCTGCCAGTGATGTATTTCTAAAAATTTGTAGTGTACTATCTCTAACTTGAATCATTAAATTATGAACAGCACAGGCATTTTCATGTGGGCAATCAGCACACTTTTCATAAAAATTTAAACTTACACAAGAAACCATTGCAATGGGTCCTTCTAGCACTCTCATCACAGAAGTCATTTGAATATCTTCCGGCTCTTTCAGTAGATAATAACCTCCACCTTTTCCTTTTTTTGAGCCTAAAAACCCGTTTTTACGAAGCGTTAACAGAATACTTTCTAAAAACTTTAAAGAAATATTTTCGCTTTTAGAAATTGTAGCAATTGACACAGGAACTCTATCTTCCTGCTTTGCCAAATATGTTAGTGCTTTAATTCCGTATTTTGTTTTCTTTGAGAGCATAAAACAAAATTACATAATTTAATATAATTATTTAGCATTCAATGCTTGTTCAATATCTGTAATAATATCTTCTACATTTTCTAATCCAACAGAAACACGCACTAAACCATCTGTAATACCTACTTCCAATCTATCTTCTTCCGATAAACGCCCATGAGTCGTTGATGATGGATGCGTAACAATCGTTCTAGTATCTCCTAAATTTGCAGACAATGAACACATTTTAATATTGTCTAAAAAGTTTCTTCCAGCATCAATTCCTCCTTTAATTTCGAAAGCAACAATATTTCCTCCTAGTTTCATTTGATTTTTAGCCACTTTATACTGAGGATGAGATCTTAAAAATGGATATTTCACCAATTCGACGTTCTTATTTCTTTCTAAGAACTCGGCTACTTTTAAAGCGTTTTCACAATGTCTTTCGACTCTTATTGCTAATGTTTCTAGACTCTTAGACAGCACCCAAGCATTAAAAGGTGACATTGCTGGACCAGTATTTCTTGCAAATAAATAAATTTCTCGCATTAATTCTTTATTCCCAACGGTAACCCCACCTAGAACTCTGCCCTGACCATCAATTAATTTAGTTGCTGAATGAATTACTAAATCTGCTCCAAATTTAATTGGTTGCTGAACATAAGGTGTTGCAAAACAATTATCAACTATAAAAATAAGATTATGTTTTTTAGCAATCTCACCAATCAATGCCAAATCTAAAATATCTACTGCAGGATTTGTTGGTGTCTCTATATAAAGAATCTTTGTATTCTCTTTTATTAAACTTTCTACTAAATTTACTTCATTTACCTTAAAATAAGAAGTTTCAATATTCCATTTTGGTAAATATTTAGTAAACATACTGTGTGTAGAACCAAATACAGATCGACAAGAAACAATATGATCTCCAGCATTTAACAAGGCAGCAAATGTTGAAAAAATAGCTGACATTCCTGTTGCAAAAGCGTAACCGGCTTCTGCACCTTCCATAGCTACAATTTTATCTACAAATTCAGTTGTATTTGGGTTTGAAAATCGGCTATATAAATTACGTTCTTTTTCTTCAGCAAAAGAAGCTCTCATTTCTTCTGCATCCTCAAAAACAAAACTAGAAGTTAAATATAACGGCGTAGAATGTTCAGAAAACTGAGACCTTTCAATCTGACCTCTAATCGCTTGTGTTTCGAAATGTTTTTTCATTGTTTTATTATAACTACAAGGATTTTGAAACCTTGTTAGAAGTTTAATTATTATGCTTTGCTAATCTTAAAATATCTCCAAAAACACCTCTTGCTGTTACACTTGCACCTGCGCCTGCGCCCTGAATGACAATAGGTTGCACCCCATAAGATTCTGTATAAATTTCAAAAATAGCATCAGAACCTTTTAATGAGCCTAAGGGAGTACTTTCTGGCGTAGAAACTAATTTTACTTCTAAATTACCTTTGTTTTGAGATAAATCTCCGCTTAATTCACCAATATATCGCAAAACATGATTTGGTTTTTGATGCTCTTTTAGAGTTTGATATTCATCATCTAACAGCTTTAAATTACCTAAAAAGGTACTAACAGAATTATCTCTTAACTTTTCCGGAATTAAATTTTTGATTTGCACTTCTGGTAATTCATTTTCCAGATCTAATTCTCTTGCTAAAATTAATAATTTTCTAGCAACATCATTTCCTCCTAGATCTTCCCGAGGATCTGGTTCTGTAAACCCTTTGTCAATAGCCTCCTGCAATATGGTCGAAAAAGGAACATTTTTTGTAGAAAAATTGTTAAACAAATAACTTAAAGACCCTGAAAAAACACCTCTAATTTTGGTGATATTCTCTCCTGACTCGTGCAATAAACGAATGGTATCAATCAAAGGTAAACCCGCACCAACATTTGTTTCATATAAATATTGTTTTTTGTGTTCTTTTAACTTTGCTCTTACTTCTTTGTAAAAATCAAAAGATAATGTATTTGCAATTTTATTACAAGAAACCAAATCAAAACCAGCTTCTATAAAAGGAATATAATTACTCACAAAATTTACGCTTGCAGTATTATCAACGGCAATTAAATTTTCGAAATGATGTGCTTTTGCAAATGCTATAATAGCATCAACTTTCACATTTTCATCTCCAGTTTCTATAAGGTTTTCTTTCCAGTTTTTAGAAACTCCGTTTTTATTAAGCAACACTTTTTTAGAGTTTGCTACAGCAAAAACATTTAACTGAATTTTTCTTCTCTCTAGAACAGATTGTGTATTTTCAATGATTTGATCTATTAAAGTACCACCAACTAAACCTATACCAAAAACAACAATATTTATTTTCTTGGTAACTCCAAAAATTTGTCCATGAATTACATTAACAGCTTTATGTAATTCATCTTTTCTAACAACCAAACTTACGTTTTTACCGGATACCGTATTATTGAATAAAACGGGTACAATTTGGTTTTTAATTAATGCATTATAAGGATGATGAAATTCGCTTAAATCTTGCCCAATAATAGAGATTACGGCAACATTATCTATAATTGAAATTTGATTTACATCTTGTGAATAAAAATCATTTTCAAACTCTTTTTCTAAAGAAAAAACTGCTTCATGTGCTCTTTCTGCTTCTATAATTAAACCAATTCCTCTTTCTGAAGAACCTTGTGAAATTATACTAACATTAATATTCTTATCACTCAAAGCTTTAAAAATTCGAGCGTCAATACCTACTTTTCCTAACAAACCTCTACCTTCGAAATTTAGCAGTGCAACATTATTAATTGTAGCGATAGATTTAATTCCTTTTGTAGATGATTCTGACGTGATTAAAGTTCCTTTATCTTCTTTATTAAATGTATTTAAAATACGAAGGTTTATATTCTTTTCTAACAAAGGAATAATCGCCTTTGCATGTAAGATAGTTGCTCCAAAATTTGCCAATTCATTGGCTTCAGAAAAAGATAATTCTTCAATCTTTTTTGCGTCTGCTACTAAATCTGGATTCGCAGTATAAATACCACTAACATGTGTGTAATTTTGCAACTCATCAGCATCTAAAAAATTTGCTAATAAAGCTGCAGTGTAATTACTTCCATTTCTTCCTAAAGTTGTAGTTTCTCCTTTTTTATTTGAAGAAATAAAACCCGTTACAATATGTATTGTATCCTTCTTTTGCTTATAATGTGTAGTTACATTTTCTTTAGAAATTGATATTATAGGTTGTGCATTTCCAAAATTTTCATCAGTAATAATTAAAGTTCGAGCATCTGTTGCGTTTGCAGAAATATTTTCTTTTTCTAATAAACTCGCTAAAAGTTTAACGGATAATAATTCACCTTGAGCTAAAACCTCATCTTTAATTTTTTGACTGTAATCCCCTAATAGAGAAACTCCTTCAAAAATAGTTTCTAGTCTTAAAAATTCTTGAGAAAAATCAACAGAATTATTAGGTGTATGTTGATATTCTTTAAACTCTTCAAACTTCTTTTTGTACTCTTTTTTTAATGATGCCTCCTTTAACATAACTTCTAAATCGTTCGTAGAATTACCTCTTGCAGAAGCAACAACTGTAATTTTTTGGTTATTTTTATATTTCTTTCGAATAATTTCTATAACATTTTCTATACCCTTTCCATTGGCTAATGATTTTCCTCCAAACTTAACTACCTTCATTTTTTTCTTTCTATAATCTTTATTGAAAATAGGTTCAATAATTGTTTGTAATTGTTCATGTTCGATTAAAAATGCATCATGGCCATGCACAGAGTTTATTTCATTATACGTAACGTTGTCTTTCGTTAACGCTAACTTTTTATGCGTTTGTCTATTTTCCTCAGCAGTAAAAAATAAATCAGAATCAACACCTATAATGTGAATATCAGCTGTAATTGAATCTAAAATTTCAATGTTTTTTTTACCATTATTTGTAACATCGATTGTTTTTAATAGCTGATTCATTAATTTGTAAGATGATAATTGATACCGTTCTTGTAATTTGTTTCCATGATGCAACAACCAACTTTCTACATTAAATATTTTTAAAGCATCATTTTTAGTTCGTTGAAAACGCTCTTTAAAGGATGCCGGAGTTCTGTAACAAAGCATGGCATGCATGCGTGCATCATGCACCGGATTTTTTGAATTTACCAAAAATTGCTCCTGAATTTGGCAATTGGCAATTAACCAATCTGTAGACTTCCAATCTGTTGCGACAGGTATAAAGTGTTTGGTCAGCTTTGTGTTTAACACCATCATTTCCCAAGCAATTCCGCCACCCAAAGAACCCCCAATTAAAGCGAAAAGGGAATCAATTTTTAATTCTACTAATCCCTTTAAAAAAAGGCTTGCAACATCTCTAGCAATAAAACTTTTGTAATCATCGATTACAAAACCATCGAATCCATTTCCTGGAATATTAAAAGCTAAAATTGTATAGGTATTTGTATCAATTGTTTTTTCAGCTCCAATAACATCTTTCCACCAACCATCTTCGCCAGCAACATCGCTGTTTCCTGTTAATGCATGATTTACCAAAACAAGAGGAGCTGTTCCTAATTTTTGACCAAACAATTGATAACTTAATTGAATATCATAAAAATGAGTTCCGCTTTCTGTGGCGAAATTACTAATATTGATATGTTGTAGTTGGTCTTTCAAATACTTTTTTTTTGTCAGATTGAGCTTATCAAAATCGATTATACTTCAATAAGCTCAGTTTGACATATTAATTTATATTTCTGAAAAAGCTGCTTTTAAATCTGCTTTTAAATCTTCTAAATCTTCAATACCAACAGACAATCTAATTAAGTCTTGAGAAACTCCTGCACTTTCTTGAGCGGCTGCACTTAATTGCTGATGTGTCGTACTAGCGGGATGTATAATTAACGATTTCGTATCACCAATATTCGCCAATAAAGAGAATATTTTTGTTTTATCTGCAATTGCTTTTGCTGCTTCAAAACCTTTCTTAGGTCCGAAAGTAACAATTCCACTTTGCCCATTTGGCAAGTATCTATCCGCTAATGATTTGTATTTACTACTTTCTAAACCAGGGTAGTTTACCCAAGCAATTTCATCTTGGTCTTCTAACCATTTTGCCAATGCCAATGCATTTGTAGAGTGTTGTTTTATTCTAACTGGTAAAGTCTCTAAACCTTGTATAATATTAAAGGCGTTTGTTGGACTTAAAGCTCCACCAAAATCTCTTAAACCCTCTAAAATTAATTTAAACGTATACGATGCAGCACCCAAAGCCTCATGGTATTTTAAACCATGGTAACCTGCAGAAGGTTCTGTGAATTCAGGAAATTTCCCATTTGCCCAATTAAAAGTTCCAGCATCCACAATGGCGCCCCCTAAAGAAGTTCCTTGTCCACCTATATATTTTGTAAGCGAATGAATTACAATATCTGCTCCGTGTTTTATAGGGTTTAATAAGACTGGAGTTGCCACGGTATTATCAACAATAAAAGGAACTTCTGCTTTTTTTGCATGTGCAGAAATTGCTTCTAAATCTAACACATCTAACTTAGGGTTCCCTAAAGATTCTACAAAAAATGCTCTTGTGTTGTCTTGAATAGCATCCGCAAAATTATCAGAATCTGAGGCATCTACAAACGTAGTTGTAATTCCGAATCTTGGCAACGTAACACTTAATAAATTGTAAGTTCCGCCGTATAAACTACTAGAGGCAACAATATGATCTCCTGATTTTAAAAGCGTTAATAAACCTGTAGCAATTGCCGCGGTTCCGGAAGCAAAAACTACGGCTCCGATTCCGCCTTCTACCGCTGCCAAACGATCTTGTAATATTTGATTTGTTGGATTGTTTAAACGAGTATAAATAAATCCTAATTCTTTTAATGAAAAAAGGTTTGCTGCATGTTCTGAATTGTTAAAAACATACGATGTTGTTTGATAAATTGGAACTGCTCTTGTACCTCCGTTTGCAGTTACGTCATGTCCTGCGTGCAACGCGTTGGTTGCTAATTTTAATGTACTCATTTTTCTATTTTTTTTTGAGTTAATAAATAAACAAAAAAGTCAAATGCACCAATTTTAGTTGATGTACTTACTAGAAAAATGTTATTAAGAAAATAGGACTTTCCAGAACAGGAAAATTCTTTTTTGTTATCTATCCAATTAGAAAATAATTGAGTAGAATTTAGCACCTTCTTTATTTCTAAAGGGTTGCTAAGGCTTCATCGGGTCTAATCCCTTCACCTTTCTTGATAACATTTCAATAAGTTATTGAACTTTGTGAGTGCAAATATAAGTGTAGAAAAATTTAATATCCAAATAAAAAGTAGTTTATTTTTTTAAATATTGATTTCGCATTTTATACGTCTTTGTTTTATTCATTCTTTAAAAACATCAATTTTAAAACCCTGAAATTGATTTATTGATGACGCTATCACAAATAATTATAGAGAAAAAAGGACCCATTTTAATTTTATAGTGTACTTTTGTCATCTAATTGAGAGGAAAAATTTGAACTGATTGCAACCTCATAAAAAAAATGCTAAAGCAGTAATTATATACTTCTTTTAGCAAAAACGCAATCAATTTTTATTTCCTATAGATTCCTATTTACTCAGGAAAAAATAATTTTAAGGAAGCCTCAATTTTATATCGAGGAATCATTTTTTAACACAAAAGACGAATATTATGTCATATTTATTTACCTCAGAAAGTGTTTCTGAAGGACATCCAGACAAGGTTGCAGATCAAATTTCTGATGCATTAATTGATAATTTTTTAGCGTTCGATAAAAATAGTAAAGTTGCTTGTGAAACTTTGGTTACCACGGGCCAAGTAATTTTAGCAGGTGAAGTAAAATCTAAAACATATTTAGACGTTCAACAAATAGCTAGAGATGTAATTAATAAAATTGGTTATACGAAAAGTGCGTATATGTTTGATGGAAATTCTTGTGGAGTTTTATCTGCAATTCACGAACAATCACCAGATATTAATAAAGGTGTAGACAGAGTTACCCCAGAAGAGCAAGGTGCTGGAGATCAAGGAATGATGTTTGGATATGCTACTGATGAGACTGAAAACTATATGCCTTTGGCGTTAGAATTATCTCACCGATTATTAAAAGAATTAGCTGAATTACGAAGAGAAAACAAAGATATTACCTATTTACGGCCAGATGCAAAATCTCAAGTAACTATAGAGTACTCTGACGATAATGTTCCACAAAGAATTGATGCAATTGTAATCTCTACACAGCATGATGATTTTGATGAATCTGAAGATGTAATGTTAACTAAAATCAAAAAAGAAATTATTGAAATTTTGATTCCTAGAGTTGTCGCTAAATTACCAACTCATATTCAAACATTATTTACTGATAATATTACGTACCACATAAATCCAACAGGTGTTTTTGTAATTGGAGGACCTCATGGAGATACAGGGTTAACAGGAAGAAAAATTATTGTCGATACTTATGGTGGAAAAGGGGCTCATGGTGGTGGTGCTTTTTCGGGAAAAGACCCAAGTAAAGTGGATCGATCTGGAGCATATGCAACAAGACATATTGCTAAGAATTTAGTAGCTGCAGGATTGTGTAAAGAAGTTTTGGTGCAAGTATCTTATGCAATTGGCGTTGCAAAACCAACAAGTATAAATGTAGACACGTATCGAACATCAACTGTAAATTTAACGGATGGAGAAATTAGTAAAATTGTAGAAACTATTTTTGATATGCGTCCTTATTTTATTGAGCAACGTTTAAAGTTAAGAACACCTATTTATTCTGAAACTGCTGCTTATGGTCACATGGGGAGAACGCCAGAAGTAAAAACGGTTACATTTTCTAACCCAATGGGAGAAACTGTTTCTGAAGAAGTAGAAACATTTACTTGGGAAAAATTAGATTACATCGATAAAGTGAAAGAAGCTTTTCAATTATAAAAAGACCTTTGTTTAATTTTTAAAAACCCTTTAAATGGAATTTTAAAGGGTTTTTCATTTTCTAAAATCAATATTTTTTAACAATTTTACTTGATAATATTCAACAGAAAGTAGAAAGCGTCATATTTTATAGTTGCCTTCGTTTTTAGCTTTTCTCTTTAAACTGATACACCATTTAGGTGAAAAAAAACATCAAAGATGTTGCTTAATAGCTCCTTTATAAAATAGTTTGGTTTGTTTCTAAATTAAAAAAATAATAAATTCGTATTAATACATCTTAAAAATAGCCAAATGAAAAAGCTTTTAACATTTTTACTTTTAATAATACTATTTTCTACTTGTAATACCCCTTCTAATAGACTACTTAAAAGTCAATTTCTATATTATGGAGGAGATATTATCACCATGAATGGAGACGAACCCACTTACGCTGAAGCCATAGTTACAAAGGGGGATTCTATCGCATTTGTTGGTCGTCTTTCTGAAGCCAAAAAACGCTTTCCATCCTCAAAAAAAAATAATCTCAATGGAAAAACATTACTTCCTGGCTTTATAGATGCACATGCACATTTTGCAGGTTTCCCAAGTCAATCTATTGGAGCACAGATACTTCCACCACCAGATGCTGGGGCAAATAATATTAATGCTTTAATTCAGATATTGAAAGATTGGTCAACTCCTGAAAACATTAAATTAACGGGTTGGATTTTCGGAATGGGATTTGACGATTCTGTATTAGAAGACAAAAGATTTCCAACCAAAAGTGATTTAGATAAAGTTTCAACAGAGCATCCTATTATGATTGTTCATATTTCTGGACATTTTTGTGTGGTAAATAGTAAAGGATTAGAATTACTGAAGATCACCTCAGAAACACCGAATCCAGAAGGCGGAGTTATTAGAAGAATTTCTGGCACGCAAGAACCAAATGGTGTCTTAGAAGAATTAGCTGCCATCCCATATATGCCTGCTGTTCTAGGACCTAAAAATGAAGAAGCCTTAAAAGTATTTCTAACGGCAGGTCAAAATATGGCTTTGTCTTATGGTTATACAACCGTTCAAGAAGGAAGAGCAATGAAAAATTCGCATCTTTTTTTAGAGCATGCCGCAACTACTGATTTCTTAAAACTCGATGTTGTCAGTTATATTGATTACTCCATTGCAGATTCTTTATTAAAATCTGATTGGTACAGTTCCACCTATAAAAAGCACTACAGAATTGCGGGAGTAAAACTTACGCTAGATGGATCTCCACAGGGAAGAACAGCATGGAGAACACAACCGTACTTGGTTCCTCCAGACGGCGCTAAAGAAGGGTATTTAGGCTATCCTGCGATTCCTTCGGATGAAGACGTTGAACAAATTTATGAAAAAGCTTTTCAGAACAATTGGCAAATACATACGCATGCAAATGGAGATGCTGCTATGGATCAAATGATTAGAACCTTAAAAAAGGTTACCGATACATACGGCAATAAAGGTAGACGAGATGTTCTTATTCATGGCCAATATGTTCGGGAAGATCAGTTAGATGATTTTAAAGATTTAAATATTATAGCATCTCTTTTTCCATTACATACTTTTTATTGGGGAGATTGGCACAAAGAAATAATTGGCGATAGTTTAGGTAATAAAATTAGCCCAACCAGAACCGCGTTAAATAAAGGGCTAAAAATCACTATCCATACGGATGCCCCTGTAGCCTTACCAAATTTAATGCGCGTTATATGGACGGCCACTAATCGAGTTTCGAGATCAGGTAAAATTATAGGTGAAGATGAAAGATTAACACCTTATGAAGCATTAAAATGCATCACTGAATGGTCAGCTTATCAGCATTTTGAAGAAGATCGCAAAGGTACTATTGAAGTTGGAAAACTTGCTGATTTAGTAATTCTAGACAAAAATCCTTTAAAATCTGAGCTTAATGATATCAAAGATATTTTAGTCATCGAAACAATCAAAGAAGGCATAACCGTCTACAAAAAACAATTATAATTAAAGACAAAATATGTCACGAAGCTAAAGGCACAGTGTATCCCATTTTATAGATACTGGTAATTGTTTTTATTAAAAAACGAAAAAACAGAATTAACTGTTACTAACGAAATAAATAAAATAGCCGTTATATAATTTCTAAACCACTGAATTCACTTCAATTTAAACTCCCAATGGCGATATTCAATAAACGTAAAACCTTTCAAAATTGGGAGGTTTTTTTATCTTAAATAATTTGTCCATAGCAAATAAATCATTCCAGTTTAAAGAGGAGAAAAACAAGTAAATAATACGGATTTTTAAAAATTGATTTACGCTAATTTGTTTATCAAATGCTTTAAAAAGTATGCTATATTTGCAACGAATATGAATATTACCATAAAATGCAGCATGACAACTTGTTCTTTTTAATATTTCATTTTATAATTAAATTGATATAACTTTTTCATGAACCAGACACTTCTATCTTCTCCCCTTCAAGGTTTTACCGATTATAAGTTTCGAAACGCATTCAACCATTTCTTTGGAGGAATAGATACTTTTTATTCTCCATATATTCGACTGAATGGAAAACTCATCATTAAAAACTCTTATCATAAAGATATTCTTCCTGAAAACAATACTGAGTTAGAAGTAATTCCGCAAATTATCACGAATGATGTTGATGAATTTTTATTCGTTTCTAATTACGTACAAGAATTAGGCTACAAGGAATTGAACTGGAATTTAGGTTGCCCTTACCCCATGGTTACAAAAAGAGGAATGGGTTCTGGCTTAATTAGCGATGCAGAAAAAATAAATAGTATTCTTCATAAAGTTCATAATGAATCTGATATTCTCGTCTCTATGAAGATGAGAATGGGTTATGAAACTCCAGAAGAGATTTTAGGTGTTCTGCCAATTTTAGACAATTATCCTTTAAAAAATATTGCAATTCACGCAAGAATAGGCAAACAGTTGTACAAAGGAGGCACTAATTTAGAAGCGTTTCAAAAATGTTTAGATAACAGTAAACATAAAATGTACTATAATGGCGATATTACGACTGTTGCGGCTTTTAAAAAACTACAACAACGATTTACCTCAATAGATCATTGGATGATTGGAAGAGGCTTAATTGCAGACCCTTTTTTACCTAGTATGATTAAAAATAATACTACAGAATATCCAAAAAACAGGTATGACATCTTTAATGAATTTCACAATCGTATTTTTGAAGAATATGACGCTGCGCTTTCTGGACCAACACCTATTAAAATGAAAATGCTTGGTTTTTGGGAATACTTCTCTCAAAGTTTTTCGAATCCACAGAAAACCTATAAAAAAATTAAAAAAGCAAGCAATGTAAAATCATATGCTATTGCTGTAAAAGAAATTTTTAAGGAAGCAAAAAATAGTTAATTTACTTTAACTTAAATTTCATTTCTATAGGTAAATGATCTGATGCTTCCTCAAATTGACTTAATACTTTTCCTGAAACATATTCAATGGTATTTTTTGTATAGAAGATATAATCTATTCTTTCAAAAGGGTTTTTTGTATCAAAAGTATTACCAAGGTTATTTATATCAAACCCAGCATTTCCAGCATCTTTCATTGCAAACATTTTTTGAATAACAGCATCTTTATCTCTGGCTCTCGAATTAAAATCACCTAATAAAATTGTTGGATAATCGTTTTTATATGTATTAAAAATAGCCAAAACTTCTTCAAATTGGTTAACCCTTGTCTGCTTGTCAAAAGCTTCTAAATGAATATTAATTAAAACAACTTCTTTACTCTTTATAACAATTTTCACTACTTGAGCTAAACGTTCTAAATAAAACGCATCTCTGTAAAAAGGAGCATCTGCCACTCGTGATAAAACAATTCTTTGCTGCTCTTTTATGGGATATTTACTAATAATTGATTGGCCGGAAACTACTTTTCCAAAATGCATACTTATTGGCCAATAAGGAAAAGGCACATAACGTTCATCCCAATTAATAGTTCTTGCAGCATAATTAAAACCTAATGCTGCTATTTCACTTTCTTGGTTTACATTGTATGAACGACTCGCATTATAATCTATTTCTTGAAAAGCTATAATATCTGGGTTTACTCTCTTCGTTTCTTCTAAAACCTTGCTTAGGTTCTTATCAAATAACTGCCTTGGTTTTGCGATAGCTCTGTTATTCGTCATTCCGCTTAAATACCCAATATTGTAGGTTACAATACTAAAAATAGAATCATTTTCAGGCATTACTTTATTTTCTAATTCAGAGACTGATTTGTATTCAATAACATTTAAAGTGGATGATGATGCCCAAAAAAAGAACACCATAAAAGCGACAATCAATACGACTAAAAAACGAAAAAAATATTTACTAAATTGTTTCATGAGCTCTAAATTGGATTTTCTTTAGAAAATTCTAATACCACTTTTAGTCTTATGGCATGAATTTTTTTCCGGTTTATATGATAGTTTAAATCTAATCATTTTTTTTAAGAAACTACTTAATTTTAATAGTTGTTCATAGAAACATAAAATCTGTACTTAACTCGCTAACTAATTTAATAATTGACGTCAGCAATCTGTGTTTAGAAGATTGCTCAACACCCCAAACTAAACTTTTAAAATAGCCGTTCATAATCATCAACAAAGTGGAACCTCAAAAATTAGAAAATTTTGTATTGTAAAAATCAGATAGTATTATGAATATGTTAAACCCTCGTTAATTTGAGTTATAAACTTAAACCTTTTAAAAATTTAAATGTCAAAGAAGTGTACCTAAATAATTTAATTAAACATTTATATCATGAAAAAAATAGCAAGTATTTTAATTTTAGCAATCGCCTTTACTTTATCAGCAGAAGCACAAGGGAAAAGAGAAAAACGAGGGCCAAAACTAACAATTGAACAGCATACAGATTTAACGGTTAAAAGAATGATATTGTCTTTGGAATTATCGGAAAAGCAACAAAAACAAATAGAACCTTTAATTCAAAACCAGGTGGCAAATAAAAGAGCGGCAATGTTAAAAAGAAAAGAAAACAAAGCTACAAAAAAAAGACCTTCTTCCGACGAAATGTACGCTATGAAAAGCATGCAACTAGACAATCAAATTGCTTTTAGAAACAGCATGAAAGACATCTTAAATAAAAAACAATTTGAGAAGTTTGAGAAAATGAAAAAAAGCAGAAAGATGAAAGGAATGAAGATGGTGAAGAAAAGAAAAATGCTAAAGAAGAAAAAAAAAAGAAAAACGATTTTAAGGACTAGTTTTATAGATACATTTTAAATAAAATCTGATTTCTTAATTGAAATCGGATTTTGTTTTATGCTAAATTTTACAGTAGTAATTGAACGGTTTGTTCGAGCTCTTTTTTATTTTTACGAAAAAAGAAAGTAGTGAAAGTGTGACCTTGTGTAACACCCAATCTCCATATAATATTAAAAAAATCAAGATCACTCGGAACTATTTAGTCTTTAAACCAACTAGAATAGTTTACATAATTGTTGGCGATTCGGTCTATTTCACCAGAAATTAATTCTAGCGAAATATCCTTTACTTTTTTAGCAGGAATACCTGCATAAATACTACCAGTTTCTACTCGTGTATTCTTGGTAAGGACAGCTCCTGCAGCAATTATGGAATTAGATTCAATAATACAATCATCCATAATGATAGAACCCATACCTACTAAAACATTATCGTGAATTGTACAACCATGCACAATTGCATTGTGTCCAATTGAAACATTATCACCAATAGTGGTAGGCGATTTTTGATAAGTTGCATGAATTACTGCACCATCTTGAATGTTTACTTTATCACCAATTTTTATATAGTGTACATCCCCTCTAAGAACAGCGTTAAACCAAATGCTACATTCTTTTCCCAGAGAAACTTCACCAACAATAGTGGCGTTTTCTGCAACATAACAATCTTCTGGTACTTGAGGGTGTTTTCCGTTTACGGCTTTAATGATGGGCATATTATTAGAATTTTAAAAGTGGCATTTTGATGAAAATAAAATTTAAGAGCACTTAGTAAATATATTAATTAAAAACATCTAGTTACAAATTTGAAAAAAAATAAAATTGTTAAACTCAATAAGACAAAATGTTATTTATCAAAATTCTCAGGTTACACTTTACTTTGTTTTTAAAACCTGATCTATGGAAATCGTATTACTTTTTAAATTGTTAACCTGTTTTAATTTGGCAACCGAAATATTAAGTTTTTTAGCAATAGAATATAAAGTATCCCCTTTTTTTACCTTATAATATTTAGTAATAAAAACTTTTGTTTCCTCTTTATTTCTTTTAGGTTTTTTATAGTTAAAATCTTTTCTTTTAATTTTATCAAACTCATGTAGTTTATAATCTTCAATAATTTTTATCAGTTTATTCGGATACTTTTTATCTGTAGCATAACCTGCTTTTTTTAAACCTTTTGCCCACTTTTTATAATCCTTAGCTCCATAATTAAATAAGAAAGCATATCGTTTCCTTTTCGTTAAAAATGCAGAATGGTCATCATAAGAAGTCTCTACATATTGGTATTTTCTAAAACACTCTCCTTTTTCATCATCATCATGATACACGCGTTCTCCTTTCCATTGTGTATGGCATTTGATTCCAAAATGATTGTTAGACTTTAAGGCTAATTCACTTCTTCCTCTGCCAGACTCTAAAATTCCTTGTGCTAAAGTTATACTTGCAGGAATTTTATTTTCATGCATTTCCTTTACAGCAATTGGCGCATATTTATTAATATAAGCTAAGGTCTGTTTATTTAATTTCGGGTTTTTCTTAATTAACTTTTTTATAAGTTCTTTTTGATTTACAGAAGGTGATGTTTTGGGTTTTGATTCATTTAAAACTACACCTGTATTTTTCTCTCGCTGACTCGTTTTTTTACTAGCGCCACAACTTGATAAAATCAATAAACATAAACAATAAAATAAAACCCTTAACTTCATAAAACTTTAATTATTTGCTGATTTTTCTTTTCTAATTGATGATTAATTCCTTCTATCCCTTGAATTCCTCCTGTATGAATTGCTAAAATTTTAGTTCCTTCTACAAACTCATCTTTTTTAACTAAATCTATAATTCCAAATAACATTTTGCCTGTATAAATAGGATCTAACAAAACATCTGTTTCTTCTTTAAAATTATTAATAAAATCAATCAACTCTTCATTAAACTTTGCATAACCACCAAAATGGTAGGCTTTCTGTAAACTCCAATTTTTCTTTCTACCTACATATTTTTTAATTTCTTCTGATAAAAAATTACCTTTTAAAGCCGGAAATCCTATTATTTTTTGATTCTTTTTGGATGCGTTTATCAAACCAGAAATCGTTCCTCCTGTTCCTACAGCCGAACAAATATAATTAAATTCCGAATCTTCTTTATTTAAAATTTCTTCACAGCCATCAACTGCCAAACAATTTGTTCCACCTTCTGGAATCACATAAAAATCGCCCCATTTATTTTTCATCTTTTCAACAAAACCAAACGAAGATTTTTGTCTGTATTGTTCTCTAGAAACAAACTGAAATTTCATTCCATTATTATGAGCTTCTCTTAAAGTAGCATTTTCCTCTAAGGTTTCTTCAAGTTTTTTACCTAATTCATCACCTCTAATAATTCCAAAAGTTTTAAACCCTGCTATTTTACCTGCAACTGCAGTTGCCACGATATGATTAGAAAATGCGCCACCATAGGTAAAGAGGGCTTTCTTTTTAAGTTTCTTAGCTTCTTGTAAGTTGTATTTTAATTTTCTGAATTTATTACCAGAAACAAAAGGATGAATTAGATCTTCTCTTTTTATAAAGAGTTCTACCTTTTTTTCTTCCAAAATAGGGAGGAAAACTTGTTGATTTTTAGATTCTACTGTTGAGTTGAAATTCATTGTTTGTTATTCCTGTTTATACAGGAGACTATAATTTAATTATTTTAAGTTACTACTCTCGATGTTTCAGCAATTGGAATTGCAGAGAGTTATGAAAAATTAGAAGCCTCAGCTTCAACTTTTTCCCAATCTTCCATTAAAGAATCTAATTTTGTTTTTTTCGCTTTGTATTTTTCAAAGAAACTTGGTCTAGAAGAAACTTCATCATAATTTTGTGCTAATTCTAAATCTATCTTTTCAATTTGTGCTTCTAAATCTGCAATTTCTGTTTCTATTTTAGAAAGTTTGTTCTTTATCTTTTTTAACTCTTTTTCTTGCTCTCTAGACATTTGATACCCTTCTTTCTTATCCGAAGATTTATCAACTTTTACAACCGTTCTTTTTTCTGCCTCTCTAAGGTTTTCAATTTTATGTTGTTCTAAGAAATAATCAATATCCCCAAGGTATTCTTTAATAACTTTGTCTTTAAAGCCATAAACAGTTGATGCCAGTCCTTGTAAAAAATCTCTATCGTGAGAAACCAAAATAAGGGTTCCATCAAATTTCTTAAGGGCTTGTTTCAGTACATTTTTAGAGGCTATATCTAAATGGTTTGTTGGCTCATCCATTATTAAAACATTGAAAGGCGACAGTAATAATTTACACAATGCCAATCTATTTCTTTCTCCCCCCGATAACATTTTTGCTTTTTTATCTACGGCATCTCCACCAAATAAAAATGAACCCAGCATATCTCTAACCCTTGCTCTATTAGAATCTGTAGCTGCATTCTCCATAATTTCTAATACCGTTTGTTCAGGCTCTAAATATTCTGATTGATTCTGAGCAAAATATCCAATTTGAACATTATGACCTAATTTTAAATGACCTCCATGTGGAATTTCATTCACTAAAATCTTAGCCAAGGTCGATTTCCCTTGTCCGTTTTGTCCAACAAATGCTGTTTTACTATCGCGTTCAATAAGTAAATCGATGTTCTTTAAAACTTGATTATCTCCATAATTTTTTGAAACTTTATCTATCTCAGCAACTACTTTACCAGGAGTAATTGAAATAGGAAAGTTAAGCGTCATCACACTATTGTCATCGGCATCAACTTCAATACGATCAATTTTATC